>JAFAOS010000530.1 GCA_019247515.1 Chloroflexota bacterium | reverse complement strand
ACCCAGCAGCGCCATGATCGTCACTGCCAGCAAGAACAGGAATCATCGCCGCGAGGCGTCTCAAAATTAAGGTGGAGCTAAGGTCACCCTACCCCGCCGGCGTCGGGCCAAGCGCGTCTCTCCCCCGTGGGGGTCCCCTCTGGGAGAAATCATGTTGACCGTCGGTCCCCTCTGGGGAACTTGTGCTGACCCTCGGTCCCCACGGGGGAATCGCCGTTCTTCCCCCTGGGTCCCCTCTGGGGAAACAATGGCTGCTACCTGTCTAGCCAGACCGCCCGAAGGTCCATGTCGTTCCGCCCGGTCATGACGAAGCCCTTCAGCGCCGGCGTGCCGGCCATGACTGACTGCCTGTAGATGATGTGCGACCACGGCTGGTCGTCGACCATCTTGTTCGCAATCTGATCGTAGAGCTGCTTGCGCTGCCCCTGGTCGAGCGTGCTGCGCGCTTGCTCCAGCAGCGAGTCCAGCGTCGGGTCCGAGTACTTCGTCAGGTTGAACACCTCGCCGGTGTGCAGCCACTGGTAGTAGAAGCCGTCGGGATCGATGCCGCCCGAGATGAGGACGATCTCCATCTCGTAGTCGCCATTTGTGACGACGTCCTTGATCCACGTCGACCATTCCAACTGCTGGATCTGCAGGTTCAGCCCGATCTGGGCCAGGCTCTGCTGCAGCAGCTCGGCCATCTTCACCTCGTCCGGGTACGTCGGGCTGACCTTGACGGTAATGGTCGAGGGCTTCGGGTTGGCCTGATCGTAGAACGCCTTCGCGCGAGTCAGGTCGTACCCGACCGGATTGTTGATCTCGCTGGTGTACCCCCAGTTGGTCTCCGGCACGGGGATCTGCGCGGGCTTGGCCAACCCGTACAGCAGCTGGTCGGCAATAGTCTGCCGATCGACCGACCAGGCGATGGCCTTGCGCAGGTTGGGGTTGTCCTGGAACGGCGGTCGGGTCATGTTGAAGCCGACGTGGTCGCGCACGACGCCCGCAACGGACCATACCTGGACGGTGCTGTCCTGCTGCAACGCGCTGACCTGGTCGAGCGGGACCGCGTTGAGCAGGTCGACGTTGCCACTTTGCAGGTCCACGACGCGCGTCGAAGGCTCGGGCACCGGGCGGAAGACCACGCCGTCGAGGTACGGCTGGCCGGCAACCCAGTAGTCGGGGTTCTTCGTGATTGTGATGTCCTGGCCGGTGACCCACTCCACGAACTTGAACGGGCGGTGCCGATGGGCGTGGTGCTGAAGTCGTTGTTGGTGCCGCTCGGCTCGATTCGCAGCGTTTCGAGCTGCGTCAGGAACGGCGCGTAGGGATGCTGCATGACGAAGTCGACGGTCGAGTCGTCGATGACGTCCAGGTGGTCGACCGGCGTGAAGTTCGGCCGCAGCGGCGAGCCGAAGTTCGGATCCATCACCTTGCCGAACGTGTACTTGACGTCCGCGGCGGTGAAGGGCTGGCCGTTGTGGAACTTGACGCCCGGACGCAAGTGGAACGTGTAGGTCAGCCCATCAGGCGAGATGTCCCACGAGGTGGCCAACTGGGGTACCACACCGTCGAGGGTGGTGTTGGCGGTGACGAGGCTCTCGTAGAGCTGGCGCCATACCTGCCCGCCGACGATGGTGACCGACTTGAGCGGATCGATGCTGTCGATTTCGCCGTCGAGCGCGACAGTGAGTATGCCGCCCGTTTTGACCGTCTGCGCCGAAGCCAGATGCGCAGCCGGTGCGGTCGCCAGAACCAGGAGAAGCAGTGCGGACGTTAGAGTCCAGACTCGTGACCTCACGGGAAACCCCTTCGCAATTCGCAGCATCGACCACCTCTCCCCCTGGGAGGGGTCGCGCTACGCGCGGGTGAGGGGTGCATATATGTGCCCTCACCCCAGCCCTCTCCCAGGGGGAGAGGGAGTGGGCGGCGTCCACCCGGGAAACGTCTCGTCGCCAGTCGGCTCGTAATGCGCCACGTTGTCCATCCGCTGCCGCAGCTGGGACATCTCCGAGTACAGCCGCCTGCGCGCGCGACTGATGTTGCCCAGCGGTCGATGCTCGGGCAGGCAGTGCCACGGGTTGTAGCTGAGCACGCGCGCGAAGGCGATCTGCTCAGGGGAGTCGAAGGTCTGGCGTGGGATGCGAACCGTGGCCACCGGCACGCGCGGCGACAGGCGTGTCGGCCACATCACCGCCGCGTTTTCGATTGGCATCAGGAACGGATCAGTCTGCATCTGGATGCAGATGTCGAACTCGGCGTCCTGGCGACCGAGCGTCGCGGCCATTGCCTGGCGCAGATAGTTGTCTGGCGGCCTGCCCGGCAGGTTCGGTACCGATGTGCGCGAGCGCAGCCGCGGCTGAAACGAGTACTGCATCGCCTGGCCTTCGCCCAGCAGGTATGGCACGGTGCTGAAGTACTGACACTCCAGCGGACTCGACTGAGTGCGCGTCCACAGCGAGTTCATGATCGAGTCCAGGATGTGCGACTCTTTGAAGTTGAAGAAGTAGAAGACGGCCGCGTTCTTGTAGCTCCAGTGCTGCAGCTGCGCGTTGGCGCGCGTGTCGGGCGAGACGAACGTTGGCACGCAGGTGCCGAACAGGTCCTGGGTGAACTGTTCGTCGTCCATCAGCTTCTTGCCGGGCACGCCCATCAGCTTGATGGCCATGCTCAAAAAGCCGATGTCCTCGATGTCAGGCGACCAGACCGGCCCGGGCCCGGAGTAGCGTACCCACGCGTTGAACGTGCGCGGCTCGGCGAAGATGCCGTGTCGCATATGCGCGGGCACATCATTGCGAATGATGACCTCGGCGCGGACGACGCCATGCGTCTTGGTGTTGCCGCCGCGCTCGAAATAACCCGGGTTCCAGAGCCGACGCATCTGCGCATCGAACGCGTCGATGATCTCCTGCAGGTGCGCCTCTTCGTCCGGCTGCTCGCGTTCTTCGGCCAGCCGCAAGCCCTCATCGGTCCGCCGCTTGTTGATCAGCTCGGTCACCCACTCCGAAAGCCGTTCGCGCAGCAGCGCATCGAACCACGGTCGAAAAAACGGGTCGACGCGTCGCTCGGCCTGGACCAGCGCCAGCAGCGAGTTGCTGATCCAGTCGAGCAGCGGATTGCCCGTATCCGCCGGCGGCATGCCAAAGCCAGGCCCACCCCGCCGATCGGGCGGCGGCAGCGTGATGGCACTGGCATCAACCTCTGTAAAGTGACTCGTCATGGCACCGCCATTCAAGGTACTCGCCGTCGACGGGGGCGGGATCCGCGGCATCATCCCGGCACTGATCCTGGCAACCATCGAGGATCGCACACACCGGGCGATCAGCGACATGTTCGACATGCTCGCCGGCACGTCGACCGGTGGCATCATCGCCCTTGGATTGACCAAGCCGGCCGCCGACGGCAAGCCCGACAAGTCCGCCCACGACATCGTCAATCTGTACGAAACGCAGGGCGACAGCATCTTTCCGCACTCCTGGCGCGAAGTGCTGCACATCGAAGCGCTGGCCGGCGCTCGCTACCCGGCGACGGGCATCGAGACCACCCTGCAGCGCTATTTCGGCGAGGTGCGACTGAAAGACGCGCTCAAGCCGGTCGTCGTCCCGAGCTACGACATCGAAAAGCAGATGCCGATCTTCTTCAAGAGCGAGCGGGCCAGAGCCAGCGCGGATTACGACTTCCCGATGCGCCAGGTCGCGCGGGCGACCTCCGCGGCGCCCACCTATTTTCCACCCGAGAAGATTGGCACCGCGGACCCACTCCAGTACTACGCGCTGATCGACGGCGGGGTCATCGCCAACAACCCCGCCATGTGCGCCTACGCCGAAGCCATCAAGATGGGCCGCACCGGCGACGGCGTGCTGATGGTCTCCATCGGCACCGGCGAGTTACGTCATCCCATCAAGTACGACGACGCCTCGCGCTGGGGCCAGCTGGAGTGGGCCCAGCCGGTCCTCGACGTTGCCCTCCAGGGCTCCAGCGAAACAGTCGACTACCAGCTCCAGCAACTGCTGAACACCGGCGGACCCAACCAGTCCTACTACCGCTTCCAGCTCTCGCTGACACAAGACGCCCAGGACATGGACAACGCCGCCGCGGCCAACATCAAGCATCTCATGGACCTGACCCAGGACTTCCTGTCGGACGCCGACATCCAGGCGAGCCTGGACCAACTCTGCGCCCAGCTCACCGCCTGAAACGTGCGCTCCCTCTCCCAGAGGGAGAGGGCTGGGGTGAGGGGCGTGTAGTATTGGGCGTTTATGGAACCTCCTCGCTTGGTTCTGGTGCGGCGAGTGCTGATTGCTGCCGCGGTTGCGCTGCTTGGCGCCGAAGTCGTGCGCCGGGCTATTCAGGGACCCGGCGGACGCTATAGTTACACGCCCTCCGTCGCCGCGCAGTTGTACGCGTACGCCGCCGTACGGCTGGAGCAGCGCATCGGCTGGCCCAATCTGCCGCTTCCATTTGGCCTGGTGCTGCTGCTCGGGGAGCGAGTCATGCTCCGCTGGAAGAATCTGCACGACACCAACATCCTGCCAAGCCTGCCGCAGCCGGACCTCCAGGCAAAGGACACCAGCTACCTGACGCAGCGCACCGAGGACGGCTCGTTCAACGACCTCCGCGATCCGCGCATGGGTTCCGTCAACACGCGCTTCGGACGCAACGTCCCCAACGAGTTCACATACCCCGACCCCGAGCCGGAAATCTACAGTCCGAATCCGCGCGTGGTCAGTCGCGAGCTGCTGACGCGCGATACGTTCGTGCCCGCGACCAGCTTGAACATGCTCGCCGCGGCGTGGATCCAGTTCATGACTCGCGACTGGTTCACCCACGGTACCGGCGACAAAAACAACATGTGGCAGATTCCGCTGCCTGGCGGTGACGACTTCCCGCAAAATCCGATGCTCATCCCGAAGACGATTCCCGATCCAACCCGTCCTCCGAACACCACCGGTGCCCCGCCCACCCACATCAATCTCCAGACGCCGTGGTGGGACGCCTCACAGCTGTACCCAACCGACCCGCAAGTGCAGGGCAGCGTGCGCACCGGCGCAAGCGGCAAGTTGCGAATGGTCCAGCAAAATGGCGAGGACCACCTGCCGCCACCCCTGCTGGACGAGCTCGCGACCGTGCCCGGCTGGTGGCTCGGACTCGGCCTGTTGCTGACAGTCTTCGCCCGCGAGCACAATGCGATCTGCGATCGACTGGGCAGCGCGTATCCCGACTGGACCGACGAGCAGCTCTTCCAGAAAGCGCGCCTGATCAACGCGGCGCTCATTGCCAAAATTCACACCGTGGAGTGGACGCCGGCCATCATCGCGCACCCCACCACCGTGTACGCGCTGCGGGGCAACTGGTGGGGCGTGGGCGGCCAGGCGCTCAGTCCGCTGTTGCGGCGCATCTCCGACGACGAGGTCATCCGCGGTATTCCGGGCACCCAGGTGGAGCAGCACAACGCGCCGTATTCGCTGACCGAGGAGTTCGTCGCGGTGTATCGCATGCACCCCTTGATCCGCGACGACTACTCGTTCCGTCGCGCCTCCGACGACGCGCTGATCGAACAGCGAGCCTTCGACCAGGTGACCGACGTGAAGGGCAACCAACTGCTGGCCTCCGCCTCGACGGCCGATTTGCTGTATTCGTTCGGCACGCTCTATCCAGGTGCGCTGCAGCTCCACAACTATCCCAGGCTCCTGCAATATTTCACGCGCCCGGACGGTCAGATCGTGGACCTCGCGTCCATCGACGTCATGCGCATGCGCGAGTTCGGCGTCCCGCGCTATTCGCTCTTCCGCGAGCTACTCCATCTGCGGCCGATTCGCTCGTTCGAGGACGTCACCGACAATCCCCAGTGGGTGCGCCAGATGCGCGACGTCTACGATGGACGAATCGACCGCGTCGACCTGATGATCGGCATGTTCGCCGAACCGAAGCCCACCGGCTTCGGCTTCAGCGACACCGCCTTTCGCATCTTCATCCTGATGGCGTCGCGTCGGCTGAAGAGCGACCGATTCTTCGGCAATGACTACACGCCCGAGGTTTACACACCCGAGGGTTACGACTGGATTGAAAACACCACCATGGGTGACGTCCTGAGCCGCCACTATCCAGGGCTGCGGTCGGTGGTGAATCCCGACAACGTGTTCTCGCCGTGGCCCGGCGCGCGGGCATAAACGCTCGCGCCAAAGCCCCGCCCTCGAGGTCTAACACGTTGCAAAACACCCTGAAGGGCTCCACCATAGGTGGACTCGCTGCACCTGCATTCGCTCAGACGGCGCTCGCCCACGTTTGTGGAAGTCACGCTCTTCCAGCGGGTTGACGAAGAACCCCTCGAAGGGCTCCACCGTAGGTGGACTCATTGAACCGGCGTTCGCTCAGACGGCGCTCGCCCACGTTTGTGGCCGTCTTCTTCTAACGGAGTTTGCCCCGCCCCAGGATCGGCCAGATCACTTCCAGGCGACCGTTGCGCACCGCGTAGATCTCGTCGTGGAGCATGGTGGTGGTGTCACTGTAGCCAACCACAAACTCGATCTTGTCGCCGATCTCGGGCGCCTCAGACGGCGTGCGCAGCGAAATGCGCGCATGCTCCGCCGAGAGGCCGATCGACTCCACATCCGCCGAAATCAGCGGTCGTGGCGCCGCCGCGTCGCTGCTCATCGTCTTCTTGCCCGCGTCACAGATGACGCGCGTCGGAGTGGGACGGCTCGTGACGGTGGCCAGCACCGTCAGCGCGCATTCGTGGTCCACGTGCATGACCTCACGGTAGTAGACGTCGGCGAAAATGCCGCCGCCAGCCTGAATCTCGGTCACGCCCGGCAACCGAGAAGTGATGGCGTAGGTGCCCGTGCCACCGCAGCTCACGATCTCACACGGCAGCCCAGCCGCCGCGCACGCGGCGGCGCAGTCCGTCAACAAGCGCACGGACTCCACCACTGCCCGCTCCTTTTCCGAGCGATCGGCGATGCCCACCGTCTGACCTTCCCAGCCCATGACTCCGGCGAACCGCAGCCCCGGTTGAGAGGCAACAACGCGCGCAAAGTCAACCGCCCCCGAGGGCGGTACCCCGGCGCGGTGCATGCCCACGTCCACCTCGATCACGACGCGCAAGCGCCGCCCAACCTCGCACGCCGCGCGACTCAGCGCTTCCGCGTTTTGCCGCGAATCGGCGGCCACCACCACGTCGGCGTGCGGCAGCAGGTTCACCAGCCGTGCGATCTTCGCGGCGCCGACCACCTGGTTGGCGATCAGGATGTCGCGAATGCCGGCGGCAGCCATGACCTCAGCTTCGCCGACCTTGGCGCACGTGACGCCGAGCGCTCCGGCCTGGAGCAGCTTGTGCGCGATCGCCGGCGTCTTGATGGCCTTGGTATGCGGCCGCCAGCCGACGCCCGCCGCTCGAAACGTCGATGCCATACGGTCGATGTTGCGCTCCATCACCCCGAGGTCCAGCACCAGCGCGGGGGTGTCAATCTCCAATTTCGAGCAACCGATCATCATGCCTCCGGCGCGCGAACGGGCGTGCGCAGCGTGCCCAACTTCTCAACCGTTGCCTCCGCTGACACCGACACCTGCTGGCCTCACGTGCGCTGCCGCGGATCGAGCGCGTCGCGCAAACCGTCGCCGATGAAATTGATTGCCAGCACGGTGATCGCAATCATGAGTCCCGGCGGCAGCCACAACCACGGCATCGACTCCAGGATCGTCAGCGACTGTGCGTCGGAAAGCATGTTGCCCCACGAGGGTTGCGGTGGGCGCACACCGAGCCCTAGAAAGGACAGCGCCGCTTCCAGCAAGATGGCCTGCGCGACGGCGAACGTCGCCGTCACCGTCAGCGGCGACAGCACGGATGGCACCAGGTGGCGTGCAATCAGGTGCCCACGCGTCGCCCCCAGCGCGCGTGCCGCCAGGAAGAAGTCTTGCTCGCGCAGCGAGAGCGCCAGCGCGCGCACCAGGCGGCAGGCTGTCGGCCAGAAAAAGAGACCGATGCCGACCATGATCGTCACCATGCTCGGTCCGACGAGCGCCACCAGGGTGATAATGACGACCAGCGCCGGAAACGACAGGATCACGTCGGTCAGGCGCATGACCACCGCGTCGACCCATCCGCCGTACGCGCCGGCGATCGACCCCAACAGCAGACCGATGCCGCTGGACATCAGCGCCGCCACGAGTCCGACCGTCAGCGACACCTGGCCCGCGTAGATCAGGCGGCTGAGCACGTCGCGACCCGCCGAATCGGTCCCCAGCAGGTGGGTGGGACTGGGTGGCTTGCGGAAGAACGCCAGGTCCACCTTGAGCGGGTCGGAGGGCGCCAGCAGCGGCGCGAGGATCGAGAGCGCGGCGATCACCGCGAGAATGACCAGACCCAGCAACGCCAGTCGGTGGCGCAGGAACCGCCGCATGGCCATCTGCCCCGGCGAGCGCGCGGCAGTCGACGGCGCGGCTTGCGGCATGGTCGGGCCCGGACGTTGAGCGGTCGCGGAAACAGCCACGTTCATTGCAGTCGGATGCGGGGATCGACCACCGCGTAGGCGATGTCCGCGCACAGGTTCGAGAGCAGCACCAGCACGGCGATGATCATCGTGAAGCCCATCAGCACGGGGTAGTCCCGCTGGGTGATTGCCGCCAGCGCCAGCTGCCCCATGCCGGGCCACGCGAAGATCTGCTCGATGACGACCGCGCCCGCAAACAGCGCTGGAATCTGAATGCCGATCACCGTAATGAGCGGAAGCAGTGCATTTGGCAAGGCGTGGCGCAGAATCACCAGCCGGCCCTGCAGTCCCTTGGACTTCGCCGTCGTCAAATAGTCTTGCCGGATCACTTCGAGCAAGCTGGCGCGGGCATACCGCACGAATGGTCCGGCTAGATTGAGCCCCAGGATCACCGCCGGCAGGATCAGATGATGCAGGTCATCGCCGACGCTGCGCGGCTCGCCAGCGGTGAACATGCCCGACGTGGGGAGCAGGTCGAGCTTGAGCGAAAAGACGTAAATTGCCGCCAGGCCCAGAAAGAAGCTCGGCGTGGAGATGGTCGCCAGGCTGATCACGGCCGAGGCATAGTCCAGTGCCGAGTACTGGCGAATCGCCGCCATCAGGCCGAGGGGCACGCCGAAGGCGAGCGCCAGGAGCAGCGCGGTGCCCATCAACTCCGTGGTCGGCCAGATGCGCTCTTTGAGGATGTCTCCGACTGGCCGCCGGTCGAAGAACGAGTACCCGAGATTGCCCTGGGCCACCTCGCCAAGCCAGGCCACGTACTGGATTGGCAATGGCTGGTCCAGGCCCAGCTCCGCCCGCTTGCGCGCCACAAAGTCTTCAGCCCCGCCAGCCATGTATTCGGGATTGATCATCATCCGCACCGGATCGCCTGGCGCCAGGCGTACGAAGCAGAAGCTGAGGACCGTAATGCCCAGCAGGACTGGGATGGAAATAAGGATGCGGCGGATGAGCCAGCGATACATAGGGTGTTATTGGGCGGAGCTACCGAGGACCATTACCGTCACTTCTGACCAGGTCCGCTGGGGCACGAAAAACAGTTTCATCGCCGCTGGCGGGTGTGGGACCCATGGTGTGCTCTGGAGAACACCATCTGAGTCCCCTCCGGGAAACCACCGGGAAACCACCCACGTTGGGACCCGTCTGGGGAACCCACTATTGTGCCAGCGTCCACTCCGCCGAGTTCCAGAACCCGTACGTCAGCTCGCCGTGGGCTTTGAAATTCTGCAGCTTGTCGGAGTACGCCCACACCGCGGCGGGCACATACAGCCAGATGTACGGCACTTCGTCGTTGGTAATCCGCGCCACCTTCTGGTACGCCTGATTTCGCGCCGCGGGATCGGTCGTCGCCCGGCCTGCCGCGAACGCGGCGTCCACATCGGGATTGCAATAGTGCGCGTTGTTGCCGCCGGCCGGGTATGCCTGCGAGCATTCATTCGGCACGGATGTGCTGTCGCCGTCGATCGTGTACAGTCCGCCGCCATACAGGCTGAGGTCGAAGGTGCGGTTCTTCATGTTGTCCACCAGCGGACCCGCCTCGAGCGGATTCAGCTCGATCTGCATCCCGACCGCTTGCAGCTGAGCCTGGACGATCTGCACGGTCGCGTCGCGATCCCGAATCCCGGGAATCCACTGAATCTTGACCACGCGCGAGGGATCCCAGCCGGCGTTCTGCAGCAGCTGGCGGGCCTTGTCCGGGTTGTACTCGTACTGATTCAGATCAGACGGAATCGCATCCGGCGGACCCATCACGTGGGTGTTGGTAATTGACGCCTGGCCGGCCAGCACCTGACTGACGATGTTCGCGCGGTCGATGGCGTAGAGCATTGCCTGGCGCACGCGCTTGTCCTGCAACAACGGCTGGTCGACGGCGGCGGCCATCAGAATGATGCCCGGGCCTGGCTTGGAATCGATCTTCACTCCCGGATCGGCCTTGAGTCGGTCGAGGTCTGTTGGCGAGATCTGGACCAGCTGCATTTCACCTTTTTCCAGCTGGGCCGTCGCCACGTCACTGCTGACCGGCTTCAAGAACACGTGGTCGATGCCCACCGGGGCGCGATAGTTGGGGTTCTTCTTCAGTTCGACGAACTGGTCGGTTTGATACTGCACGAAACTGAACGGACCCATCCCGACCGTTGGATTCAAGAAGAAAGGGTTGTCGGAGAACGTCTTGACGTCCGCCGAACCAAGGATGTGCTCGGGCAGGACGCCGAAGAAGGGCCAACTGATCGACGAAATAAAAGCAGCATTGGCCTGGTCGAGCTCGACGACAAAGGTGTTGTCATCGGGCGTGCGAAATCCTGCCACGTCTTGTGTCGCTCCGCTGCGATAGTCGGCGATGCCCATGACGTGATCGAACTTGGTCGCGTAGGCGCTGCCCGAGGCAGGATTGGCCAGCATCTTGTAAGTGAACAGGACGTCCTTCGAAGAAAACGGCTCGCCGTCACTCCACTTGAGGCCCGGGCGCAGGTTGAACGTGAAGGTCTTCGCGTCGGGCGACGCCGTCCAGGTCTGCGCCAGACGCGGCTCGTAGGCGTAGGTGTCGTTGACCATGAGCAGCGTGTCGTAGATCATGGTTTCGACCTGGGTATCGGGTCCATTGGGCGGCGCAAGCGGGTTCCAGTTCTTCGGCTTCTGGTACAGGTAGATGTTGAGGGTGGCGCCACCCGCGCCGGCCGCCGCGGCGGCGACCGTCGGCGCCGCCGTGCCTGCGGCTGCAACGGCAGTAGAGGCTCCCGTGGCCGCCCCTGCCGCCACCGTCGGCGCCGCTGCCGCCACCGTCGGCGCGGCGGCCGCCGCCTGCGTGGGCGCCGTCGCCGGTGTGGATGTCCCACACGCCATCGCGAACAGCGCCAGCGCCACCAGCGGCGTGCACACTTTGTAAACGTGGTTCACAGGTCAACCCTCCGAGCCTCCGCATCGTACCCCGTTGGGCGTCGCCCGATGCTATGCCGCCCCGTCGCGGGCGTCCCGCTGCTCGAAGTGGAACTCGCCGTCACACCGCACTGGTGTATCGTGTCGAGCATCTCACACAGACGGGAGTACGCGTGTGACCGTTCCGCGCTCGCGACGCCAGTTCCTTCGGTATGCGGCCCTGGGCTCGGCCGCGTCTCTGCTCGCCGCCTGCGGAACCACCGCCCCCGCGGCGCCCACGTCTGCACCAACTTCGCCGCCCGCGGCGCCAACGGCGGTGCCCGCGGCCGCGCCGACAACTGCACCCCCGCCCGCGCCGACAGCGGCGCCTACCGCCGCGGCGGCCGCGCCGACGACCGCGCCAGCCGCCAATACCGGCTCGTCCACCACGGACGCCCACATCGCGATCCAGGTCAAGCCGACGGGCTTCTACACGCTGCAGTTCATCGCCCAACAGATCTCCACGCTGTTCCTCGACAAGCTGCTGACCGTCGCCGACGACTGGAGCCTGCAGCCACGCCTCGCCTCCAGCTGGGACGTGGCGCCCGACGCGAAGTCCGTCACCTTCCACCTGCGGCCCAACCTGAAGTGGAGCGACGGCGCGCCGCTGACCGCCAAGGATATCTGGTTCACCTTCAAGTCCACGATGGACACGCGCACCGCCGGGTTGCCCGGACCAACGTCCATCATCACCGGCTATCAGGATTTCCGCGACGGCAAGATCGATTCGCCGCCCGGCCTGGTCATCGTCGACGACAACACTTTCCGCATTGACTTTGACACTCCGAACGCGGGTTTCGTGCCCAGCATCAGCTTCCTTGGTTTCCAGATCCTGCCCGAACACATCCTCGGCTCGGTGGATCCCAGCCAGCTTCAGCAACACCCGTTCTTCCTGAACCCGACTGTTGGCAGCGGTCCGTTCACGTTCGTCAAATACGAGACCGACCAGTACGTTCAGGTCGAACGCAATCCCAACTTCTGGGGCACGCCGGCCAAACTCCAGCGCATTTTCGTCCACACGACGACGCCCGACGTCGCCACTGCCCAGCTGCAAAAAGGCGAGATCCTCCACACGCAGATTTCGGTCACCGATACGGAGACGTTGAAGAACCTGCCCGGTATCACGGTCGCCAACAAGCCCGCCGCGGGCATCTTCTTGATGGCGCCGATGATCGACGGACAGAAATTCAGCGACAAGCGCGTCCGTCAGGCGCTCGTGTATGCCATAGACCGCAAGGGCATCGTCGATCAGGTGCTCAAAGGCTACGGTCGCGTCGTCAACAGCCACATCATCGGTCCGGACTGGGCGATCAATCCCAATCTGAACACCTACGACTACATCCCCGACAAAGCCAGAGCCCTTCTCCAGGAGGCTGGCTGGGACCCGAATACGCCGGTCGTCATCAACTGGATGAACGGCCAGGGAGGCGCCGACGTCCAGAACTCACTGCTGATTGCCCAGTCTCAGCTGCAAGCGGCGGGCATCAAAGCCGACTTCCAGCCGCTCGAGCGCGGACCGCTGCTGGATGCGATCACCAAGCGCAGCTTCGACCTGGTCTCTTACGGCGGAGGCGTCTACACCGTTGACCCGGACAGCACTTCGTACGTGCTGATGTGCCAGTTCATTCAACCCAAGGGCGCCAACAACGCCGGCTACTGCAATCCGGACGTCGACAACCTGTTCATGCAGGGTCGCGCCGCCACGGACCAGGCCACGCGGGCGCAGATCTATCAACAAGCTTCGGCAATGATCAACGAAGACGTCTCGCACGTCTGGTTGTTCGTCGCCGACGCGATCTACGGCTACAGCGACAGGCTCCAGGGTCTGAAGCCGCATGGCGACTTCAACTCCGCCTACTGGAACGCCAACGAGTGGTCCGTCACCGCATAGCGGCGGTCGACGTCATCCCCGTCCGCGCGGAGATGCGCACCCCGCGCGGACCCTCCATCCTCACCTACCACGCTCGCGAAACGCTGTTCATCAAGCTGACGACCGAGGATGGAGTGGTCGGTTGGGGCGAAACGTACCGCCTGGCCGGCGCCGAATCCACCATTCGCGACGTGCTTGCACCGCTGCTGATCGGCAAGGAAGCGGCACCGTCGAAAGCGCTCCACCGACAGATGCTGGCCGCCACGTTCGAAAACGGCTTCGCGGTCGGCGGTCTCGACCTTGCGCTGCACGATGCGTGGGGTAAATCACTGAGCCTACCCGTTCACGAGCTGTACGGCGGCGCGCCGCGCGACACGGTTCAGGCATATGCCTCACTGCCTGGCTACTACGACGACAAAGCTCCGGAAGACCACTGGGTCGACGAAGCTCTGGAGCTCCAGGCACGCGGCTTTCAGGCCATGAAGTTGCGTATCGGCCGCTTTTCCCCTGATCGCGAGATGCCGATCCTTGCCCGGGTCCGCGGCGCGGTCGGGCCCGACCTGCGCTTGATGGCCGACGCCAACGCCGCCTACTCGCCCGGCCTCGCCTTGCGTGCCGCCGCGACGCTCCACGAGCTCAACTTCACCTGGCTGGAGGAGCCTCTCCCGCAGAACGGCTACCGCGGCTATCCGGAGCTGCGCGCCAGGATGCCCTTGCCGCTGGCCGGTGGCGAAGGACTCACCACCCGCTGGGCCGCCAACGACATGCTGCGGCGTGGCTGCTTCGACATCATCCAGCCGGACGTCAGCATCTGCGGCGGCATCGCCGAATGCCTGTTCATCGGCGAGCTCGCGCAGCTGTCCCAGATCCAGTGCGTCCCGCACTGCTGGGCCGGCGCCCTCACGCTGGCCGCCACGCTGCACGTCGCCGCGCTGCTGCCGGAGCCCACGCGTATGCCCGGTGTCGACGCGCCGCAGGTCGAGCTGGATGTGACCGAAAACCCGTTCCGCGACGTGGTGGTCCGCGGCTCACCATTTGAACTGCGTGCTGGGGCTCTGAAAGTCCCGACAGCCCCAGGTCTGGGCGTAGAGATCGACGAGCTCGCCCTCCGCCGCTACGAAGTCACGTGATTCAACGCATGTGTCCCTCCCACGAAAATGGCCGTCGACATCGTTAGTGACGACCCCAAAGGGAGAGCAGTTTCATCGCCGCGGGCGGAGTGTGCGACGTATGGAACCCTCTGAGGAAAGCCTTTTTCCATGTGGCCCTCTGAAGAAGACTCTTTTCCCATGCGCGCCCTCCTGGAGAGACGTTTCCGATCTGGGTCCCAGTGGGGAATACTTTTCCATATGGGTCCCCCCGGACTTTTCCATATCGGTCCCCCCGGGAATACTTTTCCATATCCGTCCCCACTGGGGAATACCTTTCCATATCGGTCCCCACTGGGGAATACTTTCCATATGCGTCCCCACTGGGGAATACTTTTCCATATGCGTCCCCACTGGGGAATACTTTCCATGTGCGTCCCCACTGGGAATACTTTTCCATATGGGTCCCCCCCTGGGGAATACTCGCTGACCTTTACGCCACCCACTGCGGATAGTGCTCGCGTACGAAGCCCGCGAACGCCGCCGCTGCCGCCTGGTCCGCCCCTTGATACGGCGGCAGCAGGCGCAGCGGAAAACGCGGATCGTGCAGCCACCACAGGACTTTGTCGTAGGCGCCGTCGATGAGCGAGCGACCGCCACTCACCACCTCGATGAATCTGGAGCCCAGCCGCGTCAGCTCGCCCTCCATTTCCACGAGGGTGCGCACGTCACCCTGCCGACCCGCCTCGAAATAACGCTGCCCCATCCGCAGATTCAGCGTCGCCAGGCTGATCAGCAGTCCACACTCGCCAACCAGGCTTCCATAGAGAAATCCATGCTCGTTCAGAAAGTGCTGCAGCATCGGCGCGGTCTCGATCAGCTCGCGAATCCGCACCATCGAATCAGTGCTGTTTTTGGTGGCGACCAGGTTCGGATGGTCCGCCGCAATCAAGCCGTATTCGGCAGCCGTCACCAGTCGCTTCGTGCGCAGCAAGTTGTAGTGTAGAAACTGGCAATCCGGAAACGCGCCCAGCACCGCGTCGAAGAACGCGCGAACTTCGGCAGACTCCAGTGCGCCCCAGCTGGGCAGCGAGATCTGGAACAGGCGCACTCCCAGACTGTGCCGCGCGAAGCCGATGCGCTGCAGCATGGTCTCGAGTGACAGGCTGATGACGCCGACCATTGGCTCGGCGCCCCCGGCGCGCATCTCGTCGACAAAGACCGTTGCGACCTGCTCGAACTGGAGGTCGCTCACCGCGTACCCCTCGCCCGCGGTTCCGAATACGTACAGATGCGAGTAGCCAGCCGCCAGCAACGAGGCGATCTCGTGGCGAAACAGGCCCTCGTCCAGTCGATACTCCGCTGTCCATGGCGCCACCGCGGTCGCCATGATGCACGCTGGAAACCGTCTGCTTGCGGGCAAAGAGCTCAAGTGAGATCGATCGCCTGTCCGAGCGCGCTCGAGCGATATCCGGCTTCGACCATTGCCACGGCCGCCAGTCCGTCTTCACCTGTCACGGGTGGCTCGCGCCCGTCGCGCAGCGCGTCGATAAAGTCCTGGACCATGTCTACAAACGCTTCGAGACGCACGAAATCCATTGGGCGATTGACGTAGTCCATCGGCGGCTGCTCGTAGATGGTCTCCCAGGTGTCGCCGCGTCCCAACTGGAACGCGCCGTAGCCGTGCGCATCCAGGTTGCCCGTGGAGCCGACCACGCGCGCGCGAAAATCGGTGTGTTCCCAGCCGGGGCTGGGCACTTCATAGCTCAGCCACAGCGTCGCCATCACACCGTTGGCGAACGAGAGCATGGTCATCGTGCTGCGCGGTGTCTCGCCGTCACGATTGTAATTGGCAATCTGCGCGTACAGACGCGTCGCCTCTGCTCGGGCGACCCACCGCAAGAAGTCGAAGCAGTGCGAGCCGGCGTCCAGGAACAGGCCGCCCTCCTTGGGATCGCGGAACCAGTCTTTGCCGATGAACGGCAGGCGCGGATACAACCACCACAGCGTCAGCATCCGCACATCGCCGATCTCGCCGTGCTGGATGCTCTCATACAGCCGGCGCGTCGATCCGCGATACCGCCATGGCTTGATGACCGAGAGCTTGACTTCGTGCTCGCGGCAGGCGTCGATCATTCGCCGGCACTCCGACGTGGAGGTCGCCATCGGTTTTTCTACCAGCACGTGCTTGCCGAACCGGGCCGCCAGCACCGTCTGCTCGGCGTGCGCGGACTGGGGTGAGGTTATGATGACCGCGTCGACGTCGGGCCGTCTTACGAGCGCTTCGACAGACGGCTCCGCCGCGATGCCGTAGTCCGCCGCCAATCCAGGAGCGCGGCTGCCGCCCGCCACCGCCACGAGGCGCGCGCCCGTGTTGTAGCGCGCGATACATTCAGCATAGGTCCGCCCCATGTAGCCAGAGGCGATGATGCCAATGCCAATCTCTGGTGCATCCACTTCCGACACGCTACTCAAAGTCGCCCCGAACGTTCAACACGGTCGGCGTCCCTCCACCCGTGGCGGCTGCGCCCCTGTGCGGCAACCAGTTCGGAATCTGCACCAGGACGATCTCGAGCACCAGCGCGACGATTGCCCCGACGACCACCGGCTGCGACAACAGTTGAGTGACCACCGGCGGCAACTTCGGCGCCAGCCCGGTCACCAGCGGCGGCAGCCCGGTGCCCATGATGACCGCCAGGCCGCCCACTGCCGCGTGCCGAGGCGTGTCGGGTGTGCGCGCCAGCGCCGCCACGCCCGTCATGATGAGCGATGCGGCCGCTGGCAGAAAGATTCCGCCGACAACCGGGTCCGGCGTCGCCGCCAGCACCGCCCCCAGTTTCGGAATGAAGGCCAGGACCAGAAAAATGATGCCGGCAACCGTCACGGCGAATCGACTGCCGACTCCCGTCAATTTCAGCAAGCCCACGTTCTGGGCGTACGCGGTCGTGGCGAATCCCCCGAACAACGAGGAGATGATGGACCCCGCCGCTTCGCCTGAGACGCCCAGTCGAATGCGCTGGTCCGTAATCGGCGTGCCGACGATCTCGCCCGCGGCGTAGTACACGCCGATGGCCTCGATGATTGCCACCAGGAAGGCAAACAACAGCGCCAGCGTCACGCCGGCGTCGAATTGCAGGCCGCCATACGGCAGAAACTGCGGAATTCCGATCCACGCCGCGCTGGTCGCCGCCTCGAAGGACAGCCGGCCGAAGACGAGACTGAGTCCATCGCCGACCAGCAGCCCCCAGATGAACGCGTATGCGCGCCACGGACCGGTGCCAAATGCGCTGAGCAACAGGACCGTCAGCAGGGTCGCGGTCGAAATCGCCAGGGTTTGCGGGCTACCGAAATCCGGACTGGTCGGATTGCCTCCGAGAAACTCCTCGAGCGTGAAGCCGGCCAGAGCGACGCCCACCAGCAGGATGACGGAGCCGGTGACCGCCGGCGAAAAGAGCCGCCGGACGAGCCCCAACAGGCCACTCGCGGCCACGATCAGCACCAGCACGCCGCCAATCAACAGGCCGGTCGTCGCCATTGCCAGTTGACCGGCTTTGGCAAAGCCAATCATGAGTCCGTCGAAGGCCGCCGACGGACCCTCCACAATCGGCAAGCGGACCAGTTTTGTCGACTGTGTGAGCGTCACCAGTCCGGCCGCCAGAAAAATCGCGTTCACCAGGTTGGCGGCCAGTGCGGCCGACAACCCGCCGACCGCCGCAACGAAAACCGGATCCAGCCAGACGTTGGACACCAGCACGTGCTGAAATCCCAGAGCGACCGCCTGCGGAAGCGGCGGTCGCTCTTCCAGACCCAGCGTCAGCGTGCTGGCCGGCTGGAGTCCGACACCGCCTTCGGCATCGGGCGCGATATCAGTTGCCATCCAATTCCCCCTGTGTCGATGGATTGCCGTACAGTCCCAGTTCCGGGTTTTCGAACTCCCAGCGGCCGGCGCTGGCGTCCGGCTCGAGGTCCGTCCAGCGCAGCAGCTCCAGCAGATTGAAGCGGCCATCGTGGTGCCAGGTCGCCGCCACGTCGCCCATGCGTCCCAACGGGCAAACGCGATCGAGCCCAAGCCGGCCGAGTCCAAGCGCGAGCGCGCGCGTCCGGTCCGAGCTGGCGGCAACGCCGCACGTTTGCAGGTAGCGGCGGACACCCGCCGCCAGTCGCGGGACGTCCTCCACCAGGTCATCGACGGGCTTCACGAACACCAGGCGGTTCAGACACGAGGCCTCGAAGCGTGGATCTGGCTCGTAGACCACCACGGCGTCGCTCGCGTCGAAGACAGCTACCTTGCTGCCGTCCGCTTCGTAACTCGGCTTGTCAGCCAGTGAGGGCGGGACCGCGGCGCTCGATTCGCGGCGCGCGTCGCCGGCCATGTTGCGCGTTTCGTCGCCTCGCTCAGCATCGGCCAGCACCTGGCGCATCTCGTACTGCTGGCGCAGCTGCGCGAAACTGCTGGACTCTTCCAGCGTGAGTTGCCCGCGCGGAACCTTCTCCGCGTACTCGCCGAGGGTTTGCGAGAGCGCCCGCGCAAACTCGCGGGGAGACGTATCGCCGCCGCGCTCCACGTACAGCAGGTGCGGCGAGAGACAACCCTGCTGGTCGTACTTGACCACGTCATACGCTGCCCTCTGCAACGTCTCGCTCAACTGCGGCGTTGTGAGCGCTTCGCGCCCGATGGCGCCGAAGCTCAACTTGTGACCGTACGCCACAAATCGCGTGTCGCCGGGAACGCGACTTCGCACCGCCTCAATCGCGTGCTCGCTGCCGTAGGCGATGACCGTGTCCGCTTGCCCGAATGCGATCGACTCCAGCTGCGCGTCGCCGCCGCGCCAGTAGCCGACCGCCACGCACGCCGCCAGGTCCGGGTCGACCTCGGAGATGGATTCCGCCAGCAGCGTCGCAAAGAGCGGCTCCTCGGAGGCGACTTTGCCGAAACTCGCCGACTTCACCAGCAGCGCGGCGACCAGACTCTGCGCGGGCAGGCCCGGCACGTTGCCACTCCAGACGTGGACCGTGAGACGCGGACCGAACGCGCGCGTCCACCCGCCGGCACGCGCGCGTGGCACGAACCGGTCCAGGACGCGCGGCTCGGGCAGCTCCTCCTCCAGCAGCCGCCGCAGGTTCTCACCGCGGAGTAAACCCAGGTAGCTGGCCAGACCTTTGCGAACGGCCGGTTCGGAGTAGCCGGTGATCCGCGGCAGCAGCTGCTCGGCTTCACGTCGGTAAACGGAGGCGGGATCGAGCCAGCGGTTGGCGACCCGATCGAGGGCGGTGACGATGCGGTCTACAGGCAGATCGGCGAGATACGCGTCGCCCGCGACCGCGATGCGTCGCAACTGCGCCGCGAGCCCAGCCGGCGATAACCGCGGTATGCGTAATTCCAATTCACCGTCAAACGTGAGGGCCTGCCACTCCGCAACCTCCGCGTCCTGGAGGCCGGGCAACCACCCGATGCTGCGCATCGTGCGGCTTTCGGCGCCGATCACGGCCGGTCCTCCCCATTGCGCACCGCTTCGATCAATTCGTCCAGGGCGATCGAACAGCCGCGCGCCTCCGCGGCGCTCGCCCGTCCGAATAACTCGAACCCATCACCCACTGCCCGGCCGACGTCCTCGCTGAGCACCGCGAGCACCGATGCACGGTTGACCAGGTCGAAGTGCAGCAAGAGGCCGCGCTCGCCGTGGGGGCGCTCCTCGAGTGTTACAGGGTCGACCACCAGCGTGCGGGCCCACGGCGGCACGACCTTGAACCGCGACACCGGACGCGAACGGGCAGCGTCGGCGGCTCGCGTCGACGTACCGCCGAGCGCGGGAGCCACGGCTTCGCGCAGCGTGTTATCGAGGAACTGGGTTCCGTGCTCGGTCATGCCGTACATGTTGACGATGTGGGAGGGCGGCACTCCGAGCCGGTCGGTGACCAGCGCGTACAGGTCGTCACGCGAATATTCGCGCGAGCGCCCCTTGTAGCCACCGGTGTCCATGACGCGGCTGCCCGGCGGCAGCTGGAACCGCAGGCCAGTGGCTTCGCAGTACTCCAGAAAGTGGACGAGTCCGAAGCTGGCGGCCAGCAGACACACGGGCAAGTTGGCGGCAATTGCAGAGTCCAGCGCGGCGACCAACCGGTCGGCATCCAGTCCGCCGGCGAGGGTCACGAACCAGCTGTCGCCTGTACCCGTGGCTTCCGCCGCATCGCCGCTGCTGTCCGAAACCGTCACTTCGGTGTTGCCGCTGAACGTATCCACCATCAGCGTCAGCCAGTGCGCCAGCGACGAGTTCGGCATCTCGCTGCGATGCGGAAACAGCACCGCGCAGCGCATGTGCTCCACGTCAGGCAGGACATGCGCCTTGAAGTTCAGCCTGGCGTTCAGGTCGTAGAGCCTCAGGCTCGGATGGAAGTGGCGGCTCTTGTGCTCTGGCTGGGTGGTGCCGCTGGAGTTGAACTCCGCGGCGCCGTCGATGGGCTCCGCTGCCAGGACCGTCTCCTTGAACGCGGCGATCGGCACCGGCGGAATCTCGCGCCAGTGACGGACAGTTTGCGGCGTCTGCCCGCGGCGCTCGCAGAGCAGGCGATAGGCGCGATTGTTGGCGAACTGATAGGCGAAGAGGCGGAGCGCGAGCACCGAAAATTCCGCATCATCGCGCGGCGCATCGACGCCGCGACGCACGAACTCGAGGAGCTCGGCCTCGAGCGGCAGCGCAGCCGCGGACCGCACCGCCGGCAACGGCGCATGTGACGCTTCGCGAGACGCCGCGGCGGACTCGGCCGCGCCGCGTGACGCTCCGCCCGTCTCGTCCGCTCCACGTGACGCTTTCCGAGACGCTTCAACTCCGTGTGACGCTTCCCGAGACGCTTTCTGTGACCTTTCCTCAACCTGTGACGCCCCGCGTGACGCCTCGTGTGACGCTTCCTGAGACGCCTGCTGTGGTAAGGGCCGCGGGCCGCCCGACGCGAGACTCGATAGTGGCCTCGCCGTTTGGCTGGCTATCGGGCCCTGAGCGCCCCGCGCCAAGTTCGGCACCACCACCGCCCGGCCTACCACCGTTCCCGAGCGCAGCTCCGCCAGCGCGGCCGCCGCGTCCTCCAGCGCGTACCGACCCGCGATTGGCACCCGTAGTGCGCCCTCCGCCGCCAGTCGCACCACTTCCACCAGCTCCGCCCGCGTGTTGCCCAGCGAGCTCAGCAGCCGCGTCTCGCGCAGCACCAGCTTCAACGGATTGATGCGCAGCCGCGCGCTGCCGTAGCCCACCAGGACGAGCCGTCCCTGCCGCCGCAGCATGTCGATGCCTGCCAGCAGGGTCGTCTGCGCACCCACCAGCTCGAACACGGCGTGCGCCCCCTGACCGCCGGTCAACCTCGCGAGCGTCAGCACCGGATCGCCGGCGCCCGCGTCCACCACCTCAGCCGCGCCCAGCTCGCGTGCCAGCTGCAGCTTCGCGGCGGAGCGGCCGATCGCCAGCACGCGTGCCCCGCGCAGCACACCCAGCTGGACCAGCGCCAGACCGACCCCGCCCACGCCGTAGACGACGATCGTCTCGCCTGCCGCGACGCCCGCCACGCCGTCGAGCGCGTGCAGCGCCGTGGCGGCGGCGCAGCCGAGCGGCGCTGCTTCGGCAGGATCGAGACCCGCCGGCAGGGGCACCAGGCAGTCCGCAGCCACGCGCACGAGCTCCGCGAAACCGCCGTCCGTTGACAGTCCTGGCTGCGGACCCGCGTCCGGGCAGACCTGCTCCTGGCCTGCCAGACAGAAGGCGCACTCGCCGCACGGCCGGCTGTAGTACACGAGCGCGCGAGAGCCAAGCAGATCGGCTGGACCCTCGACAACCTCGCCGACGATCTCGTGGCCTGGAGTGAGTGGCCAGACGCCCGGGTTGAGCGTCCCGTCCATCAGTTGCAGCTCGGTGTGGCACACTCCAGCCGCCAGTACCCTGAGCAGCGCCTCGCCCGAAGCTGGCCGCGGCACGGGAATGCGCTCGAGGCATGGTGGCAAACCGGGACCGTACAGACGCACTGCGCGCATGCGCGACCTGTCCTCGTCGCGCGCGGCGGCGTGCGGATCGCCACTCGCTGCCCGCCAGCTGCGTTGTGCGCTGGAGCCGCCAGGCGTCGCGGCGTCGCGCAGGGCGCGATCGGCTACGCTGGCGCTCCGCGATTTTCCAGTGGCCGACGCCCGCTGCGCACCCGTGCCGCCGCCATCAGCCACCTCGCCATCGACATGCTGGATTCCGACGGCCGCCCGCGGATTGGCGCCAACCTCGGCGCTGGGCACACCCCCGCCGTCGCCGCCGGCGCATAGCGCTGATTTACCGTTTGAACCTGTCGTTGTGTGCTGCATTCGCCGTGTTGCCTCGCCTCGCATCGGGCCTGCTTGAAAGATCCTCCAGCGGAAGCGCGCGATGCAGCAGCACACGCGAACCAGGGCTGTTCGCGTGTACCCCGCTTCCCTACGCTCGTTCTAACGAGATCAGGTTCGAAGAGTTGGTGGGCTTGATCCCGCCTCTCAGCTACTCGCTCCCCCGCGGGGACGACCTGTTCAATTGGAAGGTGCTAGAGGCATATTCTCGCGCGAGGCGCGGCGCGCGGTCAATCTCCACGCCCCGCACCCCACGCGCCGCCTGGTGTCAGCGCACTTCGGTGACCACGTCCAGCAAATACGGTTCGCCGGCCGCTACCGCTTCGACGGCGGTAGCCAGCGCTCGGGGGAGATCGGCTACCGAGGTCACCGGCCCCGCCGCGGCGATGCCGAAGCTGCGCGCCAGCGCGGCGAAGTCCACCGACGGACCTTCGGGGCGCGTGCCGATGCCCGCGCGCTCGGCCGGCCGGCCGCGCTGCTCGGCCATGCGCAATCCGTGCTCCTCCGAGTTGTAGTAGCTGTGATTGTTGAGCATGACCGTCAGCAACGGCAGTTGCTCGTGGGCCACCGTGTACAGCGCGCTGCTGGAGTACAGGAAGTCGCCGTCAGGCTGCAGGTTCAGGACGATCCGACCGCTGCCCTTGTGGGCCAGTCCGACGCCCAGGCTGGCGCCAATCCCGTAGCCGAGGCCCGCGCCGCCGGACGAGCCGGTGTACTGATACGGCTGGTCGATGCGCCACAGCCGGCGGGTCCAACCCTGCAAGTTGCTGTTGGACAACACGACGTCGCGACCCTCCAGCGCGTCGCGCAGGGCCAGCCCCAGCGCACCGAGCGGCACGGTTCCGTCACCACGACCGGCCAGGCCGCGCGCCCGTTCGAGCCATTCCGACCGACGCCGTCGACCCTCCGCGGCGATCGACTCGGCGCGCGTTCGGCGATCATCCGCCGCGGCGCGGCTCGAGCCGCTGACCATCCCGTCAGCTGAAGACGGAGTCACCAGGTCCGCCAGCGCCGGTAGCGCCAGTCGACTGTCACCCACCAGGTTCAGGTCCACGGGCTGCATCCTCTGGAAATCCGACGCCCAACTGTGGACCAGCATCTCGCTCATCGACAACGAGATGATGCGCACTTCCGCCGCCGGCGCGTAGCCCGCCGGCCGGTGGCGCGCGACGTTGGACTGGAGCGCACCCCACAGGTCCACCACGTCCACGGCCAGGATGACGTCGGCTTCGCCCAGCAGCTCGGCGCGACGCTCTGTCGCCTCCAGCGGATGATCTGACGGGAAGTTGTACCGTGAGCCGAGGTCCACCACCGGTGCGTTCAGGGCTTCCGCCAGTCGCAACAGGCCGTCGGCGCCCTCGCGCGAGCCGCCAACCCGATCCGCCAGAATCACCGGTCGCCGGCTGTCAGATAGCCAGCGGGCCGCCGTTGCGAGTCCGTCCGGTGCGGCCTGGACAGGTGACTGCTGAATCCAGCGCTCCAGGTCGGCAGGTACGCCCAGACCCTTGGGCAGCGGATCCTCCTGAATTGCCGCGTCAAGGCACACGTACACCGGCCCACACGGTTCGGCGGTCATCAACCGGTACGCGCGCAGCAGCGACTCGGTCAGCCCGGCGGCGCTATTTGGCTGATCGTCGAACTTGACGAAGTCGCGCACGTGGTTGCCCTGGACCAGCGCGGTGTGGATCCATTCGATCCACGGCCGCCGCCGCGTGGAGTCCATCGGGCCGGTGCCACCCAGCAGCAAGACTGGCACGCGGTCGCACCAGGCGTTGAAGATCGCCATGCACGCGTGTTGCAGCCCGACCACGTCGTGCAGCCCGGCCATGATGGGCCGACCCGTGGCCTTGGCGTAGCCATGCGCCAGCGCGACCGAGACCTCCTCGTGACAGCACAGCACGGTGCGCGGGCTGAGATCGCCGCCGTGATTGACCAGCGAGTCGTGCAGGCCGCGGAAGCTTGCCCCCGGATTCAGCGCGGCATACTCGATGCCGAGCGCGTGCAGGATGTCGACGACGAGGTCCGATCCATACTCCGGTTCCCGGCGTGAGACAGCGGGACCGCTACCGGTCCCACCTGGCGCAACAGCGGTCACGCCGCGACCGGAACTTTGCGCAGCAGCGGCAGGACCTTTTCTGCGTACAGGTCCAGGAAGCGCCGCTGGTCCTCACCTGGCGCATGGAACACCAGGTGATTGAAACCCAGATCGGTGTAGAACCGAATTTGCTCCACGTGTTCCTTCGGATCGGTCGACACAATCCACCGGCTGGCGGTGCGCTCGGTGGGCAGCGCGTCGGCGAGGCGCTCCATTTGCATCGGATCCTCCACGCCGACTTTCTCTTGAGCGGAGAGCGCCAGGGCGCCCCAGTGGCGGGTGTCCTCCAGCGCCCGCTGACGATCGGAGTCGAACGAGACTTTCACTTCGATCATTTTGTCGAGCGTCGCCGGATCGCGGCCCGCTTCGCGCGCGCCTTCGGCGAACGCCGGCAGCAGCTGGTCGCGATACAGCTCGGCACCCTTGCCGCTGGTGCAGATGAACCCATCGCCGACGCGTCCAGCGTATTTGGCCATTTGCGGTCCACCGGCGGCGATCAACAACGGAATCCCACCCTCCGGCTTGTCGTATACCGTCGCGTTCACGGTCTTGTAATACGTACCGGAGTAATTGACTCGATCCTCGGACCACAGCTTGCGCATCAATGTGACGGACTCGCGCAAACGCGCCCAGCGTTCGCGAAACTCCGGCCATTCGATGCCCATCGGCGGGACTTCGTTCAACGACTCACCGGTGCCGATGCCGAGCATCACGCGGCCCGGATACAGAACCGCCAGCGTGCCCATCGCCTGGGCGACGATCGACGGATGATAGCGGAAGGTGGGCGTGACCACGCTGGTGCCCATCTCGATACGGTGGGTTCTGGCGCCCAGCGCGCCCAACCACGCGAACGAGAAGGGCGCGTGGCCGCCTGTGTGGCGCCACGGCTGGTAGTGGTCGCTGACCACCACACTGTCGAAACCAGCTTCCTCCGCGTGAACGCTGAAGTCGAGCAGCTCGGTTGGACCAAACTGTTCGGCGGACGCTTTGTACCCGAGTCGCAGCGACGTCATATCGCCTTCGACTCTACCAGTTTGGGCTCCATAGCGGCCTCGGTCTGATACTCGCGAAAACGCGGCAGCAGCAGGAAGCACACCGCACAACCCAGCACGCACAGCACCCCACCCGATATCACCGACGCCTGCACGCTGAACAGACCGGCGACCAGCCCGGACTCGGCGTTGCCGAGCGCGGGACCGCTGGTGTAGCTCACCATCTCGATTGACGCCAGCCGGCCGCGCAGCTCGTCGGGCACGGTGTGGTTCCAGATCGCCACGCGAAAGATGCCGCTGACCGCGTCGGCGCCGCCGGCAATGGCCAGCATCGGCAGCGCGATGAGCGGCGTAGTGGTCAGACCGAAGCCAATGATGGCGACACCCCAGATCGTCGCGGCGAGGATCACGGCCAGACCGTGCCTCCGCACGTGATTGGTCCAGCCGCTGGTGCCGGCGGCGATCAATGCGCCCAGCGCCGGCGCGGAATACAGCAGGCCAAGTATCGCCGGACCGCCCAGTGACTCGGCGATGGCCGGGAACAGCGCCTCGGGCATGCCAAAGACCATGGCTACGATGTCGACGACGTAGGTGCCGATCAGTTCGGCTCGGGAGCGGGCGAAGGACCAGCCATCCAGGACGCCTCGCAGGCTCGGTCGTTCGCCGCCCAGAACGGGCCGAGAAGCCCGCATCAGCGCCAGGGCAACCAGCGACGCGGCGAAGCTCAACGCATCCACCGCGTAGGTTGCCGGCAGGCCAACGGTGGCGATGAGCACGCCACCGATCGCCGGACCCAACAGCATGCCGATCGTGCCACGTGTCGCCGTCAGCGCGCCGGCGGCGGTCAAGTCGGTCTTGTCGACCAGGCGCGGCATGAGAGCGTCCAGCGACGGGCGCTGCAAGGCGTACAGCCCGGCCTGCATCGCCGCCAGCACGAAGATGACCCACAGCTGCGGCTCGGGCAGGATCGCGTTCACGAACAACAGGGCCGACAGCAGCGCGAAGGCGACCTCGGTGGCCAGGACCGTGGCGCGGCGGTCACTGGCATCGGCGATCGCGCCGCCCACCATCGAGAACGCGAGGATTGGTCCCAGCTGCGCGAGGCCCAGCAAGCCGACCATCAATGGCGAATGGGTGAGCTGATAGACCTGGTACGGGATCGCGACGTAGGTCACCATGCTGCCCAGAAACGAGACCAGCTGACCCCAGAAGAGGAGGCGGAAATCGCGGTGGCGCAGGGGCGTGATGTCAACTGTCGCGAGTTTCAGCAGATCGGTCACGGAGCGACACCTTGTCCCTCGGCCGGAACCGCCATCACGTTCGCCGCCGACGCCCGCCAGCCGGGCGCCAGGGCGAAGAGCACCGCGATGAGCAGCGCGGTGAGGGCGGCGCCGCCGACCGCGGCCGGCGCGCCGACCAGCGTCGCGAGCGAGGCGCCCAGCAGTCCACCCATCTGCGACATGCCGATATTGGCCACCGTGGCCAGACTCATGACGCGTCCGCGCAGGGCTCGCGGCGAGTGGAGCTGCAACAGCGTGGAGCCACACGCGATAAACACCGTGCTGGAGATGCCAGCGCCGAACATCCACACCAGGGCGATGGCGAACGTGCGCGTGATGGTGAACAGCATGACCAGCACGCAGAAGCACATCAGTCCGCCGAGCATGACTCGATCGGTGCGCCGCAGCGTGCGCGCCGCGCCCAGGGCGAACGCGCCGACGATGGCGCCGGCGCCGGGCGCGGCCAGCAGCAGGCCATACCCGGTCGGCCCGACGTTCAGCACGTCGCGCGCGAAGATCGGCATCAGCGTCTGATACGACCGACCGAACAGGCTACCCACCACCAGGAGCAGCAGGACCGTTCGTGTCAGGCCGTCGCGGCTGGCATACTGCAGTCCGTTGATCACGCCCGCAAAGACGGGATCGGGCCGCTGGCCCGGTCGATCGTGAACACCGCGCAGGAACACGAGGGCATAGAGCACCGCCAGATACGACACGGCATTGACCAGGAACAGTCCGCCTGGCCCCAGCGGCCCGAGCAGCAGGCCACCGAGCGCCGGACCGATCAACGCCGAGCCCGACCACACTGCCGAATTCAGCGAGACGGCGCTCTGCAACTGATCCTGACTGACGAGGTCCGGCAACAGCGCCTGACGGGTGGGATTGTCGAGTGCCAGCAGGACGGAGCCGGCCGCCGCGAGTCCGATGATCTGCCACAGCTGGATGTGGCCGGCCAGCGTGAGCGCCGCGAGGACGAGCGCCTGGAGGAGCATGCCGGTCTGGGTGCACGCCAGCAGCGTGCGGCGTGGAAAGCGATCGGCAATCGCGCCACCGATGGGGGTGAGGAAGATCATCGGCACCGCCGACGCCACACTGACCAGGCCCAGCGCGACCGGCGCGTTCGAGAGGTCGCGCACGAGCCAGCCCTGTCCCACGATCTGCATCTGACTGCCCACGTTGGAGACCAGCATGCCGATCCACAGCGCCCGAAACGGCTCCGACTGGAACGCGGCGTACCGCGGCACGGCCATCGCCCCTACCCTACCTCTAAAATCCGATCACGGCAGGCGTCGCCGCGTTCGTTCAGCGTGACTCGATCCGGTTCTGGACCAGTGCGGCGTAGCGGTACAGGAAGTGCGCGAATTTGCCATACGGCGCCGACACGTACAGCGCCAGGACGGTCGCCAGGTGCACCACCAGCAGCACACCCATCGCCGGAGTCTCGCGCAGGATGAGCAGCAGCATGCCGGTGATCGCTACGACATTCAGGCTGAGCAGGAACAACCAGTCCAGGTTCAGGCTGCGACCGTCCGCCGGATGGCGATCGCTGCGCCACTTCAGCACCAGCAATCCCGTCGCGCCGACGATCAGGCCGATGCCTCCAAGCGAGCCGAGAATGACCGGCGGGCTCAGGATCGGGTACGGCGGCTCCAGCCCGAATATGTCCTGCATGACGGCGGCGATGATCGTGGCGACGAAGGCGGAGATGAACCCGTAGAACACCAGCATGTGAAAGCCGAGTCGCGCGTTGGAGGTCCGCTCAGTTGGATAGAAACATCCGCCAGCGGTGCCACCGCGTAAATAGCGCAGGCTCAGCGCCTCACTCGCGGCCGACAGTGTCTGCCGCAAAGTCACGTTGCGCCGCGCGCCAATATCTCTGGCAAATGCGAAGGCGCCGGCGAGCATGACCCAGATCGCGTACAGCGAGATGAGCAGCGCCGGAAGCATCATCACCAGGTACGGAATCACGCTGTAGAAGGCGCCTGGGCCCTGACGCGCGGTAAAGAGTCCGGTCGGCGACAGGGCGGCGACGATTCCGAAAAAGATCAGGCTGACGATCCCGCCGATGACCAGCAACCAGGCGTTGCGCCGCGCGAGATTCGAGACGACTTTCGGCAGCGCATATTGCGAGTAGGTCTGCTCGCGGACCTCGGCGAGCGCCTTCGGAATATTCACGCCAAATTCATGCGGCGGCGCATACATGCATGCGTAAAAGCACGCTCGACAGTCGTGGCACAGGTTGGCGAGATAGACGACGTCCTCGGGCGAAAACCGCCGCTTGCGTTCGAGCGCTGGAAAGACGGCGCAGTAGCCTTCGCAATAGCGGCACGCGTTGCAGACCTCCAGTTGCCAGAAGGTCTGGTCGGGGATCTTGACCGTGGTGCCCTGGATGGCGATCAGGTCAGCCATGTGCGTAGCGGCCAGCCTCCGTCCCGGCGATGCGTCCGAAGACGGTGCCAATGGTCAGTCCGAAACCTGCCAGGTAGCCGCTGCGCAGGATGTTGCCGCTCATAATCTCGCCCGCCGCGAACAGGTTCTCCACGGTCGATCCATTGCCCATCCGCACCCGACAGCAGCCATCGACCGCCAGACCGAGATAAGTGAAGGTAATGCCCGGCCGCAGCGGATAGCCATAGAACGGCGGTGTCTCGATCGGCACCGCCCAGTGGCTCTTCGGCGGGTCCAGACCCTCGGTGTGGCAGGTGTCCAGCGTCCCCGGGTCGAAGCGCCCACCCGCGACGATCGATGCGTTGAACTTGCGTACGGTCCTCGTGACGACCTCAGGGTCGAGGCCCAGCATGGCCGCCACCTCGCCAATCGAGTTTGCTTCGTAGGGTCGATACAGCGAGGTCAAAAAGCAATCGATGGTGCGCGAGTCCACAAACGAATACGCCAGTTGGTCCGGTTGTTCGGCGATCAATCTGCCCCAGATCGCATACCGCTTCGGCCAGAAGTCCTCACCCTCGTCGTAGAAGCGTTCGCCATGCTTGTTGACGGCGATGCCAAACGGAACGGAGTCGAGCCGTGTGGCAATGCCGCCGTCGAATTTTGGCGACCGCGCGTCCAGCGCCACGGCGTGAAAACCCTTCGGATCACCAGCGGTGGCAGCACCCTTGTCCAGCAGGTTGGCCAGGACGCGGCCGTCGTTGTACGGCGTACCCCGAATCACGTAGTTTTCCACGGCGTCACCCCAGTAGCGGCGCAGCCAATCCAGATTCGCCTCGAAGCCTCCGCAGGTCACGACCACCGATCGAGCGCGAAGCATCTCGCGCGCACCGCCGCGCTCGACGACAACACCCGTCACTCGGTCACCGCCATCCAGCAGGATGTCTTCCACGCTCGATTCGTACTCCACCTGGATGCCCATGCTTTCGGCGGTCTGGTAGTAGGAATTGACGAGCGCTTTGCCGCCACCCAGCATGAAGCGGTTGGTCCGACTCAGGTGGAGTGTGCCGCGCAACGGATCCTGCCAGCGGACTCCGTGAGCGGTCATGAATTCCGCCACGCCACAAGATTGTTCGACCACCAGGTTGGCCATTTGCTGGTTGTGTCCACCGCCGACGCGCTGCAGGTCGTCCAGCAGCTCCTCAACCGGATATGCCTCGCCGGTGGTGAATGGCTCGCCCGCCGGATGGGCGTAGCGGATGTCGCGCGTGTGACGGCTATTGCCGCCCCGCCGCCAGGTGGGTGCGCGCTCCAGCAACAGCACCGAGTCCACAACATGTCGTGCGGACAGCGCCGCTACCAGTCCGGCGTTGCCGCCGCCGACGACGATGACGTCGTAGCCCCGCGCGTCAGCCGCCATGCCCGCGCTCAGGAAGTGCCCGCGGTAACGGCCGCCGACAGGTTGTTGGCAAACTCCTGCAGGATCTGGTCCGCCTTTTTCCGAATCACGGCCTGCCCGAACTCACCCAGTTTGCCCATCACGTTGGCGTCGGTGTGAATGGCGACGTCCGTCTGGTTGCCGCCGTCGGCCGCGGCAAGCTCCATCCGCATCTTGGCGTTGACGGCGCCGTTGACGCGTTTGTCCGCCGCTTGAAGGTCCATGCGCGCCAGGCGCGCGGCTTCGTCGCGCTCGGCAAGCAGGACCCGCCCGTCCAGCTTGACGGCAATGGGTCCCACGCGAACGCTCATCACGCCTGAGTACGTCTGATCGTCGATGCGCGCGACGCTGTCGAGCCCCGGCACGCAGCGGCTGACGGCGGGAATGTCCATCATGAACGCCCAGACGCGTTCTGGCGGCGCGGGCACGGTGATCTGATGATCGATAAGCATCTATCTATCAACTCTCGCGGACCAGTGTATACAGTCTCGGGTATGGCTCTTCAGTTCGGCCCGCGCCTGACGGCGCTCCTCGACGAACCACTGCTCATCACCCTTGGCACCACTCGTCGCGACGGCAGCGTCCAGATGAACCCGGTGTGGTACGAGTACCGTGATGGCCAGTTCTGGCTCAACGGCGGTCACAACCGCGGCTGGTTCAAGCACCTCCAGCGCGATCCGCGCATCACGCTGCTGGTCCAGGACCCGAAGAACGCATTCCGCTGGGCGCAGATTCAGGGACGGCTGGCCGGCACGAGCGTGGAGGGCGCCGACGATCACATCGAGCACCTGGCGCAGCGTTATACCCGCGGGCCGTACCGCAATCCCAAGATCGACCGTCTGATCATCAAGATCGACCCCGAGCGAGTGACGGGCGGTGAGAACCGCCAGCCGTGGGACGTCACCTGACACGCGCCGCCGCTGAGTTGGAGAGCGTTCTGAGTCAGCCGGGGACCAGGTCGCCCGCATACGTCCACGCGTCGACCGACGTGTTGGGCAGGTGCTCCTGGTTCCACTCCATCGCCTTCAGCACCTGACCCGTGACGCCTGAGGCGGCGTCCTGCTGAGCGAAGAACAGCGCCAGCGGCACGACGTGCTCGGGTTTGAGGCGCCGCGGCGCGTATGCCGGCTGACCCATCCTGGAGCGCATCGACGCCCGCGCTGACTCCTGCTCATCCGAGCCGGTACTGCGGGTATGGCCCGGCAGGAGCACGTTGACCGCGACGTTGGATTCGCGCAGCTCATGCGCGAGGTACAGCGCCAGCGTCACCATGCCGGCTTTGGCGGACTGGTATGGCATCTCGCGACTCTGCGGTCGGTGGCCGTCGTACCCGTCGGAACCGACGCACACAATGCTGCCGCGAGCCTGGGCCAGCATGGGCTGGACGAACTGTTTGATCACGCGCAAGGTGCCGAACACATGCGTTTCGAACATCGCTTGCCAGTCGCCGAGCTCCGTTTCAAGGGTCGTGACGCTGCCATGCGGCGGATACAGGTCGCGCTGGCGGAGTCCGGCATTGTTGATGACCACGTCGACGGTTCCGAAGCGATGCATGGCTGCGTCGAACACGCGCTTGACGTGCGAATCGATGCTGATGTCCATCGCCTCGGCGAGGACGTCGTCGCGGTCCGCAAGCTCGGCGTGAAAGTCGACGTCATCGCTGGAAACACCGCTGGGCGCCCACGAGCGATCGGTGGCGATCACGCGCGCGCCGCGTTCCAGAAACCCGCGGACGTAGGCACGGCCCATGCCTCGGGCGGCGCCGGTGATCAACACCACTTTGCCTTCGAGTGTCATCTCTACGGACTCCTCACCGCTGGCCAGTGTACGGGTCCGCCGAATGAGGCTCAGCCGAAGGTGAACGAGTACGCCTGGACGCCTGGATCGAGAAACTCGATCTGGAACAGGTGGTCGGCCACCGCACCGGACTCACGCACCAGCTGGTACAGGCGTTGATCGGTTACCGTGCCTGTCCCGTCTTCGGCGACATCCACGCCATGATTGACGCCCGGAGGCGCGCCATCCACCGTCACGCGAAACCGAATGGGGCCACTGCCGGTGGCCGGTCCAAGCACCAGGTGCAGGTCGCGCGCGTGAAACCGATACACGATGTCGCCACCGGCGGCGTTCAGCGTCGCGCTCTCGGCTGAGACAGTCCAGTTGCCGGACAAACCCCACTCGTTGAGCCGCGGCGTGCCAGACGTATACGTGTGGGCCACGCTCCGCACGAAACCATCCGGTGAGATGAAGTGTTGGGCAAGTTGAAATCCGATGTATGTCTCGGGCGATCCGACGTCGTTCTCGTCCGATGCCGCTTCCACGCCGGAGGCGTTCACGCTCGCCACACCGCTCGGCACGTCGACCTGGCCAGCATCGGCAAGGAGCTGCTGAATGACGCGCTCGGATTCGGCGTAGTCGCCTTCACCAAATACGTGGTGGCGGATCTGACCCCGCGCGTCGACGAAATACTCGGCCGGCCAGTATTCATTGTCGAAGCCGCGCCAGATCGCATAGTTGTTGTCGATGGCCACTGGGAACGTGATGTTCAAATCCTGCGTGGCTTTTTTGACGTTGTCGACGTTCTTCTCGAAGGCAAACTCGGGCGCGTGGACGCCGATGACCACCAGACCCTGGTCGCGATACCTGTCCGCCCAGGCTTGCACGTACGGCAGCTCCCGCAAGCAGTTGATGCACGAGTAGGTCCAGAAGTCGACCAGGACGACTTTGCCTTGGAGCTCCTCGCGCGTGAGCGGAGCGGAGTTCAGCCACTGGACGGCGCCGTTCAGGGAGGGGATCGAATCCTCGACGGGCAACTGGAGTGGCGCAACAGTGGGCCGCGGCGCGACGGCGCTGACGGCGGTGCCTGCCGCGGCGCTTTCGGTCGGGGCCGCTGCAGACGGCGCGTTGACAGGCTCGGCGCCTTCGGCCGAGGCCGCGGCAGGCGGCGCGTTGACGGGCTGTGCACCCTGCGTAGGGGAACCCCCGGCGACCACGTTCGGTGCGGCCGACGCCGGCGCGAAGCGGTCCAGCAAGCGCTGTTCGACCGCCGTTGTATTGGCGGTCGAGACCTGCGCCAGCACGCTCGTATCCAGGCCGAGCGCGATGACCGCCACCGCGCCCAGTACCGCCGCGCCCAACACGCGCCGCAGCCACTCGCCCAGACCCAGCGATCGCTTCATGGCAGACACCGCTCGCCCGCCGAGCACCAGCGCGAGTGCCAGCGAGGTCGCCGCGCCGGCCGCGTAGGCCGCCAGCAGCGCGGAAGTCTGGAGACTCGCGCCGCGCAGCGCCGCGCCGGTCAGGATCAGGCCGAGGATCGGACCCGCGCACGGCGCCCACAGCAGGCCGGTTGCGACCCCTAGGACCGCCGAGCGAGGCGCCGCCCAAGTATCTGTCCGCGGCGCGTCGACGGCGGACCCGGACAGACGCGCGCCGAGCGCGACCACCGGTTGCGCCAGCCGCGTAGAAAGCCTGGGGACCAGCAGCGCGACGCCGAAGACCGCCAGCAACACGATGGCCGCGGCGCGGCCCACCTCGTTGGCCTGAACGGCCCAGCCGCCGCCCACGGCCGCGAGCGTGGCCACGACGGCGAACGTCAGCGCCATCCCGACGAGCATGGGCAAGCCGTTGCTGACAAAGGGGCGACCAGCCCGCGCGAAGACGAACGGCAGCACGGGCAGGATGCATGGGCTGACGATGGTCAGTACACCGGCCAGATAGACCAGAACCACAAGCGCCACGCCGGACTGCCCCCACCCGAGTATACGGACGCGGCGCGGCGCCGGATGTAAGCGGCGATAATCAGGCTTATGGCTGCAGGCGTACAGGTGGTCATCGATTGCGCGGACCCGGCACACCTCTCCGAGTTCTGGGCCGCGGCGCTGGGCTACAAGCTGCAGGACCCGCCGCCGGGCTTCGCGTCATGGCAAGCGGTTCTGGAGGCGAGCAACGTTCCCGAGTCGGAGTGGAACTCGGCCAGCGCCATCGTCGACCCAGCCGGTAAGGGACCACGCTTTTACTTCCAACGCGTTCCTGAAACGAAGACGGTCAAGAACCGTCTGCATGTTGACCTGAGCGTGGCTGGCGGTCCCTCCGCGCCGATCGACGAACGCCGCGCGCGGGCACACGCCGAGTCACAGCGGCTGCAAGCGCTCGGCGCGCGCGAGCTGTGGACCAACGACGACTGGCGCGGATTTTCGATCGTGATGCAGGACCCCGAGGGCAACGAGTTCTGTCTTCACTGAGCCGCGCTGCCCGAGTTCTACACTGCTGACTCGTGACTCGAGACTCGCGACTCGTGACTCCACCATGAGCGGCCTCGTGCGAGGGCTTCTGGGCAGCAGTCGCTACTTCATCGTGGTGGCGGTCATCGGCTCGTTCGTCGCCTCCGCCTGCGCGCTGGTCTACGGCGGCCTCGCAACGTTTTTCATTGTCATCCACACCTTCAGCAGCCTCGACTTCTCGACCACTGGCGCCAAGGTCCTGTCGGTGGACCTGGTCACCATGATCGACCTGTTCCTCCTCGGCACGGTGCTGTACATCGTCGCCGTAGGCCTGTACGAGCTGTTCATCGACCCCGGCCTGCCGATGCCGGCCTGGCTGAAGATCAGCACGCTGGACGACCTCAAGGAGCGTCTGCTCGGGGTGGTAGCGGTCCTGCTGGCGGTCACCTTCCTGGGCAGCGCCGTGACCTGGAACGGCACCACCGACATTCTCGCCCTGGGCGTGGCGGTCGGATTTGTCCTGGGGGTGGTCTCGTTGACGATTGCGATCATGGCCCGCACGCACGCCGCCCAGGTGCGCGAGCAGCGCGAACGCGGGCCTTCGCCGTAATCAGCCGCTCGTCGTCAGGCGCTGCAGCGCCTCGCGGATCTCGGCCAGCGCAATACGTACCTCGGCGAGCTCCTGTTCGACGCTGGTCGTGGATTCGGCGCTGGACTGCGTCGTCGGTGGCGGAACGAGGATGCTGGCCAGGATGCTCGCCAGCGCGCCAATGATGCCAACGCCGGAGGCCATCACGAACACGGCCGTGACCCGCCCACCCGGGGTCACCGGGTATTTGTCGCCATAGCCGACCGTGGTGATGGTGACGATTGCCCACCACAACGCGTCGCCGCCGGTGGTGATGTTCGCGTCCGGCGAGCTGGATTCAAACTGGAGCACGAGCGTGCTGGCGAGCGTCAGGACGATCAGGCCCAGTAGCAGCGTCACGACCGCGGCGTACTGCGCCCGGTTGTTGACGACATCGGCCACCAGTTGTCCGCGGTCGCTTTCTCTCAATAAGCGGGCGATGCGCGCCAGCCGACTCAAACGTGCCAACCGAAACAGGCCAGTCAACTCAAAAAAGCCGAGGGAAGGGATCGACCCCATCAGGTCGAGCCAGCCGCCCTGCCGAAAGAAGTACGCCCGTTTGTCCGGGGAACGCCTCAGCGTGATCCCGAAATCGATCAGAAAGACGCCGCAGATCGCGTTGTCATAAACCCGCAACAACTGGTGCGTCTGGGGGCTCAGCGGTAGCAGCAGCGCGACCATGATCACCAGCGAGAGGACCGTCAGGACCAGGATGAACAGGTTGTAGGAATTGCCGTGCTCCGCGCCCGGTGGTCGATGAGCCATCAGCCGGTCCCCCGCTGGGCCGTCATGTGTTGAATCGCGTCGCGGACTGGCTAGCCCGTTCCCAGCAGCTTGGCTTTGGCGGCCTGGAATTCGGCGTCCGTCAACGCGCCCGCGTTCTTGAGCTCGTTGAGCTGCTGCAGCTGGGTGATCATGTCCGAAACCGGCGGCGCCGCGGCGGCCGGAGCTGGCGCGGCGGGAGCCGGCGGAGGTGGCGCGGGTGCGGGCGCTGGCGGAACGGCGGCCTGGACCTGCTGGGCCTGCATGGCCGCCATCTGCTGGCGCATTTGTTCCAGCTCGGCCTGGTTCTCATAGGCCTGCTGCTGCGCCATCTGCTCCTCCGCGGCGTCCTGGTCCTTTTGCTGCTGGTGGCGAATCATCGACCCGCTGACCGCCGTAGCGGTGCCGGCCACGACCGCGGTGCGGGCAACGGTGCCAACCAGGCCCGGGCCTCGGCGCATCACAACAGGTCTGCGTCTCATCATGGGACTTTTGCTCCTTCAGGGGTATGCAAACTGTACGGCACCGCCTCAGTCTCAATCTGAACGGGAGTCAGTTGCGGCGTCTGTTTGCCAAGCTCGATGCCCACCGACCCGAGCCACCGCCGCAGGTTGCGATAAATGGCGGGCGCACCGAGGGGCACCGCCTCGTCCAGCACCCATTCCGTCGGATGCAGGATGAATGGCTGGGTTTGCGGTCCGCCCAGACCACCATGCGAGCCAATCAGCTCCTCGAACGCCGCGACCTCCTCGAGCTCCGGATCGTATTGGCTGATCAGCAACAGGTCGGGCGCGTGGGTCATCGCGTCTTCCCGCTCGAGACTCATTACCGTATGCGGACCGAACAGGGCGGTCGGATCCTCACCTTCGACGCGGTCCTCGTCGAGAAAGCGGCAGCCGCACGGACCAAACACGATCGCTCCATGTGTCGACGAGCGCACCATGAGCATGGCCACGCCCGGGTGCGCCGCCAGGCTCGACACCAGGTTCGGATGCAGTGCCTCGAGCTCTTCAACCGTCAGTCGGTGATCGTGACCGGTGAAGTAGATCAGGCCGAGATTGCCTGAGCCGACGACGGCGATGGTCGATTCGTCGGCCGGCGGTGGAAGCTCCTCGTGCTCGAGCTCGACGACGCCGTCGGTGGTGTGACTGGCGAGCGCCGCGCGGGCGACGGTACCGCTGACACCTTTGCTCTTCGTCACCTCCGCCAGAAACGAGTTCACGAACGTCGAGCCTTCGGCCTGGGTCTCCGTCTGGAACACTATCGTGCGACCGCTCATCAGGTCGCGCACCACTTCACCAACGCTCTGTCCGTAGCGCTGCTTGAAAGTGGCGCCCAGGCTCTGCCCGTGATCCGAGAGCACGACGAACCTGTACGGACGCGGCGCATCTTCCGCTGCCTGAGCCAGGGTTGCGATCGTCGCGTCGATGCCGTCGAGCGCCTGGAGCGCCTCTACCCGCTCGGGACCCGAGTGGTGCGCGATCTCGTCGTAGTCGGTGAAGTCGGCGTAGATGACGTTCGCGCCCTGATACATCTCATAAATGATCAGCGAGGTGTTCATGTCGCGCAGGACGACATTGCTGGCGGCGCGCATGCCAGCGTACTTCAGTCCGCGGTGCATCTGCGGTTCGATATGCGATCGCCGCGTTCGCGCGGCCTGGTACAGCTCCTTCGCGAATTCGCCGATGAACATCGTGAACGAGCGCATATAACCGCTGGGACTGAAGAAAAACGATGTAAATCCACGCGTTTCGCCAACGCCCTGATCCGGTTCCCTGATCGCCGCGGTGGTCAGATAGCAGCGTGTCGCGTCACCGGTCAGCAGATTGCAGATGCTCACGCCGTTGTTGGACAGCAGCCCCTCGCCGTTGGAGACGCGTCTGACCATCTCCGCGGCGTCGACCGGGTTGCTGGACACCATCAGGTGCTGTCGGTCGCGCTCATACCAGCGAAAGGCCGGAATCCCGTCGTTGTTGCCATGCAGAATGCCCGCCTGGCTACCCGAGGTCATCGACGGCAAAATCGCTTCCCAACGCGAAAGCTTGTGGCTGCCATCGCGCACCCAACCGGCGATGGTGTTTACCGATCCAGCCCGAATACGTCCGGCGAGGATCGAATAGGCGAGCCCGTCGATCTGGATGACGACGAGACCCGGCTGTTGGCTCGCGGGCGCGGCAATGTCCACCAGCAGCGCCCGAATCAGATGGCCGTAGTACGAGCCGCCCCGATCGACGCCCAGGATGGAAGTCAGGATCGTGTCGATGATCGCATACACGATCGAGCCGACCAGTGCCGCGCCCACACCATCCACCGTCACGCCCGGCACCCACTGCGCGACGACCAGAAAAGCGAAGATCTGCAGGACGATGACCAGCACGCCGGTCAGGATCAGCGAGAACGGCGAGACCAGCGCGAGCAGCACCGAGCGGATCACCGCGTTGAAGATGGTCATCAGGATGACGGCGCCCACCGCCGCCGCGAAGCTGGTAACGTGGACGCCCGGCACGATCCAGGCCGCGCCGAGGAAGGCGATGGACGAGACCACCACGGTCAGGACGAAGCGAGCCAGCAGCGCCAGCGGACCACCCTGCCAGTTCCACAAGATGCGCAGCTGGGTCTTATAGACCTCGACGACCTGCTTCATTCCGCGTCGCTCCCCGTTCCGCCTAACGCCATGCCAGGGGTACGGTGGCGGATCCCCGACTCACGGCTTGCTCAACACAATTCGCGCTCGAAATCACCCGCTCTCGTGCACGCCTGAGCGGAGTATGAGCAGTGCCGAGCGTAGTGTGAACCACAACAAGTCGCGGCCCGGCGCGCTGGATGTCCTCGCTCCGAGAAAGTTGAATTCGCGTGTCTACCAAGTCTCAAGCGTTGGTCCTGGTGTGCCTGGCCAGGCGCAACCAGCGCGCGCCCTCCGATCTGATGCGACAACTGGAGTGCGCCGGCGCACTCGTCTACGTGACACACGGGTGGGAAGGCTGCGTCCGCGCCGCGACGTCGCTGGTGCCCACCGCGATCTATCTCGACCCAAGTCTCACACGGCGCGTCACGCCCTACCTCCGCGCCCACCCGAACAGCAGGTGGGCGACGATCGGTGAGGTGCGCGCTAGCGGCGACACCAGAGGCTAGATTTTGGCGACCCAGCTCGCTCGCTTCGCCTCGTACTCCGCCTGAGTGATCGCGCCGGCATCGCGCAGGCTCGCCAGCTGGCCGAGCACCTGAAACGCTTCCGCGCGCTCTTCGGCGGTCCCGACGCTGCCATTGGCGATCGTGCGAGCGGCCTTCTGTTCCAGAATGTTCCGCTTGAAGCCGTCTGGCCGCTGCACCGCGGTGAAGGTGTCGGTGCCGGGCCGACCTGCGGCGGAGATGATGCGGATGTTGCCGTAACCCAGCGTTCGACCCAGCAACCCCTGGCTCGTCTCGATATCCGTTATCGAGGCGAGCAGCGTCTCGGACTCGCGCCTGCGGAGCAGGCCCTCGTGGCCGAAAACGCGCAGGTTGCTGACCACGTATTCGGCTGTACGCCAGGCGACGATGTTGTAGGCAATCCAGCCGAAGCCGATCAGAAACGCCGCCAGCCGCAGCATGTCGATGATGCGGTTGAGGACACCCACGATGCCGCTCGTGGTGTCCCCCTCCAGCCAGCTGAGGACCAGCGCGCCAATGATGAACAGAATGGCCCAGATCGAGTCGACCAGCACCGCCGCCCAGTGCTTACGGGTGGAATAGACGACCTGCTCGTTGCTGATGAGCTGTCCAGCGTTCGCGCTCATCACCGCGCTCCGACCCGATCAGACCCTGGCGCTCTTGATCTGGAAGGACATCACGATGGCCACGATGCCACCGACCACCGCGATGCCCGCGACGGTCCAGACCAGAATCGTGACGGCCACCAGCGTGTTCCCGAACAGCAGCGCGAGTCCCAGGATGACGCTGAGCACGCCAAGCACGCCGGGCCCCCAGCCACCGCCACGGAACGCCTGCACCAGCGACATGATGCCGATCACGATGCCAAAGATGCCGAGCAGCCACACCAGCGTGGCCGGCACCAGGAACGCGGCCCACAGCGGGTTGCGCACGATAGCCAGACCGCACAGCACACCCAGAATGCCTCCAATCAGGTGCCAGCCCCAGTTGCTCGAATCCCCGAACATCCGCACCAGGTCGAAGATGCCGTAGATGAACCAGAACACGCCCAGGAACAGGGTTAGCGTCACCAGCGTCGGGGCGGGATCGGTGAACAGCAGGACGCCGATGATGACGCTGGCGATACCTTGCAGCAGAACGATCCACCAGTGGGAGGACGGGACGAGGACCTCGCCCGTGGTTGCTTCAGCTGTGGTCACTACCGGTGAAGTGTTGCCGGTGGCTAACTCACGGTTTGCTCACCGCCGCCACACGCCACTTCCATCGCGTGCCATCTAGACGACGCTGGTCGGCGGCGGCGCGGCCGCATCCCGCGCGTAGTAGCGCGGATGCCAGCCGCCGCCCCGCCACGTGGTGATCTGCATGGGCGTGATCTCGACCAGGAAGCGCGGCCGATCGGCGGTCTCCAGCCGGTAGGCGCGCCCTTCTTCGTCTGACATATAGCGCGCCACCAGCAACCTATCGAGCGCGTGCCAGCGTTCACTGCCCTGTGCGCGCGCTACGGGGCCTTCGACGACTGCCGCGGTGGCCGTCATCTGGACGCGCCGGTGGCGACGCGCCTCTTCGTCGATCAACACGCCAACGCGCGGCTCGCGTCGAATGTAGTCGACCCACACCGCCCGCTGGCGACCCACCACGTACAGTTTGCGCTCGTACCATGCGAACCAGAGCGGAATGACATACGGCCAGTTGTCGGGCCGCACGCAGGCGAGCTTGAGCAGCAATGGCTCCGCGAGAAACTTATCGAGCTCGTCCGCGTTGAGCGGTCCTTCCGTCTGCGTCACGCTTCCAATTACGCTCCGCCGGCCTCCGCCTCGAGCTCCGCAATGTCGAGCGCGATTCCCAGCGCGCGCATGATGTTGCCCGCGGCGGCCACCACGCGCGGTGTCCCGACGATCGGCGCCACCGCGGTGAGCACGCCGCGCACGGTCTCCGCGTCGATTCCAGCGTCTGAGGCCGCACCCAGGTTCAGGAGGTAGGAGGCTGGCGGCGCGCCAACGGCGACCATCGCGGCGACACGCGCGATCATGATGGACCGCGCATCGAGCGTCGAAGCCTCGAGCGAATCGGCGGTCATCGCCGCGAGCAGGTCAAGGACTGGAGTATTGTTCTGGTCCGTCATCGAAGGTGGGCCTTTCGCAAAATAGGTGGCAGGGTCAGCGGGCGCACTCCGTCGTCGCGAGCGCCAGAAGGCGACGCCGCCGGCCGCGATCAGCGTTGCGACCGCCAGGACAAAGACGCCGCGCCGATCGGTGCCCGCCATGACTCCCGCGGCGCACTCTGACAGACCCGGTGCTCACCACTCGCTCATCACCAACCACACGCCCGACGCGTTGCTAGCGGACGACCTCCAGAGCCAGGCGACGGGCAGGCCCGAGGCGAATGACCCCGAAGTCATTGTCATACGACCACGCTCGCTGCCGACGCGTGCGTTCCAGAACCGCGAAGGACTGACGGTCTGTCAGCGAAAACTGCTGGTCGTCCCACTGGCGGCCCAGGGCCCGGGCGCGTTCGAAGTCGCGATCTTGCACGTTCTCACGCCGCACTCCGCGCTCGAGTAGCCCGTACACCAGCGTGTCGCTTCTCGACACGCCGATCTCGCGTCGCAACAGGAGCCAGAGCTGGGTCAGCACCGGGTCAATCGTCCACACCGGTTCGCGCCGACCCCGCACCTCGGCTTCGACCCGAACAGCGTCCCCGTGGTGGACGTCGTTCCGATCCTCGCCGGGGCAGCCGACCGTAGACTCTCTAGTAGCCAATGACACCCGAAGCGCTCGTCGACGCGTTCACCGCGGACCTTCCCTACCAGCTCGATGACTTTCAAATCGAGGCGATCCGCGCCCTCGCGAATCATCACTCCGTGCTGTTGGCGGCGCCGACGGGCACCGGCAAAACTGTCGTGGGCGAGTTCGGCATTTTCATGGCGCGCACCCGTCAGGCGCGCGCCATCTACACCACGCCGATCAAGGCGCTGTCGAACCAGAAGTACCGCGACTTCCGGGGCATCTGGGGCGACAATCACATCGGACTGCTGACCGGCGACGTGGTGGTCAATCGCGACGCGCCCATCCTGGTGATGACCACGGAAGTCCTGCGCAACATGCTGGTCACCGGCTCCACCCTGGACGACGTCGGCGCCATCGTCTTCGACGAGGTCCACTACATGGGTGACACCGAGCGCGGCACGGCCTGGGAAGAATCGATCCTCCTCGCGCCAAAGAGCATCCCGCTGGTGTGTCTGTCCGCCACCGTCCCGAACGCGGGGGAGATCGCCGAGTGGATCCGAGACGCGCACGGCGAGCTCACCTGCGTCTTTCACGACCAGCGCGCCGTGCCGCTCGAGCATCGCTACTGGCTGCCGGATGCCGATCCTGAAAAGCACACCTTCAAGGTGTCGCCGGTCATGGACGCCGACGGCAACGTGACTGCCGATGCTCGCCGACTGCGGACCGTCGGCGGCGAACTCGCGGGGCGGGTGCGCTGGGGCGGGGTATCGACAGCCGGATTCCGCGGTGAGGACCGGGTTGGCGGCGCGGACAGGGACCCACGTGAAACACCTGCCGCCTGGCGCGTCGTCCGCTACCTGGAGGGCGAGGAGCTCACGCCCGCCATCTACTTTCTTTTCAGCCGCCGCGCCACGGAGGAGGCGGCCTCCGCTTGCGTGGCGCTGCGGCCGGTCTCGCACGCGTACGAGCTGGTCAGGGAAGCCAAGGCGCGGCTTAGCGATCTGAGTCCCGAGGACCGCAATCTGCGCCAGGTCGCCATGCTGCTGGGCCGCTACCTGCCGCGTGGCGTTGCCGTGCATCACGCCGGGCTCCTGCCCCAGGTCAAGCTGCTGGTGGAGGAGTTTTTCCAGGCGGGCAAGCTGCGCACGGTCTTTGCGACCGACACGCTGGCCCTCGGCATCAACATGCCCGCGCGGACGGTCGTCATCGGCGAAATGCTCAAATTCGACGGCCAGAGCCGACGCCTGCTGACGCCCAACGAGTATCGCCAGATGACCGGCCGCGCGGGGCGCCGCGGCATCGACGAACGCGGCGTGTCGCTGCTCATGTACTCGCCGTGGGTCACCTTTCCTCAAACGCTCCGCGTGCTCTCCAGCGACCTGCTGCCGCTCGAAAGCGCCTTCCGGCCGACGTACTCCACCGCCATGAACCTCTGGCTCCGCCCCGAAGACGAAGAGCGCCTCGCGGACCTGTACGCCCGCAGCCTGCTGCGCTTCCAGCACGACCGCACGCTCCAGGAGCTGACCGAGCGCAAGCAGGCGCTGGAGGACGCCTTCGACGCCGAGCGCGCGCGTGAAGAGCCGTTGAGCCGCCAGGAGGTCGTCGAACGCACCCAGGAGCTGAGCCGCATCGACTACGAGCTGCGCCGCGCGCGACGCACCGCTACGGTCGAGGCTCGGCGGACCGTCGAAGGGCTCGCGCGCGTGCTCGAACGCTACGACTACCTGCGCGACGGTCGTCCGACCCACAAGGCGCCCTATCTGCGCAGCCTGTTCGACACCAACGCGCTGACCCTCAGCGAGCTGCTCACCAATCAGCAGCTCGAAGCGCTGGAGCCCGCCGAGCTGGCCGAAACGCTGTCGTGGTTCGCGATGGACCGCGACTCCGCCGTACGTGGCCTGCCCCTGACGCGGCGTCTGCATCGACTGCGCGAGATCCTGGACGTTCTGCACGGGGGAGTCCTGCGCGAAGAGGAGCGCTACGGACTCCAGATGTCGCGGGCACTGCCGGTCGACTTCCATGGCGTCGCGCTGGCCTGGGCCGAGGGACACGACCTGGCCAGCATCGGCCAACGAGCCCGGCTGCAGGAAGGCGACCTGGTGGGCGCCCTGCAGAAGACGCTCGACCTGATCAGCCAGCTGCGCGGCGCGGCGCAGAAGGGACCGCTCGGTACACACCTGACACCTCTGCTCGATGGAGCCGACGCCCTGTTGCGACGCGGCGTCGTGAGCGCCAGCTACCAGTGGGCCATTGGCGGCTTGCCGTCCGCCGATGACGAGCTCGACGTCGACTGGGAAGTGCTTGTCCTGCCGGAGGACGAGCCCGGATTCGGTCGGGGTCCGCTACGCGATCGACGGCCCGGTCGGCGGCCGCCGCCGTTCGCCGGACGACGCGCTCGCAAACTTGACATCGGCGGTAGCAAAACGGTTCGCGCTGGACCGAGGAGTGCTATAAAACCTCGCAAGAAGGGCTGATGAACGCCGCACGCGATCTCGATCCCGCGCCACTCGACGACGCGTTCAGCAGCGCGGACGTGGACTCCGCACCGACACCGGTGGAGCCGCAGCCGACGCTGGACGATCTGTCCCCGGAGGCCGCCGGTCGCATCGTGCGCTACATCGTGACCAGCGCGCTGGAACATGGTGTGGCGCCGACCGCGGTGGTGGCGCTGTACGCCGACCTGGCCGGCGAAGAAGCCGCGGTGCGCTACGCCGACCGCCGCTTCATGCTCCGCGAGGTACCGCCCGACTGGCGCGACCTCGAGAACCGAGTGGTAGACCTCGAGGCCAGCGCTCGCGACCGCGGTCTCGACCTGGCGGCCGCCTGGCGTCGAGCGACCAGCGTCGCGATGGCCGGACAGGACGCCCTCGAGCAACTCTCCCGACTGGCCGGCGTGTCGCGAGCGGGCGGTGGATCGGGGCACACCGAGCGATCGATCTTCGACGATCCGGAGGACCTCGATGCGCTGGAGGCGGACGACGCGCTCGACGTGCTGTACGAGCGGCTGGGCGACCGGCTACCCGAGCTGCTCGACCTGGCCATCGAAGCCCAGACGCGCATTCGACGCTTCGCGATAGAAGAGCGTCTCGAGCATGGCCTGCCCCCGGTCGAATTGATCGATCTCTACCGCGGCCTCGAAATCGGTGGCGATCAGCGCGCGCAGCAGTATCTGGATCGGGTGTACGTCGACCATGAACCGCCCGCCGATTGGCTAGAGATCCAGTCGGAGGCGGGTCATCTGGTCGAGATGGCCGAAGCCCGCGGTCGTGACGCGGGCCGCCTGTTCGCCGAGCTGCTGCGCACCTCGCCCGAGCTCGAGCCCATCACCGCCATGCGCCTCCTCATGGAGCGCCTCCTCAAGCAGCGTTAGTTTGCCGCTGCGGCGTGCATAAGGATACGTATCTACTTCTTAACTTTAGAACGTGCGGCCCAAGCGCTGGTCCCAGGGCTGGGGGGCGGCTACGCGTACCAGGGTGTCTTCTCGGTCTCGGGCGTACAGGAACAGGTGAGCGAAGAACTCCAGCTCGGGCAGCGGGTATGTCGGGTTGATGCACAGGTACTCGTAGGGCCAGGGCGAGCGCGCGCCTGGGGCGCAGATGACCCGAATGCGGTGGCCGATTGTCAGACGGTAGGTAATGCCCGAATACCGCCGCGACGGGACGTCGAGATAGCCGTCCATCATCAGGCGCTGCCACAACTCGTCGCCCAGGGTTGTTCTGGCGACTTCTTCGGCACGCTGGCGCGCGTCTTGATAGTCGCGCGCGGAAAAATCGGCGCCCGCGGTGCGTTTCGGCAGGTGATCCCAGTAGTAACGCCAGGGGCGTTCTACGGGTCCGTCGCGACGAGCGCCTTCAGGCCCTGGCGTGGGGAGAAGATCCCACGCCAGCAGCCGCTGCCACAATCCGCGAAGCGGATCGAGGACTGGCATCCAGAAGTGTGCGGCTATCCTCCCGCGATCGGCGCGATGATCTGGTACTCCTCCGCGTACGGGTCGAACGCGCCGTCATCCAGGACGTGCTGCGTGCCCACCTTGCGGGAGACGGCGCAGCCTTTCTCGCGTGCTTCACGCAGGATGCGCTCCGCCTCGAGGATGCTCTGGCGAGCTTCCTCAGAATCCGTGTCGGCGTTCCACTCCACGAGTTGGTGTCCACGTCGATTCGCAACGATGATGCGGCCCACGCCTGAGCCCTCCTCTGTTCGCGTCTTGGATTTCAAGCCTACGCCCGCCCCAGGGTGAAGGCAAGCTGTGTATTCGGTCAATCCAGGACCACGAGGCCAGAACGGTACTATCTGGATGGTGTTTGAAGCCCAGTACGTCTTCGGGCCCGCGACACGGTTGCAGGCCCAGGCGATTGGTGAACCAGGCCATCGCACCTTCCGACTGATGGTCGAAAGCGGCGACGGTCGGGCGGCGGCGCTGTGGGTCGAAAAAGAGCAGCTTCAGGCGCTCGGTCTGGCGGTCGAACAACTGCTGGCCGAGTTTCAGGGCAAGATGACCGGGCGACCACCGCGTCAGCCGCCGGTCGAGACCTTCCCGCCGAACCCGACCGTGGAGCTGAAAGTCGGACGCCTGGCGCTTGGACAGGATGAAACAGAGCTCGAAACCGGGCCGCGGTACGTGCTCCTCGTGTACGACCTGGAAGGCAGCGGCTCCTCCGAAGAGGAGACGCCAACCGATCAGCCAGCGACCTTCGCGTGCCGAGCCACGCGCGACCAGCTGCGGGCGCTCAGCCGCAACATCGCCGAGGTGGTTGCCGCCGGCCGCCCCCGCTGTCCGCTGTGCGGCGAGCCGATGGACCCACAACAGAAGTCACACGGCTGCGTGCGCGCCAACGGATACCACGTCTAGTTCCGGCGCCTACCGGCTGCGCTGATACAGTCGCCGCGCGGTGTTGAGCGCGTCGACGAGCGCGTCCACCTCATCGCGGGAGTTGTAGATGTAGAAGCTGGCACGCAGCGTCGCGGCCACGTCCAGGACGCGGTGCAGCGGCTGGCAACAGTGGTGCCCGGCGCGCACGGCGATGCCCGCCTCGTCGAGCACCGTCCCGGCATCGTGCGGATGCACGCCCTCCAGATTGAACGAGACCACGCCGGTGCGAATCCAGGGATCACGTGGACCGTACACACTCACATCGGGCACAGCGGCCAGACGTTCGAGCGCATAGCCAGCCACGTCCACCTCGTGCGCGCGCACGTTTGGCATGCCCAGGTCCTCGAGATAGTCGACCGCCACGCCAAGCGCGATCGCGTCGGCGAAATTCGGGGTGCCTGCGTCGAACTTCTCGGGCAAGGGCGCCCAGGTCGCGCGGTCCTCGAATACCTCGCGGATCATTCCGCCGCCACCCAGGAACGGCGGCATCTCCTCGAGCAGCTCCCGTCGACCCCACAAGCCGCCGATGCCCGTTGGCGCCAGCATCTTGTGACCCGAAAAGGCCAGGAAGTCGACGCCGAGCGCGTTCACGTCGGTCGGCACGTTCGGCACGCTCTGCGCACCATCGGCCATCACCACCGCGCCGACCTGGTGCGCCAGCTCGGAGATCTCGGGCAGATTCGAGATGGTGCCCAGCACATTCGAGGCGTGCGCGATCGCCACCACGCGCGTCCTGGGGCTGAGCAACTGGCGGTAATCGTCGAGGTCCACGGTCCCGTCGGCCCTTAGCTGAATCAGCCGAATGCGCGCACCAGTATCCTGCGCGACACGCTGCCAGGGCACCAGGTTGGAGTGGTGCTCGAGCGTGCTGGCCAGGATCTCGTCGCCGGGCTTCAGATTGGCGCGGCCCCAGGAGACGGCCACCAGGTTGATGGCCTCGGTCGTATTCCGCACGAAGATGAGCTCTTCGGGCGAGCGGGCCCCTACGAAGTCGGCGACGCGCTCGCGTGATGCCTCGTACAGGTCGGTGGATTCGACGCTGAGGGTATGCACTCCGCGGTGCACGTTGGCGTTGGTGTTGGTGTAGAAGTCGACGAGGGCGTCGATGACCTGACGCGGTTTCTGCGTGGTCGCGGCATTGTCGAGATAGATGAGCGGACGACCATTGACGTGGCGCTGAAGGATGGGAAAGTCGGCACGAATCCGCTCCAGATCCAGCGCGGCGGTCTGTAGAGCAGTGCCTGGCATGGCCACGCCAAAATCATACCAAAATAGTCGGAATTCGGAAAGGCGACTGCGCTGCAGGGCAAAAAGAAAAGCGACCCAGAACTTACGCGTGGGTCGCTCTCTCGCGGTGAAAGCTTATGGCGTCACGCCCCGAGGCTGCTTACGCGGCCGCGGAGGTGACGCCGAAATGGGTACTCATTTCGTGGCATCACCTCCTTCCACCGTCGCTCATCATACCCGCCCAGTGGGTCCAAACACAACACCCCAGGCCGGATATTCTGACGGGCGTCGAAATGTACGAGCACTTGCTGGTCGCCCTCGATGGCTCGTCTGCCGCCGAGCGGGTCCTCGAGCACGTCGAAGCCCTGGCTACGGCCTTCGACTCGCACATCACCCTGTTGCGGGCAACCGTCTCCACCGAAATGGTCCTCGCCCAGGAAGGCGCCGCGGACGCGACCACCGGTCAGGTAGCACCCACGCTCGATCCCGCGCCGATCATCGACGCCGACCGCGATACCGCCGCGGCGTACCTGAATACGGTGGCAAGCGGCTTGCGCGCCAGGAATCTCCAGGTCAGTACCGAGCATCCCGCTGGCGCCGCCAACCTCGTGATCGTCGAACGCGCGGCAGCCCTCGGCGCCAGCCTGATCCTGATGACGACGCACGGCCGCAGCGGGATTGGCCGGGCGATTTTCGGCAGCACGGCCGACTCTGTCCTGCGCCACGCGGCGTGCCCCGTGCTGCTGGTGCGCATCCCGCACCAAGACGAGAAGGAAGCTAGGTCGTCTTGAGCGCCTCGATGCGCCGGTCGATATCGGCCAGCGCCGAGTAATCCTCGTCCACCAGCCGATAACAGCGCTCCAGGAACAGCTCGGCCAGCTGCGCCGAACTGCCTTCCGACGAGCGCGCGGCGGCAATGAGCTCCGCGGGCCGGTATTTGTCAGACAGATGACGGGCGACGCGCTGCATCTCGGCGGCCGTCTCGTCGATCTGTCGCGCGTCGCCGCCTTCCACCGCGTATCGCAGGGTTCCCGTCAGGCGCGCGAGCCGCCCGACCTTCTCCCGGTCGGGCATGACCTGCAGCAGCAGCTCGTCGACATCGACCTCGGCCTGACGATCGGCGGGCTTCTCGGCAGCGATCGCGGGCACATCCGCCGCCGACTCGATGTACGACGTCCAGTTCTGAGCGTATTGGGCGCCGATCTCGGTGACCGGCTGTAAGGCGTACAGCGGGTCGCTCATGCGCAACGTGCCGCCGTCGATCAGGTCATCCGAGCGCAGCGCGGCGAGCCGCTCCAGGGCATCCAGGCCGCCTTCGAACTTCTCGGGCACCGGTGGGAGCGGGTACGCCGATGGTGCGGCCGCGGTCAGTTGTCCCGATAGCTGGGAGGCGAACGCGGCCGGGATGTACTTGCCGAGATCCATCTTGATGGGCGCCACGACCAGGTACGTGGCCCAGACGTCGTCGGGCGCGTCACTGTCGCGGAAAAAAACCAGCGCGTGCCCGCGAGGTCGGTCCGGGTCTCCCGCGTGGAACGTCAGCACCGCCCGGAATTGTAAGCTCAGACCTGCGCACGTGCGGTTGTTCCTGTACGACACTCTTTCGGCCGGGCTGAAAGCCCTGCCCGAGGGGCCCATCAAGATGTACGTGTGCGGCATCACCCCGTACGACACGACCCACCTCGGGCACGCCTTTACGTTCGTCCAGTTCGACGCCCTGGTGCGAACCATGCGCTGGCTGGCTCCCGACCGAGAGGTGACGTACATCCAGAACGTCACCGACATCGATGATTCGATCCTGATGCGAGCGCGCAAGCTGGGCGTGAGCTGGCGCTCGCTCGGCGACGAGCAGATCGAGCTGTATCGCGCCGACATGCAGGCGCTGCACGTCACGGGACCCAAGCACCTGGTGAGGGCGACCTCGGCCATTCCGAC
>JAFAOS010000482.1 GCA_019247515.1 Chloroflexota bacterium | reverse complement strand
AGTCTTCTGCATGCAATCGTTCGAACATCATTGCAGATGGTAAAAGGCGACCAGTCACCATGCCCACCACTGCCCAGGCCGCAGCGGGATTGCCACGATAACGAAGAACAGGATCCCGAAGACCAGCTCGTGGATTGCACATCACGTTTCGAGCAATGTGACGTAGCCCGCGATGCCTGGCTCGCTGGCCTGTACGCCGGACCATGGCTGCCCCGCGACGCCGCCACCACGGGAAAGAACGCGAGCAGCTTGAAGTCATCGGAGCCGACGTACACGGTCCCGTCCGTCACCGCTGGCGCAGACACGAGTTGCGCGCCGGTCATCGCCTTCCACACGGGGGCGCCATCGCGGGCCCTGAACGCGTACAGAGTCGAGCCGAGGGTGCCGACGTACACGATGCGGTTGGCGACCGCCGGCGAAGACTGGATGGCGTCATTGGTGGCAGCACTCCACAGAAGTGCCCCGGTCCTCGCGTTGAACGCGTAGAGTTTGGAATCGTAGGAGCCGATGTAGACGACCCCGTTCGCCACCGCCGGCGAGGAGACGAGTTTGGCGCCTGTCGTGGCGCTCCACAGGAGTGCCCCGGTTCTCGCGTCGAACGCGTAGAGTTTGGAGTCGAAGGAACCCACGTAGACGACGCCATCGACTACCGCAGGGGAGGACTGGATGGCGCCGGCCGTCGCGGCGCTCCACACGAGAGCTCCGGTGGTGGCGTTAAACGCATACAGCTTGGAGTCCGCCGACCCCACGTAGACCACGCTGTCGACTACCGACGGCGACGAGATGATGATGCCGCCTGTCGCAGCCGTCCAGTCGAGTTCGAGGTGGGAAACAGTAAACGGGCTGATCAGGATCTCGAGGGGATTCGTGCCCGAGTGGCTTGCCTGGTAGCGGAACTGCTCCCAATTTGTGCGAAGTAGAGATCCTGGGGGATCGCGCTGCCGGCCGCGTCTGCGCAGCAGCCCGTTGCCGAGTCGCAACACGCGGACGGTTGCAACACCGGCAGCGCAGCCTCGGCGCTGATTGGGTTGTCGCGTGCGACGGCAGCAGCCGCGGCGGCGTAGCGGGTACGGACGGCCTCGCGGACCTCATCTGCGGCAGGGTCGTGTTCCACGGGCATACTCCTATCGACGCGTGTCGATGGAACCGTAGACCAACGTATCGACGTCTGTCAATGGATACAATATGCTCAACTGGTGGCTCGCGTCCATTTGGACCTGCTCTCGCCTCGTATCAAGGGCTGCTACGTCGCCGTCGTTCCGCCACTGCCCGACCAACAAGCCGACCAGCTAGCGGTCCTGTTCCGCGCGTTGGCTGATCCCACCCGCCTCCAGATGCTGCACATGCTCAAGGCCGCCACCGAACCGATCTGCGTCTGCGACTTTGTGGCTGCTTTCGACCTTGGCCAGCCAACGGTCAGCCATCATCTCATCAAGCTCAAGCAGGCGGGGCTCGTGACCAGCTTCAGGCGAGGCGTTTGGAGCTTCTACTCACTCGAACGCGACCTGACTCAAGCCGGCAGAGCGGCACTCGATCTCGTTCCGATAGACCATCGTCCAGGACGGTGATCGCGCTCATCCTCTCGGTCGGCCAATCGTGCTCTTCGCCTCGCGCAAACGATACGAATCGCCCTCACAGTGATGAAGTACTCGGTCGAGAATCGCTGAGGCGGTCGTCACGTCCGGCAGAAATTGGTCCACTGCTCGAATGGCCAATTTGCTGGCCACGACTCGCTTGGAATTCAGCGGGTGTCGACGTCATGCGGTCCGACGGGACATTCTTCTAAGATTGCTGAAGTAGGTAACGATGCCGAGGCAGCACAAGGCGTCGAGCCGCTTGGGCGACGAATGGCCAGGTCGCATCATCGCGACCCTGTGAGCAAGTCATTCTGACCAGGCCAGCCATGCGTAACGGATACCGATTGCGAGCACCAGCAGACCGAGCAGACGACGGATAGCGATCTCGGGCAGATGGGGCTGCAGGAGAGCGCCGGTGTAGCCGCCGACCAGTCCGCCGACGCCGAGAGCCAGGCCGATTCCCCAATCTGGGGCTACCATGCCTTGATGCTCGACGGACAGGAGCACAAACGTAATCACGCCAGCCACTGAGGTCACGAACGTGGAAGCCAGCGTCGCAGGCGCGACTTCGCTCGGTGAACGCCCGGATCCAATAAGGATGGGGGCCAGGAGTGACCCACCACCGATGCCGTAGATGCCACCCACGCAGCCAACGAGGGCCGCGATGACGGCGAGTACCACGGAATTGATGTGCGCGGCACGCAGACGAATAGGCCCGCTGCGGCGGCCGACCAGTATCCACGCACCGAGCGGAATGAGCACGATCGCGATCACCGCCTGGAAGGCCCGTGGATCGGGCAAAAGCTCGACGCGCACAATCGCACCGGCTACGACACCCGGGATCGTTCCGGCGAGCAGAACGCGGGTCAGGGCGCCACCGGTCTGGTTTTGGCGCCAGTATCGATACAGCGCGCCCGGTGTCGCGACGGTGTTGTACAGCAGGTTTGTCGGTGTGACCGCTGGGCTCGGCGTCCCAAGGACGCTCACCTGGAAGGGCAGTAAGAGGACGGCCCCTGAGACGCCGACTGGGCTGGCAAGGGTGGCAATCACGAACGCCGCCACAAGCGCGACGACATAGACCAGGGGCTCGCTCAACATCGGCCTGAGATTCGGGGGACTGTCCAGGTGATCCCGGCAGCATCCACCATGAGCATGCCCTCATGTGCGCAGGAGACGACGAGCAGATTCGGCACCTCGAGATCAAAGTTAACGGCATGCACGGCGGCTGGCGTGAACCGAATCCTGATGACCAGGGGTGGTATCACCTTGGCCGCATGGAAGACGGTGTCGTTGACCGCATCGAGAGAGCGTTTGTTGCAGCCATCGGCGCGCATCTGGAACCGATTCGCCTGGAACTGACGAAGGCGCAGCACGACGCAACGTCATCAGCTTCCCACTGATTCCGCTCAGGCTGTCGCCCATCGAAACTCTGACGCAATCACGACCGGCCTGCCGCGCCACATACGTAGACCTTCCGACACCCCGTATTGGCGCGAGACTTCCAAGGAAGTCGCGGACGGTGGTGACACGAAACGCCAGCACTGGTAAGGAGCAAATACGCCAGCGCATCAAGCGGACGACTATTCGGGAGGTTGGGATCAATCAGTAGCGTCCCCCCGACGATCAGCATCTCGGAAATCGCCGCCGCCAATGTGACTGTTCCCCAACCAACGGGCGTTGGGTCGTGTGATCGCCCGAGCACGTTCAAAGCCTAGCGAACTGGCCAGACAGCGGCGTCACTCTCGGGACGTATCGCCTCGTCATACTCGGGGCGTACATGCGAGAGACACACATCGCTACCGCGGTATGACCCTCAATCCATACATGGGCCGACGACGATTGTCATGTTGCCGGCCCAGACTATCGGCATGATCCCAGCACGGACGCACGCCACGTCTCAGGTGATGGCCTTTCAGAACGTGGCGCTTGCAGTGACCATCCTGATTGCTCCGATTACCTATAGTGTCTCGGTGGGGTCCTCGATCCCGTCGTCCACGTCACCGACGGCGTGGCGAACATTGCCGCCAACGCGTCCGCCGGCCAGCTCACCAATGGGCTGCACCTGGCGAGCTTGGTGCTCGGGTCGTTCGTGCTGCCGATCAGCATCATCGGCATCGCCAGGCTCGTGATGCAGCGCTCGCCATGGTTGGCGACGATCGGCGGCGGGCTGGGCCTGCTCGGCTGGCTGCCTTTCTCGGCGCTAGTCGCTCAGGAGGACCTGACGCTGCAGATGGCCAGACTGGGTGGCGGCACCGATCTGCTGGGAGCACTCTGGGGGCGGTTCAACAATGACGCCACCATGACAGTCTTTCTCGTCGTCTACATCGTCGGCCACCTCGCGGCTTATGTGGTGCTGGCGATCGGTCTATGGCGCGCGCGAGTGATTGGCGCATGGGCGGCGTGGACATTGGGTTCAACCACACCGTTGATGCTGGCGTTCTTCGCGACACGCCAACGTAGCGAGACGCTTGGGCTCGTATTTGAGATTGCGTTTATGTTGGCTTTGGTCATTGGTTCGGTGCCGGTGGCGTACGTAGCACTCACAGAGTCATCGGAAACATCGAGAATGCGACAGTCGCACGGCTTCCGGCGTTTGGCAGCTTGGGAGTTGGGCGCGAACGCGATTCGTGCCATGTCGCGGCCTGACTCTCGCGAAGGAGAGAAAACGATGCGACCGACGATGACTGGTCTGATAGTTTGGTCGGATGGCCGTCGCTGGACGAAAGCCACCGAGCCGGATTGATACCCGTGAGGTCCGTCACGGGTCGGGCCGGCGTCCGCGCCTATTGCAAAACACTCGCTAACAAGGAGAAGGAGACAACAATGTCACGCACCCGCATCCAGAACTTCTCTGTCTCACTGGATGGCTTCGGCACCGGCGATGTCCAAAGCCTCGACGCGCCGTTTGGTCACGCCGGGCACAGCCTGCACGACTGGATGTTCGCCACCAGGTGGTGGCGCGGCGCCAGGGAACCAGGTGGAGGCGGCGGCGTCGACGAAACCTTCGCCAGGCAGTTTGATCTTGGGATCGGCGCCGAGATCATGGGCGCCGGGAAGTTCGGTTACCCTGGATGGCACCAGGATCCGGAATGGAAGGGCTGGTGGGGCCCCAACCCACCGTTCCACACGCCGGTCTTCGTCCTCACCCATCACCCACGAGCGTCGCTCGAGATGCAGGGCGGCACTACGTTCCACTTCATCGACGGCTCGCCCGTTGAAGCGCTCGAGCAAGCGCGCCAGGCCGCGGGCGGCCAGGACGTACGCATCGGCGGAGGTGTCACCACCGTCCGCGACTTCCTTGCCGCCGGGCTGGTCGACCACATGCACGTCGTGGTGGTGCCGATTTTGGTCGGGCGAGGTGTCCGCCTCTGGGACGGACTGGAGGGACTCGACAAGGACTACCGGGTCGAGGCCACGTCCTCACCCAGTGGAGTCACGCATGTGACGTTCACGCGGGCCGGTGTCTGATCTGAATGCGAATCGCACGCAGAACCCGGGTGCGGCCTCGGCAATGTCCGATCAGTCTGAAGTCTTCGCCGCCGCGAGCCCTCGCGTAACCCGGCCACTTGGGACCGAGTCGTACCGCCCTCATGGGACATTTCATGGCGCTGGGCTACGCGTTGCCATGTTTTGGCCGATCCGCTAACGGCCGGCAGATACTGTCACGCGTGCCCGCGTCAAACTCTACGAACACATCCCGGCTAGCCAGGCGACTTCGCAGCGATCGTACAGCATCAGGCATCGGCGTCTTGAGACTTGGAGTGGAGAAGGACGTATGCGCAAGATCATTAATTCGACCTATATCACGCTTGATGGCGTGATCCAGGACCCACACCTGTGGCCATCGCTGAACCGTCCGAGCGATGAGCGCCGCGACGGGATTCAGACAGATCTGCTGCTGTCATGCGACGCACTATTGATGGGGCGGCGGACCTACGAGGGATTCGCACCTGTGTGGCAGACGCGTTCTGGCGATCCGTACTCAGAGCACATCAATGCCATGCCCAAATACGTCGTCTCGACGACGCTGAAGAATCCGGGATGGCAGAACACCGAGATCATTCAGTCCAATCCCGTCGAGGCGATCAATCGCCTGAAGGAGTCGCCGGGCAAGAACATCGTGCAGTATGGCTACGGCTCCGTCTCGCGGCTGCTGGTCGAACACGGTCTGCTCGACGAGTTGCGGCTGTGGATTTATCCACTGATCGTGGGCCGCGGCACTGTTAACGACTTGCTGTTCGGTCCCAGTCCGTCTGTCGGTTTCAATCTGGTCGGCTCGACCCCGCTGAGCAATGGCATCATCATCCTCCGTTACGAATTCGACAAAATGCTGTCGTAAACAACGCCGCCATGTTCAACGACGTCGGCGGAGAGCCACTGCGCGCAACATTCCGCAAGCTGCGCAACCAATCCAACAATGCGGCGACTTCGCGGGATCGGCTCGTCGAGAGAGTCGACATCCGCCCAGGACAACCCGGCGAGCGGCTCCCGCCACCCGCTTGCGACAGTCTCCGAGACATCAGGCGTTCCGGGTGTCACCCAGCGTAGGTGCGACGCTTAACGACCGGTCGCCGCGGTCGAAGTCTGCGTCAGCCGTCCTGACAGCAACGTAGCACAAAACGAGCGCGGCGCAGGGAGCGTGGATCCGGCGGCGCAACTGCTGCATTGAACGCAGAGCAACCCGTGGACGCCTTTTGAACAAAGGCGTCCACGGGCCGCCTGCCAGGAAGGAGGTAGTGGCTCCGGTAGGGACGGGAGTCGCCCCGCCGCGCTTGGTCACCAGTAGGCGTGACGCTGTCAAGCCGGTGTCGTGTTTGTGACGTCGCCAGCCGTGGTAGAGTGGCCAATGGACGCGGCTGACCTCGTGGAGAAGAGCGAAGCGGAGGGATGGAAGCTTCGCCGCGCATCCAATTTCAGACGCTCCCGCAATGATGGCGGCCGCGTCCTGTGACTGGCCAACTCCATGCCCTGCCACCACCCCTTGAGCGACCGATACTTCACGCCGCGGGTGTGGGGGCCCACGCGCGAGCTGCGCTGGCCATTGTTTTTTCGTTTGTACGTCAGACGGCGGCTTGGCTGGCCTCACCGAGTGGAACAGGAAACGTCCGTTTTCCTCGAGAGACGGCAGTGATAGTGTCGCCCAGCTGAAGCCGACGGAGCTCGCGACGGATGAACGTTCCGGAGTCCAGACCACCGCGATTGTCACGCCCCAGTTTCCACGGCCACTCCAGAAACTTGCCAGCCACCTTCTCCGGAACGGCCGCTCGATCCGCTAGGTGCTTGGTCAGCACATGCCAGACCACCACGAGCATCTTGCGGGCGATCGCGACGACGGCCTTCGGCTTGCCCACTCGCACCGCAAGCTGCTCGAACAATTCTTTCCAGTGTGGGTGCGTGCCAACCGCCACCCAGGCGGCTTCAACCATCGTCGAGCGGATATCACGCCGTCCCTGCCTGGTAATCCGACCGCCATACTGCTCCTCACCTGAGCTGTGCGCCCTGGCGCCCAGCCCGGCGTAGCCGACCAACTTGTGCGCGGCGTCAAACCGTCGGATGTCGCCGATCGCTGCCAACAGCAGCATGGCGTTGTGTACCCCAATCCCTGGCAGTTGCACCAGGAACGCCGCCTGCTCCGCGCTCATGGCGCGCGCTTCGGGCTACTATGGTCCGAGCCTCCGCTGCGCGCTCGCAGCCCCGAGGCTCGGCGCTCGTATGACCGCGACCGGTATGAGGCGGATGTGAGGGGGACCAGCACAATGAATACGCGATGGCATCTCGGGAATCTGGGTAGTGGACCGCTCGCTCGAGGTCACAGCCGGCGCGCGTTCGTGCGGATGCTGGCGGCCGGCGCCGGCGCGTCGGCGGTCGGCATGCTGGTCGCGGCATGCGGCCCTGGGGCGCCGTCCGCGCCGGCCCCAACTACGGCTCCGGCCCCCGCGTCAGCCACCAACCCGCCGGTCACGGCCACGACGGCTGCCGTGGCAACTCCGGCGGCGGGCGCGACCGCGGCAGGCGCGGCGCAAACCTCTGGCACGGGCGGACAGGTCAGCATTCAGTGGACGAAGCCGGTCACCTTCAACCCGCTGTATTCGACGGCGGGCTCCGAGCAGGGCGTCGAGCGGCTGATCTACGGCGCGCTTGTGCGGGTCAATGATAAACTCGAAGCCGTACCCGACCTCGCCGAAAGGGTCGACGTCTCGCCTGACGCGCAGACCTACACGTTCACCCTCAGGAAGGGCATCAACTTCTCGGATGGTCAGCCGCTCACGTCCAAGGATGTGCGGTTCACGTTCGAACGGGCTGTGGACAAACGAGCCGCGACGTACTGGCGCGGACGCCTTCTCGACATTCAGGGCGCGACCGAGTACGGCGACCAGCAAGCTCCGACCATTTCCGGCATGGAGACACCGGACGACTACACCATCAGGATGACGCTGCGGAAGCCGGACTCCACCTGGCTGCTCACGCTGGGCGACTTCTCGGGGCTGTGCATCCTGCCCGAGCACACCCTCAGAGACGTGGCGCCGGACCAGCTGCAGGCGCATCCGATCTCGCTCAACCCGAATGTGTCCGCCGGGGCCTTTCAGTTCGTTCAATACCAGACCGACCAGTATGCCGAACTCAAGCGCAACGACGCGTATGGTGGCGCCACGGCCAAGCTTGACCGCATCTTCTTCAAGATCCTGGAGGTCGACGCCGCGCTGGCCCAGATGGAGCGTGGCGAGCTGGACCTGATGATCGTGCCGACCTCCGAAATGGACCGCATGAAGAAGGTTCAGAGTCTGACGGTCGTGAGCGTGCCGAGCCCCAGCATCGATTTCCTCGCGGTCAACATGGCGAAGGACTACCTCCAGGACAAGCGCGTCCGCCAGGCGATGCAGTACGCGATCGACCGCGAGTCGGTGGTCAACGCGATTTACCAGGGGGAGGCGCAGGTCGTCAATCAGACCATCATCGGGCCGGACTGGATCGGCATGCCCGATCTGAATATGTACCCGTTCGACCCGGACAAGGCCAGGCAACTCCTCAAAGACGCCAACTGGGACAGCGGCCATTCGCTCCAGACCCTGTACACGCCTGGGACGAAGGAGCGAGACGCGTATATGCCAATCGTTCAGCAGCAGTTCAAGGATGTCGGCATCGGCATGGACATCGTTTCCGCTGAGGCGGTCGAAATTACGCGTCGACGGAACGCGGGTGATTTCGACCTGGTCCAGGTGGGCGGCGGCATTTTCCGCCACGACCCGAACGTCTCTGGCAAGTACATGGAGACGGTTAACTGGGTGCCGGTCGGCGGCAACTACGGCCACTACACGAATGCGCGGCTCGACGAGCTGTTTCCGCAGGGTCGCTCCACAGCGGACCTGAACCAGCGCAAGCAGATCTATACCGAGGCCGCCACAATCATGAACGACGAGCTCCCGTGGATCTACCTCTGGTCACCCAACTCGATCTTCGCGGTCAGCAAGCGGCTGGTGGGGTTCAAGCCACCGAGCTACGCCACCCACAACATGTGGAACGCCGACGAGTGGACGGTGGCGGGTTGATTCGATGTGATGGGGACGTATGTGCTGCGCCGCCTCGCGATCAGCGTCCCGGTCTTGCTGGGGATCACACTCGCGGTCTACGTCATCATCAGCCTGGCGCCGGGCGACGCGGTGGATGCCCTGATCAATCCTGAGGCTGTTGCCGCTCTGGGGCCTGATTTTCGCGAACAGCAGCGCGAGGCGCTCGGCCTCAACCAGCCAATGCTCGTGCGTTACGGCATCTGGCTCAAAGAGCTTGCGCACGGCAATCTCGGCTACTCGTACGCCGACCGGCAGTCGATTGCGGCAAAGATCGGCGAGCGGCTCTGGCCGACGCTGGCATTGATGAGCACCGCCCTGATTCTCGCGATCCTGATCGCGGTTCCGATTGGGGTGTTGTCGGCGATCAAGCAGTACTCGGTAATCGACTACGCCGCCACCATTCTCGGGTTCGCCGCGATATCCGTGCCCTCGTTTTTCCTGGGACTTGCTGCAATCTACGTGTTCGCGTTGAAGATTCCGATCCTCCCCGCAGCCGGCATGGAGACGGTCGGACAGCCCGGGTCGCTGGCCGACGTGTTGTGGCACCTGGTCCTGCCGGCGCTCGTGCTCGGACTCGCCGAAGCCGCGCCGCTGATCCGCTACACGCGCTCCAGCATGCTCGAAGTAGTCCGCCAGGACTATGTGCGCGTGGCCCGCTCGAAGGGCCTGCGCGAAGTGACGGTGATCTATGAGCACGCCTTGCGCAACGCGCTGATCCCGCTGGTGACGGTCATCGCATTGGGGCTGCCGCGTCTCCTCGGCGGCGCCGTGATCGTGGAGGCGGTCTTCGCCTGGCCGGGGATGGGCACCCTGGCCCTGACGGCCGTGCAGGGGCGCGACTACCCGGTCATCATGGCGATCAACCTGATCAGCGCCGTGACGATCGTCTTCAGCAACCTGTTGGCTGACGTGATCTACGCGGTGATCGATCCGCGCATCAAGTATTCCTGAGTGCTCGGGCGGAGCGAAGCGCGACGGAAGAGGCAGGATATGGCGGACACCAGGCTTTCAATCAAAAGGCAGGCACCCCGAGCGGAGGCGGGCCACGCCGAACCGACGTACGCGCCGGTCGAGCCTGCAGTCCGGCGGCGGTCCGGCGTGTGGCAGCGGTTTCGCCGCCATCGCGTGGCAATGGTCGGCGCCGTGATCCTGGTCGTGGTGACGGCCGGCGCGGTGGCGGCGCCGTTGCTGGCAGCCAACGATCCGTACAAGGTGGATATCAGCGCGTACCGAAAAGGACCGGCGATCAACCATCCGCTGGGGACAGATTCGTCGGGCCGCGACGTGCTGAGCCGGCTACTGTACGCCGGGCGCGTCTCGCTCTCGGTCGGCCTGGTGGCGGTGGCGATCTACACCGTGATCGGTGTAACCCTTGGCGCTTTCTCCGGGTTCTACCGCGGCTGGCCGGACGCGTGCATCATGCGCCTGGCCGACATTGTCCTGTCGTTCCCGGCGCTGATCCTGATCATCACCGTTGTGTCGGTGCTGGGGCCGAGCATTTACAACGTGATGCTGGTCATCGGGCTGCTGGGCTGGCCGCCGATCGCGCGGATCGTGCGCGCGCTGTTCCTTTCGTTGCGAGAGCGCGAGTTCGTACTGGCGAGCCGCACGGTCGGGGTGTCGAACGGCCGCATCATCTTCCGCCACATGCTGCCGAACGCCCTCGCGCCGGTGATCGTCGCCGCGACGTTCGGCATGGCGAACGCGATCCTGCTGGAGGCCGGGCTCAGCTTCCTGGGCCTCGGCGTGCAGCCGCCGACGCCCAGCTGGGGCAACATGCTGAAGGACGCTCAGTCACTTACAGTCCTGGAGTCGTTGCCCTGGCTCTGGATTCCGGCGGGCACGATGATCGCGCTGACCGTGCTGTCGATCAACTTCATCGGCGACGGACTGCGAGACGCGCTCGACCCATATCTGGTCAATTGACGACTTTGGCGCGCAGTAAGAGTTTGGGAGGAGCCAGCATGCCAGATATCTACCAGCGGCTTGGCGTGAGGCGGATCATCAACGCCCGCGGAACGCATACGCGCCTCGGCGGCACGTTGATCCGGCCCGAGGTCCTCGACGCCATGCGCGAGGCCGCCCAGGCATACGTGGTCCTGGACGAGCTGCAAGACAGGGCGAGCGAAGTGATCGCACGAGCCACCGGCGCCGAGGCGGGCATCGTGGTGGGCGGTGCCGAAGCCGGCCTGCTGATCGGGACGGCGGCCATTCTGGCCGGCACCGATCCGGCCAGGATCGCCCAGCTGCCCGTCACCGACGGCATGAAGAACGAAGCGATCATGCACCGGGCCCACCGCAACGGCTACGACCAGGGCGTGCGCGCGGCCGGCGCCACGATCGTCGATTTCGGGTACGGCGGCTCGACGCTGCCGTACCAGCTCCGAGCGGCCATCGGCGAGCGCACGGCGCTGGTCGTGTACCTGATGTCGCCGTGGGCCAATCGAGGGGCCTTGTCGTTGAAGACGACGTGCGAAATCGCGCACGAGGCGAACATTCCGGTGCTGGTGGATGCTGCCGCGATGCTGCCGCCCACCGAGAGCCTTCGGCGATTCATCGCCGAGGGGGCCGACCTCGTCACGTTCAGCGGCGGCAAGGGGCTGATGGGGCCGCAGTCATCGGGCATCCTCGCTGGGCGGGCCGACCTGATCCGCGCGGCGCGGCTGAATGGCAGCCCGAATCACAGCGTCGGTCGGGCTGCCAAAGCCGCCAAAGAAGATATCGTTGGCCTGATCGTGGCCCTGCAAAACTATATGGAGCGCGACCACGACGCGGACACCGCCATGTGGCGGTCCCAGGCGGAGTGGATGCTGGACCGGCTGAACGCTTTCCTGAAACTCCAGGTCCAGCTCCAGCTCCATGTCGCCGCTCGGTACTTGCACGATGGCCGCGAACACCCGGTCCCGCGCGTCGAGCTGGTGTTCGAACCCGAGAGCCGCATCGACGCGCACGAGCTCGTGCTGGCCCTGGAGGAGCACGACCCGCGCGTCTTCCTTTTCGAACCGACCGGACCAGGCGCGAAGCCGAACAGTATCGTGGTCAACACCCAGACGATGCAGTCTGGCGAGGAGCAGATCGTCGTCGACGCGCTGCGGGAGGTGATCCTGGAGCGACTCGCCGGAGGAGTCGAGCCGCTGGCGGTGCTACATGCCTAG
>JAFAOS010000404.1 GCA_019247515.1 Chloroflexota bacterium | reverse complement strand
TGGTCCTTGGCCTTGAAGCTCTTCAGGCTGGCGGCGGCCTCGATCAACATGCCGTCCACGGTGAAGTGCTCATCGGAAAGCAAGCCGAGAGCGTCAGCCTGGTGGACCACCGCATCGAAGAATTGCAACGTCACTTGCTGTTTCAGCAGGCGACCCCGGTTCTTGCTGAAGGTGGATTGATCGAAGCTGGGCTCCATCAGACTCATGTCGAGGAACCAACGCCACAGCAAGTCGTAGTCCAGTTGCTCGCAAAACGCGCGTTCGCTACGCACCGAGTACAGGCTGATGAGCAGCGACGCCTTCAGCAGCCGTTCGGGTGGAATTGAGGGTCGCCCACCGCTGCCGTACATCGCATCAAACGTCGGCGACAGCTCTGCCAATGCGCGGTCAGCGAACCGCTTCATCGTGCGCAACGGATGCTGCGGCGGAACACGTTCCTCCAGATCGACGAACGCCAACATGCTCGCCTGCGGGTCCCGCCGCCCTCGCATCCGCTGTACCTCACTCGCTCAGGATGCCTCCACCGTACCCGGCCACACCAGTCGACCGGAAGACCCATACCCAGCCGAAGTGGGCGTTTTTCATCACCCTGTTAGAACGAAAAATAGCGGACTTGATCCGGATTGGAGGTCACTCTTCACCCATGCGCAACACACGCCTGATCGTTGGTGTCTCAGGCGCCACCGGCAGCATGTACGCCATTCGAGTGCTGGAGGCGCTGCGGCCGGTCCCCAACGTCGAGACGCACCTCGTCATCTCCAATGCCGGCAAGCGCACGCTACTACTCGAGACCGACCACGTTCAGGACTGACGGCATGGTGGTCATCCCCTGCTCGATCAAGACCGTCTCCGGTATCGCGAGCTCCTACTCCGACAACCTGCTGCTGCGGGCCGCGGATGTGATCCTCAAGGAGCGCCGGCGGCTGGTCCTGGTGGTGCGCGAGACGCCGCTGCATCTAGGCCACCTGCGCCTGCTGACACAGGTGGCCGAGCTGGGAGCCATTGTCCAGCCACCGGTTCCCGCCTTCTATACGCGGCCGAGATCACTCGACGATATCGTCAACCACACGGTGGCGCGGGTGCTGGATGTGCTCGGGATCGAACTGGAGCGGGACCTGGCGCCCCGCTGGCAACCGGCGCCGATCGGCGAACGCCACGTTTTGCCCCGCGGCGCCACTCTGGCCGAGCTTGCAGCCGCGCCAAGCTACATGGGGCAGGTGGCCAGCAAGCAGGTCACGGATAGCGCGCCCGCAACGGCCGGGCGGGCGTGCAACTGATAAGCGCTGAGCGCCGCCACGCAGGAGCTGGCCGGGACAGGCATGGCCGAGATCGGGGAGCCGCCGAGCGCGCCAGTCCGCGATCGCGGCGGCATGCCAACGACCACTGCATCACGGTGGTGCACCGGTGCCCAAGCATCTGCTGGATCATCAAGGTGTTGACATAGACCAGGCTGATCTGGAGCTGGTGTAACGAGGTGTCATCAGCGGAGTGGAGCAAATGGTGCCGAGGCAGGACCACCACCCGGCTCGTCGAGCGTTTCTGCGGGCGCGCCCACACTTTCAACAGCTTCATCGAGCGCCTGGTCGACCGTGAGCCTCCGTCCGGCGGCGAGGGCTTCCGCGAACGCCACGTCCAGAAGTCGACCTTGGAGCGTTTTGAGGTCCGGACCCAAACAGAACCCCTCCAAAGGCCAGCCTGTTGGCGCGGAATTGGCAGCTTCGAACGCGCCGAACAGGCGCGCCGCAGCCAGGTCATGCCCGCGGCCCGCCTCGAACATGGCCAGCGCCAGCAGCACACGCGGCAGGACGTAGCTGAACGTCGCAGCCCGCAGCTCGCCAACCAGTGCGCGGAAGCAACTGCGTGCCCCAGCGACGTCACCCCGGCCCGCGACGGCTCCCGCCAATCCGAGCCAGGCGTCGGACAACCAGACACGATCGCCGATGGCGTGCGACTGGTCGATCATCTCATGGAAGACGGATTCGGCGCGAGTATGTTCGCCCTGTGCCAGCGCGACGCGGCCAAGGAGGAGCAGCGCATTGAGCAGACTGTTCGGGTCAAGTCCCCGAAGAATTTGGAGCGCCTCGTCCGCCAGCCGGCGTGCCTCCGCCACGTCGGTCCGCGTGAGCGCAGCTTGTGCAAGGTATAGCAGTCCCCACCCGGTCTCACGTCGATCGCCTGCCGCGCGCGCGATCCCGACCGATTCCTCCAACAGCCCTACGTCTGCTTGCATTTCCGCGTGCGGTCCGTAGCTGCGATTCGACCACAGGTGCCGAAGCGCCAGGCTCAACTCGACCGGATCACCGGCCTGGCGCAGGATACTGACGCTGTCTTCAAGCAGCGCTGCTTGTTGGCCTTTGGCGAAGTCACCATGCTGGCCGATGATCGCGGCCCATTGGAGCGCTCGGCCGCGTCCGACTGAGATGACGCCAGGGCGTCGTGCCGCGGCGTGCGTCAACCACTCAAATCCTTCACGGTTGTGCCCCCGGTCACGCCAGAAGCGGCCGAGCGCACCAGCGAGGCGCTCCTCCGCGTCTGCCCCCTCAGCATCCATCTGACACCATGCCAGGGCGGCGCGAAGATTGTCATGCTCCAGGTCGAGGCGTTCGACCCACGCGACCTGATCCGGTCCACGCAGGCCGGCCACCGCGTCCTCTGCCAGCCCGAGATAATAGTCACGCTGCCGCGCCCGGACTACGGCAGCTTCGCCGGAATCGGCGAGCTTCTCCTCCGCATACTGGCGGACGATCTCGAGCATGCGATAGCGCTGGGTGCGGCCACGCCGGTCCACCACCACCAGCGACTTGTCGATCAGCCGCAGCAGCACTGGCAGCGCGTCCGTTCCGTGGACTGCCTCGACCGCGGCCAGATCAAAGCCGCCCGCAAAGACCGCCAGCTGACGGAATAGCGTGACCTCGACCGCATCGAGCAGCCAGTAGCTCCAGTCCATGGTGGCACGCAAGGTTTGGTGCCTGGGTGGCGCCGTCCTGCCCGCATCCCGCAGCAGACGGAATCGATCGTCCAGACGGATGGCGAGGTCCTCGAGGGACAGCGCGCGTGCCGCGGTGGCCGCCAGCTCAAGTGCCAGTGGAATGCCGTCGAGCCGTCGGCAGATCCGCACCACCGACGCGGCACCGTCCGCGTCGAGTCTGAGGTCCGGCACGAGCCGGCGCGCCCTCTCCAGGAACAGTTGGCCGGCCTCCGAACGCGCCACTTCCTCACCGAGGGCTCCTTCAGACGGCACTGCCAGCCCAGCTACCCGGTGGACCGCCTCGCCGGGGAGGTCCAGCCGCTCGCGGCTCGTAGCAAGCACGCGCACATCCGAACAGGAGCGCAGCAAACGTTCAACCAGGAGCGCGGTGGCCTCGATCACCTGCTCGCAGTTGTCGAGGAGCAGCAAGGCCTCCTTATTGCGAAGGAACTCTGTTAGCACCTCGTCGGGCGGCCGCCCCGTACTCGGGATGCCAAGCGTGGCAGCGATGGTTTGTGTCACCAGCGACGTGTCGACTAGAGACGCGAGCTCCACGAACCAGACACCGTCGGGGAAGTCATCGAGGCGTTTCCAGGCCACCTCCAACGCCAGGCGCGTTTTGCCACAGCCGCCCGCGCCCGTAAGCGTCACGAGCGAGCTCTCACGCAGCACGTGTTCGACGCTTCCTATCTCCCCTTCGCGCGGCACAAAACTGGTTGCAGACAATGGCAGATTGTGGTGGACACAACCCGGCCTCTCGTTCGCGTCAGGCGCCTGGCCCGGCCGGGCCGCTCGCAGCAGTGCCGCCGCCTCAGGCTCGGACAGACCCAGGCCGCGGGCCAGCAGCCGCACCGTGCTCGCGCGCGGGGCTTGCTTGAGCCCGCGCTCGAGGTCGCTGATGCCACGCCAGCTCAGCCCGGCCCGCTCGGCGAGCTCAACCTGAGTCAGCCCCCGCGACTGGCGGTGCTGACGGAGGAGTTCAGCAACAGAGAGGTTCGCCATCGGTCCCCAACCGCATGTTACGCGCTACCGACCGCCGTCACGAGAGCCGCAGACAGACAGACACAGCCGACGTGTGCGTGACGTGTGTGTCTTGTGTTACCGCAATCGGCCGAAGCTGGACACGCCGGCTCCGCATGATGCGCCGGCAAAAGGAAAGAAACAGCGATGGCTACGTTCTCGCCTGGATGTGCCTGGTGATGGTCGCGTTCACACCCGCGTGCGGGTAGCAATTCACCATGGCACCGCGTGGGAAAGGACTAACTTTATGAAAAGCACGGGTCGCGTCCTGGTGAGCCGGCGTGCGGCCCTGAAGGTTGCCGCGGGATTGGCGGCCGCGTCAGCGGCGGTTGGCCAGTCGACGACCATCAGCTGGGCGCATGACCTGCGGCCTACCGATCCAGCCTATTCTTTCGATGAGTACGAACGGATCGTCAACCGTGACGTGGCCGTCCGCATGCTGTACGCGTGGCCCAACCTCACCAACCCAATCATTTACAACAACATCAGCAACGGCCTGAACGGCTTTCAATTCTCCTACGACCTCCCGCCTGCCCAGACCCAGGTGGTGGTTCAGGCGTACGCCACGGCCAACCTGGCCATGTACGACGACACCTTGTGGGCGAAGTACCGACTGGGCGAGGTCTTCAAGGTCCAGGATCCCACGACTGGCGAGCCGGCACTCCGTAATCTCTGGTTCACCAGCAAGAACCCGGCTGTGGACCAGCCGCCGCCGGACCGCTCCAACGCGTACTACTCCGACCTCAGCATCGAGGGCCTCCAGCGCCGCGGCGTCCTATTCCTCATATGACACCAGACCGTCCATGGGCAGGCCAGTTCGGTCGCCTCCAGTGAACAGAACACCGAGCACGTCTCAGCCGACGAGATTGTAGCTGACATTCAATCCCATCTGATTCCCGGTGGTCTGCTGATCCCGGCCGCCGTCGCTGAACTGGTGCGCCTGCAAGACAAAGGGTATCGGATGGTGGTCAACGGCTGACGCGCTGCTCGGACCCATCGATGAACGAACGAGCCTCCGCGCCGCCGGAATGCCGCGAGCACGTGCCGCGTTCTTCCTCACCGAGCCGGACCTGCAAATGACGAGCATCGAGACCCCGAGTGGTCGCGACCTTCGTGTCGAGCGTCTTGGTGAGTGACCAACTGGGCTGCTCGATGTGTCGACCACCTGGCTGGGCTCGGCCTGTACCGTGCGCTGCGCACGGTGGCCCAGCTATCTCGCATGAGCGGGGGCAGCGGTCCGGCGCGCACGAACGCACACCGCATCGAATGGCCGGAGCAGCGGACCGTCATGGCACGCTCCAGGCGGATAATCCCGCCGCGGCAGCCACAGAACGCCGCTACCGGCTGCCCAGCGGCGCCGCCGAAGTTCTGGCTGACCGCGACTCTCCCCCGTATCTCGCGCCAATGCACAGCACGGACCGCGTCGCATTCCAGGCCCGCGCCGCCACGGCTGACTAACGCCTGGCCGGGCGTGATGTGGGCAACGTGTGCAGGATGTGTCTTTCTCGCGTTAGCGGAGCTGGGCGACTCTACCGTGCGCCGGCTCGAGATGAGCCGCCAGGAAAGGAACAGAGAGATGAGCCAGATTCTCGCGTGGATTTGCCTGGTGCTGGTCACGTCCTTGAGCGCGTATGGGCTGCAACTCACCGCAGCAGCACTCACGCCGTCTGCCGCCACGTATCATGGGGTCATCTCCGCCGCGTCCACACGCGCGGAATTGTTTGTCGCGGTTGACCCGGCCACTGGCGACAACAAGTGGCAAGTGGAGTGCCAGGCGCCTGCCGACACCTTCGCAAGCGACGTGGTAATGGTCGACCCGAGCGACTTCCCCGCTATGGCCCATGTCTGCATCGCCCCAACCGGTAGGTAATGCGTTCGTCTCAAAGCTTCGTCACCTCATCGAGAGAACGCGGACGCAAATGTCGCCGAACTGGACGGGAGAGGGAGTCCACCACATGACTTCCGAACAGACCGCCTTGCTTGTGTGCACACCGCCACGCCGACGCTGATGACGGGCACATGGCGCGTACGGCGATGCGTCGAGGTAGTTGCTGTCTTGTGCTCGGTGCGATTCTCATTGCGGCACTTGGACGGCCACCGCAAGAAGAGGATCAAGCGGTGGTGCAGGTCGCCGATGAGGTGCTCGCCGCTCGCAATTCCGACGATTTCGAGGCCGTGCTGAACCTGTTTGCCGACGATGCCGTGGCCTCCACCCCGCGCGAAGGGCCAGAAGCGCACCCGCGCGAGGATGTCAGGCAGGTGGTCGATGAATGGATGCGCGCCGATGAAGTTTACAGTGCTGGCCCGACGTCTCAGATTGGCGCTGATTCGATTGAGTGGAATGAGTCCGTAATACGCTACAACGCCCATCCTGGGAGAACAATCTGAACGCGCTGATGGGAATGAATCTCTGTGGATCAACGCTCCCGTCGCATGGCCGTTGCAGCCGTACGAAAGATCGGATTTTCCTATAAACTTGTTGGCGACGTTGCCAATCTTGGCCGCGGCTTTGGCTGTGCTGTTTGCAGATCGGTCGCCGGCCGGGCATGATAGAACGGCCCAATCCGGGCGTCTCATCCAGGGCTTGCGGGCTTGGTTCGTCACACATGAGTCGGGCGCGCCCGACGGCGGCCGTTAGCCCAGCGGGCTGTGCGGAGCCGTTTCAATGGTGCACCTAATCGTCGGCGCAGGCGCATCAGACAGTGCCGACGTGCGCGGACATCGTGTACGCACGAGAAGCCCAGCCAAGGCTCGACCAGCACGTCCACCACAGCATGACCATTGATGGCCTGCACGACCTCGAGGACCAACTGCCTGGGCGATGGTGGCCATCAGCGACGTGATTCGTCTGGAGCGCGCCTCGCCCGCAGCGATGATCTCCGGCTGGAGGGGCGACTCACGTTCCGAGTAACGCCATAACGCGTAAAGCCAGTTGACCGCCGCCGCGACCGTCGCCAATCACGACTATACCGTCAGTCGCGGTAATCTTGAGTGAATATTGTCGTAGTAGTTCGGCTGAATATCGACGCAGGTGAGCGGCTTCTAGCCCGTCCCTTCGACCAGGTTCGACCAGGTTGGAACTGATGGACGAAGCCGACCCGTGAGTAGAGTTGCGCGTAGCGGGCCCGTCGTTTCTGGAGTCCGCGCATGCCGATCAACACCATGCCCAACGTGATCGCCTCAAGCAGTTTGGCCTGCTTGTCCGACGAACCAAGAAAGATACGCGGCCAGTTCATACGTCAAAGGGTAGTCCCGGTGTCACGATCGTCTCGCCGTTGCCGAGTGCATCTTCCCAAAGCCCATTTGGAGCGCGCGCATCTCGGGGCCCCGTGCGCAACTAGAGTGCGGGGTCGCCTGTCTGGTGTCCCCTAGAAGCCGCCGCCAAGCACGGCGCGGATCGTCCGCGCCAGTACGTCGTGGCCGGCCTCGGACGGGTGGACGTCGCACGCCCCGTTCGGCAGGATATTGAGGAGGCCGGCCGCGCAGGCGTTGCCTTGCGTGCGCGCCGACGCCACGGCGAACGCGGTGAACCCGTCGGCTATGCGCCCGCCGTGCTCCAGCGTTTCAGCGGCAATCGTCAAGTCGAGCGCACCGACCGTTTCAACGGTCGGCGTGTCACGGTAGTCCGTCGCATAGTATGTCAGCCCAGCCAGCCGACCGTGGTAACCAGCTTGGGTCCGCAGCCGCGTCTCGATCGTGTTCAGGTTGCCCGCAACGCTGCGGAGCAGAGCAGGCAGCTGCTGCTGCAGGCAGGACTGCGCGTTGTTGCAGGCCGCCTCCAGCAGGAACACGTCGTTCGCACCCAAGTCTAACGTGACGAGCTGGGTGTCCGGATGGGTGCGGAGGAACTGGATTGCGAAGGCCAGCTGCGTGTCGGTGTAGCTCGTATGGAGCCGGAACAGGCTCCGGTACTGGCGGCAGCCGTTGTCGGCGGCGGTCGCCGAGATGAAGCTGCCGCTGGTTTCACCCGGGCAGGACGCGTTTGTCAGCTGCAGCTTGAGCAGCTGCGCCAGCCGCTCGGGATAGCCCATGAAGTTATTTGGGTTGGCGTAGACCTGCGGCGGCTCCATCCCTCGGTAGCCAAAAGCGACCGAGTCGCCAAGGGCCAGATACTCACCCTCGCTGGCCGCGGCCGGTAGAGCGGAAGTGACGATCAGGCCAAAGCACAGCAGCACGCTGGTAAGCAGTCGTGACCGCACCACAAGTCGTCCCCCTCGGATTGAGCTCGGGCTAGGGTACACCACCTGGCCAGGACCGACGTCAGCCACTTGCTATCCCAAAGGCGGACGGCGCCGTGCCAGACGCGCAACGGGCAGTACTGTGCTTGTTGAGCGCTCCAGCACGCGGTTCAAACAAGCCTTCGGCCAGCAATCACTCAACGAGCCTGAAGGCCTGGATTGCCGGGGCATATGCGGTTCGAGTCGCCGAAGATTGTTAGCCGCGTGGTTAGCAAACGACGGCTCGTGCACGCGCGACCGCCTCCGCTGCTGAAGTCTTGCTCGACCAGCTAGTCGCAGCGCAAGCGCCTGCCTTGGCCGAAAGGTAGATAGGGTCTAACCAGCGGCGGAGCACTGCATCCTCAGCCGGAGGCAGCGGGTATTGCCACGCGGCCCGCAGCGTCCGTGCGTCAGCAGCTAGCCGCGAGGCTTGTTGTGGTTGCTCGTTGGCGGCTGCCAGAACCGCCGCGCCCTCGAGCGCATACACGGTCGCCATGCGCCAGCTACCACGTTCGCATAGCGCTAACGATTCTCGGAGTAGCTGACGCGCTTCCTCTGAATCACCCTCCGCCAGGGCGACGCAGCTGAGACCGACCAGGGCGCCCGGCGCACACCGGATGTCGCCAGTCGCGTGCCACAGTGCGATGTCTTCTTCGAGCCAGGCACGCGCCGATGTGTAGTCCTTCGTGCAGAGTGCCACGCGTCCCAAAACGTACAACGCGATGTTGACGTCGACATTGCCGCGGCCGCCCCATTCATGGCTGCTCAGAATGGCGAGGCTTTGCTCGGCCAAGACGCGAGCCTGCTCGTAGTGGCACTCCAGGTAGACCACATGCGCGAGCGCCGACAGGTTGACACCCTCGTAGCTCCGGTTGCCGGCCGCGCGTGAGAGCTTCAATGCCTCTTCGTGCAGGGCGCGCGCGTCGGTATACCGGCCCAGGCCGCGAGCGGTGAGGCCAGCATGGCAGACGGCCATGGCCAGCCCGCGTGTATCCTTGATACGGCGCTGCAAGCCAACAGCCTCAGCGAGATGGACGTGAGCGCTCGCGTAATCCCCCTGCTGAAACGCCAGCTGACCAGCGACGGTCAGGGCGTCGGCCCGAGCAGCGGACGGTGTGTTCGCGGCGGGGACGGCCAGGAGACGCTCGATCCACTCACGCCCTTCCTGCCATGGGCCACGGAAACCCCACAGTACCCAGTTGCCAGCCGCAAGGCGGAGGCCCGCTTCGGCGTCCCCGTGCTCGAGCGAAAACGTGAGCGCCGCTCGAAAATTGGCCCGCTCACATTCGAGTCGCTCCAACCAGCCCAGCAGGTCAGTTCCCCACCAGTAGCTCGCGAGTGCCTGTTGGCCCAGCGCCAGATACCAGTCCCGATGGCGTTCGAATGTGGCATCTCCACCCGCAGCAGTTGCCATGCGATCGGCGGCGTACTCCCGGATTGTCTCGAGCATGCGATAGCGCATTCCGTTCGGACCCGGCTCGGCCAGCACGAGCGATTTGTCGACGAGTCCGCGGAGCACTTCAACCACATCCGGGTACCGAGCGCCTGTCTCCTCACCACCAGGGCCGCAGACCGCTTCAGCCGCCTCGAGCAGCCACCCACCTGCAAAGACCGATAGCTGAGCGAGCAGCCGCTGTTCAGTCTTGTCGAGCAGGTCGTAACTCCAATCGATAGCGGCGCGCAGCGTCTTATGCCGGGCTGTCGCGGTCCGCGATCCGGCTCGATCGAGCAAGCGAAAGCGGTCGGCCAGCCTCGCGGCGATCTGGTCGGGAGTAAGGGACGGCACCCAAGCCGCGGCGAGCTCAATCGCCAGCGGCATCCCGTCCAACTTTCGGCAAACGTCCTCGATCGCGTGAGCATTCATCTCGGTGAGCGAAAAAGACCGTGAACGCATTCGCGCCCGTTCGACGAACAGCCGCACCGCCTCGGAACCTCCGATGTGCGCGACTATCGGCTCCGAGTGAGGTGCGGGCAAGGACAGCGGTGGCACTTGCCAGAGGGCCTCTCCATCGATTCCGAGTGGTTCGCGACTGGTGACCAGGAGCCGTAGGTCCGGGCAAGCCCGCAGTAGTGCGTCGGCCAATTCCGCGCAGCTGGCCACAAGGTGTTCACAGTTGTCCAGCGCCAGCAGCAACCGTCGGGGCCGCAGCGCCGCGGCGAGCGTGTCGGTGATCGGTCGTCCGGGTTGCTCATGCACCTGCACAACGGACGCAACGGCATGCGCCACGGCGGAACCTGTCGTTACCGCCGCCAGTTCGACGAAGGCAACCTCGCCGGCCACTTGTTGTGCAGCCTCCAGGGCGAGACGTGTCTTGCCGATACCCCCGACGCCCGTTAGCGTCAACACGCGGGTACTCGCGAGCATCTGCTGCACATACGCCAGCTCCTGCTCGCGACCCACGAAGCTCGTCAGAGGGGTAGGCAGCGGCGGCAAGGCGCTATCGATTTGCAACGCAATGCCGGCACGCTGCGCACTGGCGGCGTTGATCAGCGCGGCACGCTCCGTGGGACCCAGGCCCAGTGCATCGGCGAGAAGAAGCACGGTTGATGGCCGCGGCACCCCGCGCCGACCCCGTTCGAGCGCGGCGATAGCATTGGTGCTCACGTGCGCACGCTCGCCTAGCGATGCCTGCGAAAGGCTCGCCGTCACTCGGAAGCGCCGGAGCATCGCGCCAAACACAAGGTCCTCGCCCATCGTCCGCGGTTCGCCCTCCCCACTCCCCGACCCTGGGCCAAGCACGATAGCACGCACAATGACCAGAGTGATGGCGATGTAAGGGTGGAGTGAGTGGCCCGCTTCACGGCCCGAATCCAGACTGACTAACCAATCAACTCGGCGGCCGCCACTGCGGCCCGAGGAAAGGAAGGGAGCATCGAGCATGGCAACCGACAGCATTCATGTGGATGCACGCCCATCTGCGCTCGACCTCACGCCGGAAGAGACGGCGGTCGTTGTCGTCGACATGCAGCAGGGCTTCGTCGGCACGGGCGGAGCATGGGATCGGATGGGTGTCGACCCGACCACGGCCCAGGCGACCATCGGGCCAATCGCTCGCGTCCTCACTGCAAGCAGGGAAGCCGGCCTGGCGGTGGTGTACCTGACCATGGATCTCGACTCCGGCCGACGCCCGGAACCAGGTGGCGGAGCCGGCTACTGGACCCAGGCGCGGTGGACCCGTTGGATCGCGGCCGGTGAGCCAAAACAAACCGTGGATCCAGATTGCCGTTTGCCAGCAGGAGTTAAGGAATCGGATATCCTGCCGGAACTGGCGCCAGCCCCAAGCGACGTCATCGTTCTCAAGCCGCGTTGGACTGGCTTCTACAACACGGACCTCGACGCCATTCTGAAGCAGCGCGGCATCACCACGCTGGTATTCACCGGTGGGACGACGAGCAACTGCTTGGAGGCCACACTGCGCGACGCGTTCTTCCGCGACTATAGGTGTCTGCTGCTGGCTGACTGTACGTGGGAGCCAGTTGGGAATCGCCTCTCGCGCAGCAACTATGAGGCGACGCTCCTGCTCGTCGAAGTTGAGTACGGCTGGGTCAGCGATTCATCGGCTCTCGTACTGGCACTCGCTCAGCGGCGCACGCACGTGAATGCTCTGCCGGTGGTTTGAAACAAAGGGAGCCGTGAGGTGGATGCCGTCAAGGCCCTCCACAGTGTGGACGCGCTGAACCGTTTACTCGACATTGCCACCGCGTTCTGGACGTCACAGACGTTCTCCACCGCGTGCCGGTTGGGCGTATGCCCACGAGCGTGCCCAGGATGAACTCGATCACCCCGATGAGGATCGAGGCGCCCTGAACACTGGTAACGGCGTACAGCCAGCCGAGAAAGGGACTGTGCGAGACCCAGGGCTGGATTGTGAGCGCCTCGCCCTCAGTGAACTTCGTCAGCCCGCCACCGATCAGGAACAGGACGAGTCCATAGCGGAGCACAAGGGCTGAGGCGACCTCGAAAGGGCGCACCGAGAGGGGGAAGGAGCGCCACGAGAGCGTCGGCTTGAACGACGAACGCATGTTTCCCCTCAACAGGTTCACAGGTCAAAGAACGCGCCGCAGGTCACGTTGGCGTGGACAGCCGTCATCGCGCCTTCCATATGCGCTTCCGGCGTGCCGCGCGAAGTGATCGTGCCAGTACTGGCCTCGGTCGTTTGTGCTGTTGTTGAGGGTGATCTGCGCGGTGACCGGGAGAGCAATACCCTCGGAACTTGTGGACATCGGCTCGATCGCGCTGGGTGGAAGACGGCCGCGCCCGGCTTAGTCGTCGAACGCGGCGAGCACTTCGCTGGCCGCCCGCTCGCCCGAGCGCACGGCGCCCTCCATGTAGCCATTCCAGTAGGTCGACGTCTCGGTCCCGGCCCAATGGATCGGTCCGACCGGTGCGCGGATGGTGCTGCCATAGTCGAGCAGCACCCCGGGCGGGGCGTACCCGACCGGGCCGCCGCGCGACCACTGCTCGCCGGGCCAGTCGACCTCAAAGTAGTCCAGCGGCTGGCGCGCGCCGTCGCCGACCACGGACGCGAAGCTGTCCAGGACCGCCGCCTTTCGCTCCTCGGGTGCACGCATAGACCAGGGCCGCGCGGCTTCCGCGCCGATCAAACCAAGGAGCACGCCTGGCCGACCGCTGGGCGGTGTGTTGTCGAACGTGCTCCGGACTGGTTCGCCATCCAGTAGCGACTGGCCCGACAGCCCGGCGTCCCGCCAGAACGGCCGGTCGTAGACCGCCTCGGCCTTGGTGAGCGAGCCCATAGGTAGGCGCTGGAGCAATTGCGCGCGCGTGGCTGGCAACTGCGGTCCGTACTGGATCCCGGCGGCGAGCGCCGGGGGCACCGCCAGAATCACGTGCCGAGCCTCGACCGTGCGCCCATCGGCCGTGACCTCCACCAGGCTGCCGGTGCTATCGATGGCACGCACGGGCGCCGAGAGCACCAGCTGGTCGCCCAGCGCGGCGGCCATACGCTCCGCGAGCGCCTGCGAGCCGCCGACGAAACGTTGCTGCTGTGCCTCCCTGGCGGGCGTTCAGCAGCCGAGTGAGGCTGCCCGGGGTGTCCTCGTTGCCCGCCGCCGCGACGCAGGCCAGCGCGAACAGCAGCGACACGTCCCGCGGCTCGGCGCCCCACACGGCATTGGCGACGCTCGGAAATATGGCCATCGCTTCGGCGACCTCTACATGGGCATCGAGCCAGGTCTGGAACGTCTGTGCATCCCACTGACGCGCCTGAGGCGCCTGCCACGGGGCGTCAACCGGCAGCCCCGACGCCATGCCGTCGAGCAAGCCGATCAGGCGTTGGTAGTCGCGCGCGACCGAGGGAGTGAAGCCACCGACCGTCCGGTCGCCGTCGAGGACGGCCACGCTGCGGCCCTGGTCGTAGGTGGCATAGGTGGCCATCCCGTACGCGCGTGAGAGCGCGAGCAGATGATCGTGGGTGGGCCCGATGAATTGCGCGCCCGCCTCAACGACCTCGCCGTCCTGGATGGGGTGGTTGAGCACCCGGCCACCGACCCGATTGCGCGCCTCGAGTACCAGCATCGAGTGCCCAGCGGCACCGATTTGGCGGGCGGCGCTCAGACCGGCGAAACCAGCGCCGATGACCACCACATCCACTTGCGCCGACGCCGCCGCGTGCACAGCGGCGGGCGCCTGCCCTCCGGCCAGCATCTGCCCTCCGGCCAGCACGGCGGCACTCGCGACCGTCGTGCTCAACAGCCGTCGACGGCGCAGGCTGTGGCCGCGGGTTGCGGGCAGAGTTCCGACCGGCGTTGCATGTTCAACCGAAACTGACATCAGTGTGCTGACCTCCGGGGTACCGATGGTTGTCCAGCGGCCGGCTGGCAGGATACAGAAAGCGCGCGCACCACTGGATTCTGTGCGCGGTGCCAGGGCGCCGCCGTTTGCCCATGCCCGCCCCGGAGCCGTCTCCCGAGCGGCCAACACTGCAGCCCGCAGCCGCCCCACCGCGGGTGTCGGTCGTCAGTCGGAGGGTCAGGAACCTGCTCCCGGCGGCTGGAGCGCCGGCCGCCTGAATCGGCCTCGGCGCGGTCTGGGCGCCCTGCTCGGCGAGATGCTCCTCGCGACCATACGCGAGCCCGACAGTGCAGTGGCCGCCCAGAGCTCTGCGTTCGTGTGCTCGTGCGTTGTGTACAAACCATGGACAAATATGCCGGCATATGCGTAATATTTGTCCACTATGCTCCGCCCATCCAGCGTGGCTTGCGCACCACCAGTGCCTGCGGCAGCTCATGTCGTCTGTTCACGCCTCCTCTCCCTCGCCACCCGCCAGTCGATCGAACTGATCGACATCACTGACCGCATCGCCGAGCTCGTGCGCGACACCGGCCTGCGCAGCGGGCAGGTCGTGCTGCTGTCGCGTCACACGACTGCTGCTGTGCGCATCCAGGAGAACGAGCCGTTGCTGCTCGAAGATCTGCGCGAGTTTCTGGCCGGACTGGCGCCGGCGACCAGCGCCTACCGCCACAACGACTTTCGGGTGCGCACCCACCATATGCACCCCGACGAGCGCCCCAACGGCCACGCCCATTGCTTGCAGCTGCTGCTCGGCTCGAGCGAGAGCGTCCCGGTCGTCGACGGAGCGCTGGCGCTCGGCACGTGGCAGCGACTGTTCCTGGTCGAGCTGGATGGACCACGTCCGGACCGACAGGTGCTCGTCCAGCTGTCAGGCCAAACGCGCCGACCGGCCGCCGAGCGCCGGCTGAAGGTCATGACCAGCCGTGGTGGACCGCGGCTGCACCTCGTGTTGGGCTGAGTCCGCCTCACCGTGGCCAGTCCATTCTTACCTCCGTCCTGGTCAACGTGACGACCTTGCTCAGTCAGGAGACCTCCCGAATGTCTTCCGTCCCGTCACCCTCTAGCTCGGCTACGAGCCAGCAATTCGAGCCTCCGAAGCAGCAGCGCGTGCTCACTGCGGTCCTGCAGTGCCGCCTCTGCGGCCAAACGTGCGGCGTGCTGGAGAGCCCCGCCGGCGTTGGACTGCCCCCCGTCGCTCGTTTGACCTCGACCGACGGCGCACTCAGCCGACTCGTCGCGTGGCAGCGCCTGCGCTGTCCGCGATGTGGCAGTGGCTCGCTGTTCGCGATAGAGGTCGCGATCGTCACGCGACGCCATGAAGCTCCGATCGATATGGCACTGGACAGACCGCGGCGGGGGCGTCCGCCGCGGTGGCTGGTCGAGCTACGCGCGCGACAGGAAGCCGCATGAGTCAGCCGATCGCGCCACCCATCTTTCGCGCCCGGGCCCGCACGTTCTGGTTCGCGGCGCAGTTCCTGCCCGCGCCTAGCCGCTCGGCCGTCAGTGGTCTGTACTCCTTCGCGCGCGCGGTGGATGACCTGGTCGACGAACCAGGTTCGCTCACCACCGAGCAGATCCGCTGCATCTTGAGCGACTGGCACGCCTGGCTAGACGCGCCGACATCGCCCGAGTCCGCGCCCGATCCGCGCATTGCATTTCGGGTGCTACCTGTGTTGGTGGATCATGGAGTGCCAGCCCGCTACCTGCAGATGCTGGTCGACGGCGTCGCCTCCGACGTGGACCAGCGCGACATGGCCTCGTGGTCGGATCTGCGTGAGTACTGCTTCCGCGTCGCCTCGAGCGTTGGCCTGGCTGTGTGCCATGTGCTGGGCGCAGGTGATGATCCGCTCGCGCGCGCCGCGGCCGTGGACCTTGGCATAGCCATGCAGTTGACCAACATCTTGCGCGACCTCTGGGACGACGTGCGCCTCGGCCGGGTGTACCTGCCAGCGGACGAGCTTGCCGCGCATGGCTCCTCACGCGAGCACTTGCTGTGGCTCGGCTCGAGACTTGCGGTCCACGGAGCGAGCGCAATCGACGCTCCTTTTCGCGAGCTCATGCGCGCCCAGGTCCGCCGCGCTCGCTTGCATTATGAGAGTGGGCTCGAGGGGGTCTGGCGGCTCGCGCCCGATGCCAGGTTCGCGATTCTGATCGCAGGCCGACTCTATGCGGCCATCCTGGACGTGATCGAGGCGGCCGACTACGACATCTTTTCACGGCGTGCTGCGACTTCCACCTGGCTGAAGTTGAGCTCCACCGCGCGATGGTGGCTCGCGTACCGAGTGCGGCCGTCTGAGCTTGCTCCGCTGACCGCCGACATTGTGCGCTCATGACCCGCTCGAACGTCATCGTGGTCGGCGCCGGTTTTGGGGGGCTGGCGAGCGCAATCCGCCTGCAAGCGGCGGGCCAGCAGGTCACCCTACTCGAAAAACGGGCTCAACCTGGCGGGCGCGCCGGCCAGATCAAGACGAACGGCTTCACCTTCGATACCGGACCGAGCATCATCACCGCCCCACACCTGCTGGAGGAGCTCTGGTCCGGCGCCGGCGCCCGGCTGCAAGATGACGTGGACCTGCTCGCGCTCACACCGTATTACCGCATCTATTTCGCGGACGGACGCTACTTCGACTACGGTGGCACCCCTCAGCAGGTGGAGGCACAACTGCGGAGTTTCGATCCCGGCGCAGTAGACGGCTACCGTCGCTTCATGCATGCCACCCGCCGGATCTATCAGCGCGCCTTCGAGGACCTGGCCAATCAGTCGTTCCATCGTCTCAGTACGTTTGTGAAGCTGGTGCCGGAGCTCTTGCGGCTCAATGCCGCCCAGAGTGTCTACGACTTCGTATCGCGCTTCTTTCGCGATCCGCAGTTGCGGTCGGTCTTCAGCTTCCATCCGCTGTTTATTGGCGGCAACCCGTTCCGAGCCAGCGCCATCTATTCCATTGTTCCGTATCTCGAGCGGCAGGGTGGCGTCTGGTTCGCGCGAGGGGGCATGTACTCGGTTGTTCAAGCGATGCACCGACTGTTCGAGCGCCTGGGCGGTCGGGTTCGGCTTTCAGCGCCGGTTGAGCAAGTACTGATTGACGACACAAAGCGTGCCGTTGGAGTCCGGTTGAGGAGCGGTGAAACGCTGGCCGCCGACGCGGTGGTGCTCAACGCCGACGTCACTTCGGCCTACACGCAGCTGGTGCCGGCCCGCTTTCGCACGCGCATGACCGACCGGCGCCTGCGTCGCTACCGCTATTCGATGAGCTGTTTTCTGCTGTACCTGGGACTGGACCGACAATATCCAGACAGACTGCTGCACCACACCATCGTCATGGCGGCGCGCTATCGCGGCTTGATCCGCGACATCTTCGACGGACACGGCCTGCCGCCGGACATGAGCCTGTACCTGCACGCGCCGACGCGCAGCGACCCGAGTATGGCCCCAGCAGGTGGAGAAAGCCTGTACGTGCTGGCTCCGGTACCGCACCTCGGGGCTGGTATCGACTGGCGATCTCAGGCGCAGGCATTCCGTGATCGGATTGTGCAGTTTCTCGAGCATGACTTCGGATTGACGGGGCTGCAGGAGTCGATACGGGCGGAACGGTGGTTCACACCACTGGATTTTCGGGACGACCTGTCCAGCTATCTCGGCTCGGCATTTTCCATTGAGCCGACGCTTCTGCAGAGTGGCTGGTTCCGCCCCCACAACGTTTCGGAGGACGTCGCCGGTCTGTACCTCGTGGGTGCCGGAACGCATCCAGGGGCGGGACTGCCGGGGGTCTTGCTGTCGGCAAAAATCACTTCTGAGCTGATCGCGCAGGAGTTGCCCGCCACCATGCAACCGCTCCTTGCGGAGAACGCCGCGGTATGAGCGGTCCGTTCGGACTCATCCTCGCGGTGGTGCAGGCAGTGCTGGGTGTGCGCGTGGGCTGCCGCCTGTTGCGCACCGGCCGCGACACCCCGATCCGTTCAGCGCCTGACGCGGCGATCCCGGCTGGCAGTCTCGGCATTATCGTGCCGGTCCTCAACGAAGCCAACCGTGTGCGCCGGTGTCTTGAAGGAGTCATGACACAGGGCCCGCAAGTCGGCGAAATCCTGTTCGTAGACTCCGGCTCGCGCGACGCCACGTGCGATGTGGTGCGCGAGTATGCGCGACGCGAGGGCCGTATTCGTCTGATCCAGGCCGGTCCAGCCCCAGAGGATTGGAATGGCAAGATCTGGGGCCTGCATCATGGCGAGCGCGCGCTTGGCGCATCGTCCGAGTGGGTGCTGACGCTCGATGCTGACGTCGCACCTGCGCCTGCGCTCGGCGCTGCGCTTGCGGCACGCGCTCGCGAGCGGAACGTGCGTTTGCTGAGCGTCGCCACCCGACAGCATGTGCCCGATGCACTGCAAGGGTTGGTTCATCCGACGATGCTCGCCAGCCTGGTGTATCGCTTCGGGCGGCCCAACGCTTCAGTGTCCAGCCCGTCTGGCGTGCTGGCTAACGGCCAGTGCTGCCTGATTCAGCGCGAGCTTCTGCGCACGCTGGGCGGCTTCGAGGCCGCACGCGGCTCACTGTGCGAGGACATCACGCTGGCACGCCTCGCAGCGCGCGCTGGCGAACGCGTCGGCTTCTTTGAAGCGGAGGACGGTCTGATCGAAGCCGAGATGTACGCCGATTGGCGCGACGCCTGGCAGAATTGGCCGCGCTCGCTCACCGCACGCGATGCCTTATTCGGCATTCAGGGTTGGCTGGGGTTGCTCGAGGTGGTGTTCGTGCAGACGCTACCGCTAGTGGTCCTGCCGTTCCCGTCGCGCGGCATGCTGCGGCGGGTGAATGTCCTGCTGATGGCGATGCGCATCGGTGTGCTGTGCGGGATCGCGCGGGCCTATTCGCACCGGCCGTGGAGTTTCTGGCTTTCTCCTGTTAGCGACGTTCCTGTCGCGTTGGCGCTGTGGCGGAGCGCGCTGGTTCGGCGCCACACGTGGCGCGACCGTTCCTACGTTCGTGAGAAGGGCTCGATCCTCGCCGTATGACTGTTGCCCGCCTCCTCCTCATCGGCCACGCTGTGGCACTCGTGTTTGGTCTCGGCGGCATGCTGATCGCCTTGCCCCATCCGGAGCTATGGTCGTCCGAGCCCGTCGGCCGACAGGTCTTCGCCTTCGGCATGCAGTACGCCGGCCCGCTGCACATGGTGCTGGGCGCCGCGGCGATGTTCGCGTTTTCGGTGGTAGCGCTCGGGTGGCGGCGCACGCTGATCTTCTTTGTGCTGGCATGCGGGTTATCGCTAAGTGCCGAGTTGATCGGCACCGGCACGGGCTATCCGTTCGGCAATTACGAGTACACCACCGGCCTCGGCTACAAAGTGCTGGGCCGCGTCCCGTTTTCCATTCCGCTGTCGTGGTTCTACATGGGCCTGGCGTCGTTCATGCTGGGCAGCGTCCTGGCCAAAGGCCGGCCGGTCTGGAGCCTGATACTGGGTGCCTATCTGCTCACCGCGTGGGACCTGGTGCTCGACCCGGCCATGGCCCATTCGGGCCTGGCCCTGGTCTTCTGGGTATGGCACCAGTCCGGGCCATATTTCGGGATGCCGATCCAGAATTTCGCCGGCTGGACCGCCACCGGCGCGTTGTTCATGGGCCTCAGTCGATGGCTGTGGCGCTCCGATCACGCGATCGTCTCGCCTGGTTTTCCGCTGACGGTATATGTGCTGAATCTCGCGTTTGCGATCGTGCTCAGTGCCGCGGGTGACGTCTGGGTGCCCATCGTCGTGGCGCTGGCAGCCACGACGATCGCGGCGGTGCTTGGCTGGCGCCGCGCCAGCCCGGGTCTGCGTCCCCGCCTCGCTGTCTGACAGTGGTTACAGCCCGCCGCTGGCCTTCGTCTGGGCCAAGCCGCGATCGGCTGGAGAGACGCATCGGCGCGTGGAGCCGACGTCAACTTGCACGCGCCCTCGTTGAGCGCAACGGGGACCTGCACGTTGCGGGGTTGGAAAAGGTCCCCCACACTGGTCCCGCCATCCTGGTGGCGCGCCACTACCACCACCTGTATGACGCAGCCGCGATTCTGACAACAGTGCCGCGCGAGGTCCATGTGCTCATAGCCGCGGATTGGTTGGGTGACGGGTGGCGCCTGGCGCTCATGCGCCGACTAGCCGCGGCAGCGCGCTGGCCGATGGTGTGGCGGCGTGGCGTCTCCTGGCGCGTCAACCGCGAGGGATACACAGCTAGCCTGGAACTTCTGGAGGAAGGCCGAGTCCTCCTGGTCTTTCCCGAGGGATACCCGGTCATCGATCCGCGGCCATCAAGGCGGTCGAAGATCGATGCGATTCTGCCGTTTGATCCTGGCTTCCTCGTTCTCGCCGAACGAGCAAGGTGCGAAGTGCCGCTCGTACCGGTCGGATTGGCGTACGCCCGGCGCGATGCAGGAACCTGGAGCATATGGGTCCGATTCGGCGCACCACATCGGCATGCTCGCGCGGGACGTGTCGAGCGGCGGGCGGCAATGGCGCGGCTGGAGTCCGCCGTGCGCGACTTATCGACGCCGCCGGGCTGACTGCCTGCTCCGCTCGGAGGCTCCGTTCGTTCGCGCCACCATGTTCGCGATCGCGTCGGCCGCGGCGTCGGCATTCGGTCCCACATACGTGCCGTCCATGGACTCGCGCAATGCGGCATCCCCATTGTAGGCCTGACCCCCGAACACCACGCGCGGGTGCGGCGGTGCGCCCTGCGACAGCATCTGCGCCGCGCCCCTGAGCGCACGCGCCGCCTCGCGGCTCTGGGCCGAAAGCGCCACCACCGACGGATGTTGTTGCGCGACCAACTCGGCTAGCGCCTCCAGCGGCAGGTTCGGCCCGAGGTAGCGCACCGCGACGCCGCGCCGCGCCAGAAAGATCGAGACCAGCACGATCCCAATCTCGTGCCATTCACCCGGCGCGCAGGCGGTGAAGACGAGAGGTCCGTCCACCTCGGGCCGTTGATACGCGTGCAAGAGCGCAAACAACCTGGAACGGATGAAGGAGGTGATGTAGTGTTCGGCGGCGACCGACAGCTCCCCGGCGTGCCAGCGGTCACCGACCTCGATAAGAAGTGGCTCGAATACCTGCAGGCAGACGTCTTTGACCGAAAACAACGCGAACGCTTCTTGCAGGACCGCCTCGGCCCGCCGCGGATCCAGAGCGAGTAGCGCGCTGAGCACGTCCGAGCGCAGTGAGGCGAACGAACGCGGCGCTGCCGCCGCAGCCCCACTCGCTGACACCTCGGGGCCAGCGTAACCGCTGCGCAGCATGGCAATCGCCCGGCTGATCGCGACGCCGCGCGTGGTCTGGTCACTCAGCCAGCGAATACCCTCGATGTCGCGCTCGGAGTACAGTCGCTGCTTACCTGCGTCGCGCGCGGGCATCGGGTAGCCGTAGCGTCGCTCCCATGCCCGGATAGTGGTCGCCGGTATACCCGTGCGCTGCACGACCGCCGCGGTGTTGTACAGGGGTGCGTCCGACGCGTTGCTGGCAGGCATTACCACGAGCCTACCAGTTGTAGGCGAGGTATCACGGATTTGTCCTGGGTTTGTCCATGACCCGGCGAAGGTGACTACCAGTTCGCTGAGGCTGCCCGGCGGCCAGCTCGTTAGGCAAACAGCGGCATGAGTACCAGTGGCGGTCCAGCTGCCTGGATGCGATACGTAACGCCCTCTCGCAGCCGGGCGTGGCCTTCCCGATCCGGTCACCCCGGCCTGAATTGATCTTTACTCCGCCGACAGCGTGCCCGTCGGGTTCAGAGCAAGGTTGCCGCCGTCGACCGGCAGCAGCACGCCGGTCACCATCGAAGCCGCGTCCGAGACCAGAAAGAGCACCGGGCCGACGATCTCCTCCGGCTCCCCCATGCGCCCTATCGGGATGCCTGAGAGTACGCGCTCCACGAGGGGCGCGCGATTCGGGTCGCCCACCATAGACCGCCAACCCGCATTCAGAAACTGGCACGGTTGGATGGCGTTCACGCGTACGCGGTGACGCGCCCACTCAACTGCCAGCTCACGTGTCAGCTGGTTCACGCCGCTCTTGCTGGTCGCGTACGCGAGATTGCCGCGACCGAGCGAAGACGCGCTGGCGATCGAGCTGACGTTGACGATGGCGCCCCCCTCGCCGCGCGCGATCATGCGGGCGCCGGCCGCGCGAGCAAACAGGAAGTAACCGGTGAGGTTGGTACGCAGGACACTTTCCCAGATGTCGAGAGGAAACTCCTCGGGCCGGCCTTGCATCGGATTGCGACCCGCGTTGTTGACCAGAATGTCGATCTGGCCGAACTCGCGGTCGAGCCGCTCGAAGACCGCCTGGACGTCCGAGTTTGATCCGCTGTCGCCGGGCGCCGAAGCGCACGTGCCGCCGGCATCGCGCACGTGCGCGACCGATTCCTCGAGCCCGTCTGCATTCAGGTCCGTCAGAAACACACGCGCGCCGACACTGGCAAAGCCGAGCGCGATCGCGCGCCCGAATGCGCCTGCGGCACCCGTGATGAGGGCGACCCGGCCGTCGAGTCGGAAGAGGTCGGTGAGCGGCTGAGCGTTCACGGCGGCCAGCATACCTTGATTGTCAACAACTCGCATGAACGCGTGGTACATGCGCATCGCGAACACGGTATTGTTCACAATCCGCTTGACATCTCGCTGTCGGTTGCGCGATGCTCGCGCTGCCCGAATCTACACTGACGTCAGGAGATAGATGCCATGAGACCTAGATTCAGCGCCGCGAAGGGTCTGAGCATTGGTCCAGTTGTGGCAGCCCTACTCTTGGGCGCCGCGGCGCCGACCTCCGCGGCTTCAAGCACTACTGCGCAGCAGCCGTACGCAGGCGCCACCCTGACCTTCGAGACCTACTCCAACGTACCCGAGTTCGACTACTACGCCACTTTGATGGACGACTTCCGGCAGAAAACTGGCATCCAGGTCAACTACGTCCAGCAGCCGGTCGCCGCGATGGACGAGAAGGTGCCGCTCCAGTTGACTGCCAAGGACTCGACGCTGGATGTCTTTACCACTGGGTCAGAAAACATCGGTCATTACGTCGGCATCAGTGGTGTCGAACCGCTGGACAGCTACATCAACGACACCTCCCAGACGCCCAGTAGCTACAACTTCAATGACATCGCCCCCGACATCGAAGCAGCGTGTCAACAGGGTGGCACCACGTACTGTATCGCTACCCACACCGGCGGTGGCCTGCTCTACTACAACACCAGAATGTTCCAGGATGCCGGCATCGCCGCGCCGCCGCAAACGCCCGACGAGTTGATGCAGGACGCCGCTAAACTCACCACGCCGGACCATGCGGGGTTCTGCGTCCGCGGCGACAAGTCGCAAGTGCTGTATGATGGTTTTCAAATCTGGAACTGGTTCATTGGTTGGGACAATCCGGTTACCGGAAACTATTTCGACAAGAGTTGGAACTTTCTGATCGGGACCGAACCGCAAGCAAGTCAGTTCGGAACCTTTTATCGCCAGCTGCTGCAGAACTACGCCCCCAAGGGCATCGCGACCTATCTGGTGACCAATTGCCTGCAGGACTTCCAGCAGGCACGCGTTGCGATGTGGGAAGACGACGGCGGAACCATTCCCGACGTGCTCGACCCGGACAAGTCAAAGGTTTCCGACGAGACGGCTTTCTGGGAGATGCCGTGTCAGCCAGCTAATCCGGATCACTGTGCGCTGGTGCAGCCGTTCGGGATGTGGATGAATGCTTCGTCGACGCACAAACAGGCGGCCTGGCAGTTGATGCAGTATCTGACGAGCAAGGAAACGCAGATATCGGCGGCCTCCAACAAAGCGCTCCTGACGCCGAGTCGGACGTCAGTCATCCAGGATCCATCTGTCATCGCGGCGCTGCCGAAGACGTTCCCTGAGGCCCAGGCGTACATCCTCGCGCACCCCAACGTGGCGCTCCTGCCGTTCATCCCTGAAGGCGTGGCCATCATCCCGCCGATCTCTGATGGGCTGTCCGACCTGATCACGAGCGATACGCCAGTTGCCGACGTGATGTCCACGATGAAAGCGGGCGAGGACCAGATCATGGCCCAGGCGGGCTATCCGAAACCGTTCCCCAACCCGTAAGCATGGCCGCGGGCGGGTTGGACGCCAGCGCACCATCCCGCCGCGGTGAAAGCCGAGCCTCGGCCAGCACTCGCGGCCGGGGCTCATTGCTGACGCTGATCACCGACCGCCATTTCCTGCTCATGGCCGCCTGGCCATCACTGGCGGCCATGCTGCTGGTCACGGCGATTCCGTTCGCTGCAACCCTTGGCCTGAGCCTGACCGACTACGACCTGGTCCGCTCGGACACCTGGCGCTTTATCGGCGCAGCCAATTTTCTCGAGCTGCTGCGCGACCGGCAGACCGGTCGCATCGTGTTCAACACCCTGTATCTGGTGGTGGGCACGACGCTCATAGACACGCTGGTTGGCCTGGGCCTGGCGCTTTTGATGGAGGGCGCCTGGCGCGGGCTCCGCATGATACGGACGCTGTATCTGCTGCCGATCATGACCGCGCCGGTGGTCGTGGCCCTCTGTTGGCGGGCCATGTTCGCCAATGGTGCCGGCTGGATCAACTACGGCCTCGGGCTACTCCACCTACCGCAGCCGGTGTGGCTGGGCGACCCGGCGCTGGCGATGCCGGCCGTGATCATCTCCGACATGTGGACGGGGGTTCCGTTCCAGGCCGTCCTGCTACTGGCGGGCTTGCTCGGCGTGCCCGTCGAGCTGAAGGAGGCCGCGCAAGCGGACGGTGCAAATCCGTGGCAGGTGTTCTGGCATGTGACGCTTCCGTCGATTCGTCCCGTCTTGACAGTCGCCGTCATCCTCAAGTTCATCGACTCCTTCAGGAAGTTCGAAGGCATTCAGTTGTTGACAACGGGTGGGCCCGGAATTGCCAGCACTACCTTGAACTTGCACATCTTCGTAACCGGTCTGACATACGACCGGGTCGGCTACGCTGCCGCGTTCGGTGTGGTCATGATCCTGCTCATCGGGGTCTCCGTCGGCGTTCTGTTCGGTGGCATGCGGCGACTCGCGTGAGGCGTTCCAGGCAGCGTGTTGCGCTCGGTATCAAAATTGCGGTGCTGGTGCTTGGGTTGCTTGCGATCGCAGTACCGTATCTCTGGATCGTGCTGACCGCGCTCAAGCGCCCGGTTGACGCCGCCTCGATACCCCCGGTGATTTTCTCGCCAACGACGTTGAACAATTTTATGAAGCTATTCAACGGCAAGTACCTGGGCTCGCTCATCAATACCGTAATCATTGCGGCTTCGACGACGGCGCTCACGCTGCTGCTCGGCGTGCCGGCCGGCTACGCTTTCGCGCGCGGTCGATTTCCCGGACGGGAGTTTCTGGCGGGCTGGCTCCTGTTCAGCCGCATGGTGCCGCCGGTGATCTTCATCATCCCCCTTTTCTTGTTCTTTCACAATCTGGGACTTATCGATTCGTTTACTGGTCTCACGCTGGCTTATATGACTGGACTTTTGCCATTCACGATCTGGATGAGCGCCTCCTACTTTGCAGACCTGCCGGTGGAGATCGAGGACGCCGCACGGGTCGACGGGTGTACGCGTTTACAGTCGTTCGTCCTGACCGCGTTGCCGATGGCGCTGCCGGGCATCGTCACGGTCGCCAACCTTATTGTCATCGCCGCTTGGGGTGAATACTTTGTGCCGCTCATCCTGGCTGGTCCGCGCACGACGCCTGCCACCGTCGGGGTGGTCAACTATGTTGGCTACGACACGGTGAACTGGGGAGGCATGGCGGCCGCTGCGTTGACGCTCGTACTGCCCGTCTTCTTGATGACGATCGCCGCCCAACGCGGATTGCTCCGCGGCCTGACCGCGGGCGCCGTTAAAGGCTGACCTCTTCCGGGTTATGGCGACATACAGCGACGCGCATTCAGCCGGGTGGTCTGCGGGCGCATGGTGGGTCAGGAACCCGCTCGACTAGATGGAGTTTCGTGATTGTGGGCGCCGGCGCAGGTGGCGGCGGCGTACGGCGTTGCGGTCGCCGATTTCGCGGGGTTTCCGCCAAATTCGCACGTTCGTCGAGCGCTCGGAGCACTCAACGCTCGACCTGATCAGCCCTCTACCCGCAACTGGTTCGGACAGCCTATGCGTCGATGACCCGTGATCCGCGGGTTAGATCCGGCCCACACGCGTTGAAACGTGATCACCACCGAGCACACGTTGACAGGCATACAAGTGTCACGGTATACACGGCCAATGGCCGACCAACGACATCTCGTGCTTCGCGCCGACGACATCCTGGCGTTCCAGGTCCCGCATGCCGAGTACTACTTGTCGCAGGAGATCCTGTGCAGCGAGAACACCGGGTTGCATGACGGGTTCCTCAATCGCGGCACGCTGCGGCCTCACTCCGCCATCGGCGGCGGCGCCCATCCCAAGCACGACGAGATCTATTACGTCCTGAGCGGCCATGGCACGATTCGTCTCGGCGGCGATCCCACCTCTGGTGACGGCGCGGAGGTCTTTCGCGTGGAGGAAGGCTCCGTTGTTTATATTCCCGCCAACACCTTTCACGCGCTGCGCAATGACTCCGACCACGATGTCGTCTTCCTGACAATCTGGCCGCAAGCGACACGAGCCGGCGACAACGATGTGCACGACGAGCGGGTGCGGGTATGGGGCGCCGCGTTTCGGCTTCGAGACGGCTGTGCACAGCACCAGACGCAACAGGGCACTTTCGTGACCGATCGCGCGCGGGGATGGAACCCACTCGTAGACACCCCGTAGTTGTTGGTCGTGCGCCCAGGTTGACCGCACCGCACACGGTAAGCTGGGGGGTTCATCCTCGGGTTACGATAGTCAGAGCACTCGAGCAGCGACTTGAGCAGCAACTCGATTGTCCAACTGACGGGCGGGATCGAAGCTGCCTTCCAGAACTCCCCAGCTGACCATCCAATCCCATGCCCAGCGCGCATCGCGCTCGGGGATAGGGCCCGGTCGCTTGAGCTGAATGCGACCCAGATCGAAATCCTCGCAAACCAGCGCGTCGACCTCGGGACGGCCCGCCCAATCCTGCAGGAAATACCGGAAATACTGTCGCTTGTCCTGGTTGACGCGGTCGACTGCCCGCGTGATCGCCCGCAGGAATGCGGCCTGCGCCTCCGGATCCAGGTTCGGGTCACCGACCCACGTGCCATAGAAAAACGTGGTGGACACCAGCCGGCAGCCGGCTTTGGCTGCGACAGTGATGTACGGCTCCTGGAGCACGGTGGCCTCGAACTCACCCCGCTGCAGTGCCGCGAATCGCTCCGCCGCGTTGGCGCTGGCGGCGCAGGTGGTGATCGCCTCGCGTGGCACTGCGCCTTCCAGCATCTGCAGGCCGGCGTAAGCGGTCCCGTTGCCGTAATCCAGACCCACCAGTTTGTGGGCGAGGTCCTGAGGGGTGTACACGTCCGAACCAGGCGCCACAACCAGTGCGCCACACGCGACCATCCCGCGACGACTGAGCTGCCGCGCACCTACTTTGCTGACCGCAACACGGCGGTTGTTGCCGCATTCTCAACCCTGAAACAAATCGGCCGCATGCCGATCGAGCAGCTGGCCCTGATTGCTCGCCGGCTGCACGAGTGTGCCGCGATCGGCTGCGCTGGAGGCGGACCGCTGTGCGGAGCGCGGCCGGGCAATCTGTACGTCCAACCCCTCGGCAGAAAACAGGCCTTCGTCACGCGCGACCAGGACGTCAAGTCCGTTGAATGCGCTGACCGATTCGATGGTGAGCGTCCTCGTGACCTCGGGCATGCGCGGGTCCTCCGTTGGAACAGGTGTCTTGGCCGGTGGTACTTCGTGACGGTCGATCGTGTCAAGCGCCTCCGCGCCGCCCGGAGGACGGTGCATGCGGATCATGCCAGCCAGGCGCTTGTCAGGTCCAGCGACTCGTGGCCGGTGTAGCCCACGTCCTTGAGGGCGGCGCGCACCACCACTTTCGCCGGATTGGGCACGATCACCATCACGAATGACTGGTCTAGCAGGTAATCATTCAGCTGGCTCATGAGCTGCTTGCGTTTGGCGGCATCCGCCTCACCGGCAATCCCCGTCACGAGTTGCGTGTACTGCTCATCCTTGAACCCGGTCGAGCTGGAGGCGTAGCTCCACCAGGCACTCAGTGTGGCCAGCGAGCTCGGCAGCAGCTGCGAGTAATCCGACGAAGCGCCATTGATGTTCCAGTCTTTCAAGCTGGCTGTGACGGTACGCCAGCCGGGCGGCTCCAGCGATTTGATATTCAGCGTCACGCCGATCTTTGCCAGGTCGGCCTGGTAAATCTGGGCCATGGTGGACACGTCGCCGCCGCCGGCCAGAATGAAATCCAGGCTCAGGGTTGAGACACCTGCCTGCTGCAGCAAGGATTTCGCCTTGTCCAGGTCGAAGGCATATTGCATGTTCTTCGACGGTTCGGCGGCGGGCGAGGTGTCCGGCCATGGCAGGTCACGCGGGGAACCATACAGACCCAGGAACACGGTGTCCGAGATGCGCTGACGATCGATCGCGTAGTTCAATGCCTGGCGTACCAGCTTGTTGTCACAGGGCGGCAGCTGGCAGTTGGCGGCGAAAAGCTGGTAGCTGCCGCTGATTGGATTGACGATCAGCGTGTAGTTGGCATCCTTGGCGAGTCGCGCCGCGTCCTGGGCCGGCGGCGAAAACAGATCCAGCGCACCGGCCTCGAGTTGCGTCACCGCTGCCTGCGGGTCGCGCACGATTTGCACGCGGATCTCGTCCAGGTACGGCTTGCCGGTCTGCCAGTAGTTCTGGTTCTTGGACAAGATGAAGTGGTCGCCCTGGACGTACTCACCCCAGGTGAACGGGCCGGAGCCGATGAGTTTGTCCGGCGGCGCTGCGCCTGTCACGGTTTGGCTGTCGACAATGTTCAGGTACTCGAACAGGTCGAACACATCGGGCCGTGGCTGGTCGGACCTGAGCAGCACAGTGTACTTGTCTGGTGTCTCGAGGCTGGTGAACCAACTGCTCATCGCGACAAACTGCCCAACGCCTGTCTTGGGGTCTTTGATGCGATTCAGCGTGAAGTTCACATCGTCGCTGGTGAGCTCACGGCCCGAGTGGAACTGCACGCCCTTGCGAAGGTTGAGCTTGATTTGCCTGGCGTCGGAGCTGATGTCCCAGCTCTCCGCCAGCATCGGCTGCGGCCGAAGCGTAGCGTCGTAGGCCGTCAATCGATCGTAAACCTGCCACAGGGTGTCGAAGCTACCCGGCACGATGACATGTGGGTCCAGACTCGTGAGATCACCAGACAACCCAAAGCGCAACGTGCCGCCAGTTTTCGGCTGACTGGCCGGCGCAGTCGACGACACCTGGACCGTCGTTGTGGGCTGCCCGCCGGCCTGTACGAGTCCGGTTGGCGGCGGTGTTCCAGTCAGGGCGGGCGCGGAGGAGGTACAGGCGGCGACCAGGCCCATGCCGACACCGGCGAGGAATAGCCGTAGCGTCTCGCGACGCGTTGGGCGAACAGGGATCGTCAGCCTGAACACGCGGGTCTCTCGATCAACTGATCGATCGCGATCATGATCCTCAAGCTTACAATGCCGCTTACCCAGGAGGTGCGTGAACCAGCCATGATCGTCGCCAGCTCACCAGTCGCCTCGACCACGCTCGGCGAACTGCGTGGTACGACGGACTCGGGTATCCATGTATTCAAAGGGATTCCTTATGGTGCTCCAGTGAGCGGCCGCGCGCGATGGCTGCCGCCGCAGCCGGCCCACGCGTGGTCGGGTGTGCGCGCGGCGACCCGTTTTGGTCCGGCCGCGCCTCAGGCCACGCGTGCGGTGCGGCCGCCCGCTTTAGTGGCCGCAATCGGCCAGCCTGCCGTGCTGGACGCTGGGCAGGCCGAAGACTGCCTGGTTGTCAACGTGTGGACGCCCGGGCTGGCCGATGGCGTTGGGCGGCCGGTACTCGTCTGGATCCATGGCGGTGGGTATTACAGCGGCTCGGGCGCGAGCCTGCACACGCAAGGCACCAACCTGGCACGCCGGGGTGACGTGGTGGTGGTGACACTCAATCATCGACTGGGTGTGCTCGGCTACTTGAAGCTCGACCACCTCCTGGGGGCGGACTACGCCGCGGCAGGAGTCGCCGGCATGTTGGACCTGGTGCTCGCTCTTGACTGGGTGCGCGACAATGCCACCGCCTTTGGCGGCGATCCTTCGAACGTCAGCATATTCGGCTGCTCCGGCGGCGGCAGTAAGGTGAGCCACCTCATGGCGATGCCTGAAGCCCAGGGCCTGTTCACGCGCGCCATCGTGCAGAGCGGCCCCGGACTGCGCAGCATGACGCCCGAGGCGGGGGCGGACCTGACGAATCGGCTGCTGGTCACCCTCGGTCTGAGTGAGGCGGAGGCGGATCAGCTGCTTGTGCTGCCCCCGGAACAGCTGATGGACGCGCAGAGCAAGCTGGTGACGCCGGGCGCGGCGATGCTGGGTGGCAGCCAGGTGGGCCCGGTGCTCACCGACCACCATCTGCCGGCACACCCCTTCGAGCCATCGGCAGCACCCACTGCTGCCAAGGTGCCGCTGATCATCGGCTGCAACAAGGACGAGATGGCCCTGGGGCTCGGGTTCCACCCCCGCTTGACGACACTCGACGATGCTGGAGCACAGGCCTGGATTGTGGGCGCGTTAGGCGACCGCGCTGCGCACCTTCTTCCCATCTATCGCCGGCAGCGGCCGGAGGCGAACGCCGGCGATTTGCTGATCACGGTTCTGAGTGACTATATGCGGACCCGGTCGATCCGCCTGGCCGAGCGGAAGGCCGCGGGCGGCTCTGCGCCGGTCTTCATGTACCGCTTTGACTGGCAGACCCCCGTCGCCGGCGGCAAGCTCAGGTCCTGCCACGCCCTGGAGGTGCCCTTCGTTTTCGACAATGTCGAGGTGGCACCCATCACGGGAACTCAACCCGAGCGCACGCGGCTCGCCGCACAGGTGAGCACGGCCTGGATTGATTTCGCGCGGTCTGGAGACCCAGGCCACTCCGGTTTGACCGAGTGGCCCACCTACGCTCCAACCGACCGGGCCACCATGCTATTCAACGTTGACAGTCGTGTAGTCAAAGACCCTGATGGAGCAGAACGAGAAGCCTGGTCAGCCTTCGATTGAGGCGCGACAACTTCCGATCGATCTAATCATGTGCGGTGACAACGAGTCCGCCATGCCGGTCGAGGCCGGCCCAAGTCGCACGCTGTTCTTCATCAGCGGGTTCTACAAGGTTGGCGCCAACAATCTCAACGACAATTCGCAGCAGTATTCGCAGCTCGCGAACGCATCCGCCACGGAAACTGATGCCGGCAAGCGCAAGCAATTGTACGACCAGATGAACGACTTGCTACTCGACGAGTCCTTCACGGTTCCGGTGGCTTCATCGCCGGGCAATGTCGTGTCGCGTGCGGGGGTCAGCGGCTTTTGCCTGGCGATCTCCGCCTCCGAGTACCCCAGCTGCGCGGCCGGCGCTAGCCGAGCAATCGATCGCTAGAGTACCATGCATGACGTACGCTCACCATGAAGGCTTCTGAAGATGGCTCTGATCACTGAACGCCCGATCGCGGCGGACGCCTTGCGCCAAGCCTACGTCGCTCGTCTTGACCTCGCCCGCGACGCACAGCATGCAGGCACGCGTGTCGTGGGACTCGTCGGCAATACCATCCCGCGCGAGCTGGTGCTGGCCTGCGGGCGCTTACCCGTGCTGGTCGCCGCCGAGCGCGGTCGGCCAACACCCCACGCCGACGTGTTCATGGAGGACGTGATCCCACCCGAGACCAGAGCGCTGTTCGAACGCGCCGCACGGGGCGACCTGGAATTCCTGGATCTACTGGTGCTGTCGCGACCCTACGGGCACCTCTACTACTACCTGAAGGAGGTGCATCGGCTGGGGCGCGGTCCGCTGTTTCCGCCGCTACATATGTTCGACCTGATGCAGTCGCAACGTCAGTCGGTGCGCGCCTACAACTGGAATCGCTTTCAGACGCTGATCGAGCGGCTGGAACGGCTGTCGGGTGAGGAGCTGTCCGAACGCCGCTTGCTCCAGGCGATTGAACTCACTAATGCGATTCGCAAGCTCCAGCGCGAGCTGCTGGATTTGCGCTGGCAGGGCCGGCTGTCCGGTGTGGATGCGCTCCAGGCACTCGGCGCCGGCTATTTGATGCCGCCACACGAGTATCGCGACGCCCTCGAGACGTATCTGCAGACAGTGGACTCAACACGCGGCGGGCCGCGGCTGTTGATCGTCACCTCCGAACCGCTGTCGCACACCGAGCTGCACCGCGCACTGGAGTCTGCCGGCGCGCTCGTCGTGGCCGAAGATGACTGGTGGGGCTCGCGTGCGCCCGGCGCGAATGTGCCATTCGCGGGTTCAGCGCGCGAGGCTATCTTTCAGAAGTACTGGCTGGATACAGCCTCATCCAGCGTGTATCCGGCGACGGCCCGCGAAGCGTGGTTGCGCCAGCACGCCTTGCGCCCGGAGGTCGACGGTGTAGTGTTTTACCTGCCACCGTCCGACCACCAGCTCGGTTGGGACTACCCGCGTCTAAACGCCTGGTTGTCCGGTTCCGGGAAACCCACGCTGCTCGTGCGCGCCGATGCGACCATCCCCCAGAGCTTCGACTCCATCCGTTTCCAGGCCGAGCGTTTCCTGGAGTCACTCACATGACCCTCACCGACACCGAACGCGAGGCTTCACGACGACGCCACGAGCAACAGACGCAACTGGAAGTCTCGCGGACACTGCGCGCGTATCAACGCGAGTGGTTCGCTCAGCTCCGCCGTGATGTCTTCGAGAATGGTCGTCCGTACGCCATTGGCGGTGCCCTGGTGCCGCACGAGATCTTCGAGGCACTCGACCTGCCATTTATTACCGACGTGTGGTACTCGGGCCTGGTCGCCGCCCGCCGCCAGTCCGCGTACTACTCCGATTTTCTCACCAGCCAGGGTTTTCATCGTGGCCTCAGCCGCTACGGCGCACTCATCTTGGCGGTGCTGATGGACGAGGACAATCCAGACAAGCCCTGGGGTGGCTTGCCCAAACCGGCGCTGGTGGTCAACGGACTCGGCGATCGTGGCTCCGACGTTCTGGCAGAGTTTTCGCGCGCTGTGCGCATTCCACTCGAGATGCCGGTGCTGGACCAGCCGATCCCCAACTGGTGGGAGATGTCACGCTGGCAATGGGAGGACCTCGACCGCTCGTACCGCATCGACGTGATGCTCGAGCAATTCAAAGACCTGGTGGCCGCCGCCGAGAAGATTGCCGGCAAACGACTCGACATGGACCGTTTGCGCGAGATTGTCGACCGCGTCAATCAACAGGAAGGGTACTTCGACGAGGTCCGCACCATCATCGCTACCGCGGAAAAACTCCCCGCCCGCCTGGGCGAGGTCATGTCGCAGACGATGGGCATCCAGTGGCACCGCGGGACGCAGTGGGCCCTCGATCAGGCGCGCGCCTTCCGCGACGAGGTCAAACAGCGCGCCGACGAACGCCAGTGGGTGTGTCCGAACGAACGCTACCGCTTGATGTACGTCGGCGCTGGGCTGTGGCAGAACCTGGACTTTTTTACCGAATTCGAAGAACGCTACGGGGCGGTGTTCGTCCGCTCCAACTACCTGTCGATTGCCTCGGACGGTTATCTGCGCTTCGACACGCGCGATCCGCTGCGCTGTCTGGCGAGTCGCTACTGCACGATCTCTGAGCAGATGCACATTCCTGGTCTGGGCGGCGCGTGGGCCGTCTGGGAGGCCCGCCGCCACCGTGTCGACGGCGGGCTGTCGCTCGGCGGTTGGTGGGGGCAGCGCATGGTGAACGTCGCCCTCGAAGAAGCTGGCATCCCGGTCCTCGAATGGGATGTCGACCCGGTGGACGCCAACACGTGGGATCAGGCAGAGTTTTCACAGCTGGTGGGTGAGTTCATCGAGCAGCGTGTCGCCGGCGCCAGAGCGTCATGAGCCCGCTGCCGCTGGACGGCATCCGCGTCGCCGATCTTACGCACGCGCTGTCGGGCAGCTTCTGCACGCAGCAACTGCACTTGCTGGGCGCCGACGTCATCAAGGTCGAGCCGCCGGTTGGCGATGACTTCCGCGAACGACCGGCCACGTTCGCGGCTATCAACGCTGGCAAACGGTCCCTCGTGCTCGATTTGAAATCCGAGCCTGGGCGCGAGGTGCTGCTGCGACTCGTGGAGCGGTCGGATGTCCTGGTCGAGAACTTCCGACCTGGCGTGACGCGCAACCTGCGCATCGATTGGCAATCACTCCAGCCGTTCAATAGCCGTCTCGTGTACTGCTCGATCAGCGGTTACGGCCAGTCCGGGCCGCTGCGCGACTACCCGGCCATCGAATGGGCGGTGCAGGCGATGTCCGGCATGTCCGCAAGTTACATCGGCGACGACGTGGATGGCGCCTATCTCGGCGTCGGCGTGCTCGACCCGTTCAGTGGCTACGTCGCCTTTTCCGCGATTCTCGCGGCGCTGCTCCAGCGTCAGCAAAGCAACCTGGGTCAGTACATCGACGTCTCGATGCTGGATGCCGCTCTGCTCCTGATGGCACCACGGGTCACTGCATTGTCGACAGCTGACTCCGAGTCGCCCGTAGGCCGCGCGCGGCGGCCGACGATGGTGCGGTATCGCGCCAAAGATCGCCGTCTGTTCGTGGCGGCGCTGCACCGCAAGTGGTTCGAACGCCTGGCCCAGATCGTCGGTGCACCGGAGCTTGTCGACGATCCGCGTTTCGCATCCCAGCGCTTGCAAGCGGAGCACGCCGACGCGCTGATTGAAGCTATTGAATCGAAACTTGCGTTGCGGCCGGCCGCCGAATGGGAATCCGAGTTCGTCCGCGCCGGCCTACCAGCGAGCGTCGTTCGTAGTCTCGGCGAGCTGCTGGCTCATCCTCACGTTGCGGCGCGTGGCGCGCTTACGCAAGTCACCGCCCCGGACCTCGGCGCTGACGCAATGGTCGTCGGTGCTGGCTTCCGCTACCAGCACGATCAGCCGGCGTTTCGCGGCGGTATTCCGCGGCTGGGCGAACATACCAGCGAAGTGCTGGCTGAACTGGGTCTGGGTATGGCAGGCGACGCGTGACCGAGCCCGTGCTGTCCGCGGACTGGGACCCGCAAGGACAGGCCGCCTGGGATGACCCGTTCGGTGTCTGGGACCGCCTGCGCACCCAGGCCCCAATCGCCTTCAGCACCGCGGGCCGTCGCGGCCAGGGTCGTTTCTGGTCGTTTCTGCGCTTCGACGACATAATCACCGCCGCGCGTGACACCGCGACGTTTCTCAATACCGGCGGCTCGCGGTTTGCCACTCGCCGCCCCCCGCTGGAGGCCGATCCGCCCGAACACTCCGTCTGGCGCCGCCTGCTGATGCCGTATTTCGGTCCGTTGCGCATGCGCGCCCTGGAGTCGGCTTCGCGCGAATTTACCTCCGCGCTGCTGGAGCCGCTGTTAGCCACGGGCGGAGGCGATGCCACGCGCGAGTTCGCGCGGCCTTTGCCGCCGCAAGTGCTACTCACGTTCCTGAATCAACCGCCCGGCGACTGGCAACAGGTCAAGAGCTGGTGTGAGGATGCGTACCTCCAGTCGGCCACCGAGCCCGACTTGCAGGCACGCTTCGAGGCCGCCAATCGCGGACTGTGGGACTACAGCCAGGCGGTGGTCGCGGATCGCAAGCACCACCCGCGTGATGCCACGGTCGATCCTGTCAGCGGTCTGCTGGCGGCGCGTGTCGAGGGCGTACCACTGGCACACGACCTCATCGCTGGCGTCGTTCGCCTGTTCATTGCCGCCGGGCACGATTCCACCACCAGCGCCGTTGGCATCGCTCTGCACTACCTGGCCGCGCATCCTGAGGACCAGCAACGACTCCGCGCCGACACGTCACTACTGCCCAGCGCAATCGAAGAGATGCTGCGCCTGGAGACGCCCGTGCTCGCGATGCCGCGCGTCGTCGCGCACGACACTCTTGTGCGCGGTCGACCGTTAAGAGAGGGCGACCGGGTGATGCTGTACTGGGCCTCGGGGAACCGAGACCCGCAGGTGTTCCAGGAGCCGGACCAAGCGCGACTGGGGAGAAAGCCCAACCAGCACCTGGCCTTCGGTTACGGCATCCACAAATGCATCGGCGCGCCGCTGGCCCGCCTGGAGCTGCGCGTGGCGCTGGAGGAATGGCTGCGGCGAACCCGCGAGTTCGGACTCGCGGGCGACGTGACCATGGAGCCGTGGCACCGCTTTGGACCACGCTCACTACCCATCTGGATCAAAACGGCTTAGGGGACACGCTCAACAATGAATCACCACTGGAACCTGTCGCGCAGGAGATTGCTGCTGCTGACCTTCGGCACCACCGCGGCTTCGCTGCTCGCGGCGTGCGCACCATCGGCTCCTTCACCGTCCAATCCAACGGCTGCTCCCGGCACGCCTCTGGCACCTGCTCAACCGGCCGCCACGCAGTCGACGGGCAGCGCACAACCGAAAAGCGGCGGCACACTGCGCGTGGTCACCAACAGCGACCTCTCCAACCTGGTGCCCTGGAGCATCAGCCCGGTGTCGTTCGACACCATGTGGACCGTCTTCGATCCGCTCACGCGTTATGACGCGCAGCTCACACCGCAGCCGATGCTCGCCGAGAGCTGGGACGTGACGCCCGACGAGAGCCAGATCACCCTGCATCTGCGTAAGGGGGTGCAATTCCACACGGGCCGTGAGCTGACCAGCGACGACGTCAAGTGGAACATCGAGCACATCAAGGATCCGGCCGCTCAGGCGACGCAGCTCATCAACATGGCAAACTGGTGGAGCTCCATCGAGACCCCCGACAAGTACACGATCGTCCTCAAATCGGATTCGCCACGCCCAGCCCTGTTCGACATGCTGGAGTACCTGAACATCGCCGACCCGGTGACCGCGCAGGGTCCGGAGGCGAGCACGAAGCTGGTCGGAACTGGCCCGTTCATGTGGGGCGAATGGGTCCAGGGTGATCACCAGCGCTACGTCAAAAATCCGAACTACTGGCAGACCGGTCGCCCGTACGTCGACGAGCTGTACGTGCAGGTGACACGTGATGCTCCGGCGGCCGCGGTCCAGTTCGAGTCCGGTGCGGTCGATGCGATGTTAAATCCACCCGTGCGCGATCTGGCGCGCCTGCAGAGCGATCCTCAGTACCGGGCGATCATCAACAAGGCCACAGGCCAGTATTTCATCGCCGCGTTCAACACGACACAGCCTCCGTTCGACAACAAGCAGGTGCGCCAGGCATACAACTACGCGATCAACCGCCAGCGTTTCGTCGACAGCGTGCTGATTGGTGACGCCGAAGCGCGCGATCTGCCATGGGCGCCACAGTCGCCGGCGTTCGACACGAGCAAGAATACGAAGTACGCGTACGATCCTGACAAGGCGAAGTCACTGCTCGCCCAGGCCGGCAACCCTCCGATCGACATGGACATCAGCTACTCGAGCAGCGACTACGAGCCAGGCCAGCTCGCGCAAATCATGCAGGCCGACTACACGAACCTGGGCGCAACCGTGAATGCCAAATCCATGGAGACCGCGGCGCTCCAGAATCTGTTCAACACGGTCGGATACAAAGGCGTCAGTCTGCGATTCTCCGGCTTCGCGGGCACCGATCCGGCCACGTTGTTCACTATCGGTGCCTACTACCGGGTCAACACCAACGCGTCTGGCTTCAAGAGTGATCGATACCAGCAACTGGTCAACGCGGCCGGTTCCGAAGCTGATCCTGCCAAACGCAAGCAGATCTTCTCAGACTTGAACGATCTGTTGCTCGACGAGTCGTTCGTGGCGATCGTCAGCTCTCAAACCGTTTCGGTGCTGGCGCACGCGGCGATGAATGGCGTCATGCACAGCATGCACGAGGCGGTGATCTGGACCGACGCCTGGAAGGCCTAACCCCGCGCTATTGGCTCGCGTAGCCTGTCAACTCACGATGACCTGGGTGCCGTCCTCGCTCCAGGCGAACTCGGTCTTGAAGCCCACCTCGGCGGTGATCCCAGCAAGGTAGTCCACAACCGGCTGTCCGCTCCGAGAATGCTGTCGCCGACTCCCAGAACCGTCGCTTCGCTCATGCTTGCACCTCCGGTTGAAATGACCGCGCACCAGCGGCAAGCGGTCTCCTACTCCACGGCCAGGAGGACCCCGTCGCGGATCGCAACGCCACCTTCGAATTTCCGGTATGGATCGGCCGCGGCCGATTGCCGAGCCGCGGCGATACGATCCTTCAGCCCCGCCACTAGATCACGCCTGACGCACGAAGTTGCGCAATTCGCTCAGACGCGTAGCCGAGCAGTCCGCCGTAGACCTCGTCGTTGTGCTGACCGGGGCCAGGTGCCGGCCGATCGAAGCCAACAGTGGCGTTGCCGAAGTGCACGGGCACCCCCGTCACCGGAATATCGGGGTGCGCCCCCAGCGTGGGGTGCAATAGTGGAACCGTGTCGCCGCGCCTCACCGCGAGTGGATCGACGATGGCTTCGCCGGGCGTGCGCACGGCTGAGCTCGGCACACCGGCAGACTCCAACCTGGCGAGGCACTCCGCCACTGTCAAGGTTCGGGTCCACGCCTCGATCTCGGCGGTGAGCTCGCGGTAGTTCTGTGCACGAGCCGGACCCCGGAAGCGTGGGTCTTCCCCCAGCCGGGGCTTGCCCATCGCCTGGAACAGCGCGTCCGCCTGGCGGCCACCGGCCGTCACCGCTATATAGCCATCGGAGCATTGATACAGCCCGAAGGTACCCAGTCGGGCCATCGTCGTGCCAGTGCGATATGGCACACCCATCGATTTGAGAAGGTCGAACGGCTCGATGGCCACCAGCGCCGTGAGCGCGCCCACCATAGACGCGTCGACCCGCTCGCCGACACCAGTGAATCGCACGTGCTCCAGCGCGCTCAGGATGCCGATGATCAGGCACAGCGGGGTGATGGTGTCGCCGAGTGGTGCGCCCAGGCGGATTGGCGGATCGGATTCCTCGCCACCGGTGACCATAATGCCGCTGAGCGCCTGGGCGATTGTGTCAGCCGCACCGCCGGTACCCGGTTCACCTTCGATGCCAAAGCCGGTGAGCGATGCCCAGACGATGCGCGAGTTGGCGTGCAGCATGAAGGAAAAATCGAAGCCGAGTTTGTCGAGCGTGCCGCGTGAGAAGTTGTCGACGACGACGTCCGAGTGGGCGATCAGATCGTGCAGCACGTCGCCCGCACCGTCCTGTTTGAGGTTCAGCGTGATCCCGAGCTTGTTGCGGTGGCGCGTCAGGTCGGCCATAGACAGGTCGTCGGGCCCCTCCAGCACCATCTTCGGCCCGTTCGGCCCAAAAAACGGAGGTGCCGCGCGGCGCTCGCCGGCCGGATTTTCGACCCGGATCACACGCGCGCCCAGTCCAGCCAGCAGCATCGTCGCGAACGGACCCGCGAGGGCAATGGTCATGTCGAGAACGGTGACGTGCTCGAGCGGCCGACGTGGACCATGGTCGGTAATCGTCATGCGTTGAAGAACCTGTCGAGAATACTTCGGATTTCCGGGTCGTCGGAGACTCGAGGCACGGCGAGATAGCGCACGCCCGTGCCTTCGCAGGCCAGGCGGAACTGAGACGGGTACTCGGAAGGCTCCTCAACGCCGACCACCACGTCAACTCCGTAGCGCTGGGCTTCGCTCAGCATCCAGCTGGTGCTGGCCATATCGAACAGAAAGATATGCCGCGCCGAGAGCGCACGGAGCGGATCGTCCTTGTAGATCGTGCGCGCATATGTCTGGGGCATGGCGCCATAGGGTGCGCCGACGAGCACTGCCCCGTATGTCTCCTCGAGATACGCATGAAAATCTGGTTCTTGCTGCATGCTCCAGTACAGGAGGCGAATCTTCTCGTTAGCGTAGGCACCCACACCCGCTTCGGTCCGCTGCCGCACCTCGTCGCGGTACGCGCGCGCCAGATCCAGACCCGCTTCGGTGCCGCGGTGCCAGTTGGTCTGATACGCCGAGACCTGGTCGCGCAGCGTGACGGGGCATGGACGGGCGGCCGCGATCAGGTCGCGCGCTTCCGACATCACGTCCATCTGAACATTGACCTGCTGCATCACCTGACGCAGCGCTTGCCAGCTGAGGCGCCTGCCCGTCAGCTGTTCGATGAACCTGATGAGCGCCCGGTTTTCCTCGATGCGTAGCTCGAGACGCGCCGGGTCGACGAGATCCTCCCAGCCGTCGCGAATGGTTGCCCACCAGTCGTCACCGGGCAGTCGGCGATACGGCGACGCGAAGTTGAAGTCCAGTGGAAAGCACGGACAGCCGAGCTCGCGCGCCCAGAGCTCGGTAATCTTGAGCTCCGTCTCATGCCGCGTTGCGCCGACGATCAGGGTCGGCTTCGGGAGGCCACCCCACGGTGCCTCGCCCGGTTCCAGAGTGGATGCCAGGCCGAGGGCGAAGAAGTGGGGGCCGGGGTAGCCGCGCGATTCCAGTACCTGGTTGAAGTGCACGGCCTTACGCTGCGCGGTGATGAGAAAATTCCAGTAGTTGATGACGAGCACCGGAATGCCGAAGGCTGCCAGGATCTCTTCGACCTCGTCGCTGGTGCTGATCACGAAGGGCTCGCCAGCCTCGGCACGCTCGCGCGCGTGCGCCAGCCAGGCGCGCTGATGGGCGCGGATCGCGTTGACGGACTCCAGCCGCTCCGTCACCGGCATATGCTGCTCACGAACTGGCGGACCTGTTCGCGCAACGGCTCGGGGTCTTCGACGCGGTAGGGCTGCTGTTTGAGATGGAGCGATGGGACGCCCTTGCCGTCGAGGGCGGCGACTTCGTCGGGTGTATCCCATATGTGCACTCCATCGCCTTCAAATACGAAGAACAGCGCGCCGTCTACCCTGGCGGTGCACGCGCGAGCGACGCAGCGGTCTACCACGCGCGCCATGGGGAAGTCGATGGAGCAGGCCGGCGTGCGATGATAGCGGTCCGCCAGCGCCTCAAAGGCTGGCATGCGCGTGTCGGCAAGCGCCTCTCCGCAGCGGGTGCCCCAGCAGTGGTCCTCCGCCACCACGATGGCGCCGCAGGACTCGATAAGCTCATACAGCTGGAGGTGGTCCTGCGGACTGCCACCGACAAACAGTCGCGCCGATAGCCCCCTCTCCCTGTGGGAGAGGGCGGGGGGTGAGGGAGGTCTCTCGAGAAGACTGGTCAACAATCGATTGTGGTCGCGTTTGGGCATGAAAAAGGAGGTGGCAATCACCTGCAGCGCGTCGACGCCGGTCATTCCCGGCGGATCAGCACCGCGGCGCTCGGAGACTTCACGCAGCAGACGACGGCCCGCGTTCGTAACCTCGATGGCCTCGGCAAGAGCACCGTCAACTATGGAGTGACCGCTCCACACCTCGAGTTGGGACTTGAGCTCCACCAGAGCCTGCCGGTTGAACACCTCGGATGCGTAGAAGGGCGTGTACGCGCGATCGAGGTAAAACACCTCGGGCAGCGCCAGCTGGGGATGGGCTGTTTTGGCCAGAGCAAGCTCGCGGTAGAATGCCTGGATCGTCTTCCGGGTGTGCGGAACGATCAGGTAGTCGAGGAAGTCAAAGGTGCCGCTGAGCAGCGCCTCGAGGATCGAGTCGACGAAGCTCACACCGCGGTTCCGCGCCGAGAACGGCGCGGCAAACGGCTGGACGTAGCGTTCGAGCGCCTCGGTGCCGAGCGACGGGTCACCGCTCAGGCGATAGGGCAGAAAGCCGGCTGCCATGATCAGTTCTTCGGGGACGTTGTCGCACAGATACCCGACGACCTTTCCGCCAGCCGTTTTCCACTCTCGGGCTGCGCGGTCGCGCTGACGGTAGTGCTCACGAAGGACGTCCATTGCCGAGTGCATGCTGCTCTATCGATCGATTGAGTGAAGAGATGGTATCCTGAGCCCGATGCGGCGTCAATCTCGATCTTGGCCGGCGCTCTCGGGTCGGCATAGACTGGATCAGCAGAGACTGGACAGGATCAGCAAATGATGATCGATCGACGCCAGTTGTTGCGTTGTCTGGCCGGGAGCGTCGGAATGAGCCTGCTCGCCGCGTGCACCTCACCCATACCAAGTTCAGCTCCAACCGCACCAAACCCGACTGCTCAGTCCTCAATCGCCACATCGGCAACCGCGGCGACACCTGAAGGGCAACCCAGGAGTGGCGGCACACTCCAGATCGCTACGATCACCGACATCACCCAGTTGGAGGCGCATCGTCTGCAGGGGCAGAACTGGAACATGATCTATCCCATGTTCGACCGGCTCACCCAATACGACGCCACGCTGACGCCGCAGCCGCGCCTGGCCCAGAGCTGGGACTTCTCAACTGACAACAAGACGCTCCAGATCCATCTGCGGCAAGGAGTCCAGTTCCATACCGGTCGTGAGCTGACCAGCGACGACATCAAATACAACATCACGCGCGCTCGCGATCCCAAGACCGGGGCAGCGCAGATGGTGACGATGGGTAACTGGTGGAGCGATATTCAGACGCCCGACAAATCCACGGTTGTCCTCACATCCGAGCAGCCGCGGCCGGCTGCATTCGATTTCCTGGAATACCTGAACATCATCGACAGCGTCACGGCGGAAGGCCCAGACGCCGCGACGAAGCTGGTTGGCACGGGTCCGTTCACGCTTGGCGAGTGGGTCGCGGGTGATCATCTCACGCTGAACAAGAACACACACTACTGGCAGTCAGGCGTTCCGTACCTGGACCAGATTGTGTTCCACATCGGTCGGGATCAGCAGGCGCTCATCACCCAGCTCGAAGCGGGCGCGATCGACGCTATGGACGCGCCACCTGTAACGGACGCCGTACGTCTGAAGTCGGACCCCGCTTATACGCTGACGGTGAACTCCAACACCGGTGGCTACAACGCCGTGCTGGCCAACACGTCGGTCCCGCCCCTCGACAACAAGCAGGTCCGCCAGGCGCTCAACTTCGCTATCAACCGTCAACGCTTCGTGGACTCCGTCTTGCTCGGCGTCGGGACAGCTGAGGACCTGGTCTGGCCGACCGGCTCGCCGGCCTACGAGGCGGCTAAACTCAATCAGTACGCGTTCGACCTGGACCGTGCCAGGCAGCTACTCACGAGTGCCGGTGCTTCTTCAGTTGCGCTCGACCTCACCTACGTCGCGGCCAACTCGGCGTTCGCGCAGTTGGCTCAGATCTACCAGGCCGACCTGGGCAGCATTGGCGTCACCGCCACGCTCCGACCGGTCGATGCTGCCGTGTGGTCGCAGGTCACGCCGAAGGCACAGTACCAGGGTTTGAACCTGGCGCCGGGGGGCTTCGCTCAGGTTCAGCCCACCACGTTTTTCCTGTTCAGCGTGTACTGGGCGCTGCAGAACAACGCGGAGGCATTCGATAGCGATCAGTACCGGCAGTTGATCGGCGCAGCGAGCACCGAAACCGATGCCGCAAAACGCAAGCAGCTCTTCGCGCAGCTCAACGACTTCGTTCTCGACCAATCAGTTGTAATGTTGATCAACGCGAGTCCTGAAACATACCTGGCGCGCGCTCGCCTTCACGGCCAGACCTACAACATGCACCAGGGCCTCGAGATGCAGCAACTCTGGCTGGGCTGACTCAACGCATGCCGAAGTCCACGCTTGTCGACGAGAACGTGCGCGTCCCCATGCGCGACGCCGCGCACATCGTCATGGACGTGCACCGCCCCGCCTCGCCGGGCAGGCACCCAGCCATCCTGATGCGCTCGTACGGTCGTCGCTTCGGTAACCGGAACCCGCTGCTGATTCGCGATCTGGTCGACGCGGGCTACGCATACGTCAATTCGGAGGTGCGCGGACGTGGTGGCTCTGACGGCGAATGGCACCCAGAACGCGCCGCCAGCGTCGAGGGCGTGGATGGCTACGACACGATCGAATGGCTGGCCGCGCAGCCGTGGTGCGATGGGAACGTCGGCATGATCGGCGCCTCGCATATGGCGGCCATGCAGTACTTCGCCGCGTTCGAGCATCCGCCGCACCTGCGGGCCATCGCCCCATGGACGGGCGGCGGACCCGGCTCGGGGGGCAGCGGCTTCCGGCCAGCGCGGTCGGGCGGCGTCATGTCCCTGATCACCACCCTGGTGTGGATGCCAAATGAAGGTCCAGGAGTGCTGGACAACCTGGAACGTCAGGGAAACGACGTGAGCCAGGCTCGCGCCTTGCTGGCGCGCGTTCGGCGTGACCCCACCGAGCTCTACGAGCACCTGCCGCTGCTGGACCATCCGTTGGGAGGGGCGGGCAGGTTGGGTGAGCTCTTCCGGTGGCGTGTACAGACACCCAACCTGGTCGACGAACGCGCGCCGCGTGACTGGTCACGCATCGAGCTGCCTTGTTTGCACGAGTGTGGCTGGTACGACGCGGTGAACTGGGCCGAATTCGAGAACTTCGGCGGCCTGCGCTCGGCGGCTGGCACGCCCGAAGCTCGGGCGGGCCAGCACATCGTCTGCGGGCCGTGGCAGCACGGTATGCAGTTCCAGTCGACTCTGGGCGACCTGCATTTCGGTGAAAACGCCACCAATGAGGGGTCCGGCTTGCATGCGCTGCAGATCGCGTTTTTCGACCGCTATGTCCGTGGCAACCCGAACATTCGCCTGCCGCGTGTGCGGTACTTTGTCATGGGCGCAAACGAGTGGCGCGAAGCGGACGACTGGCCACCGCCTGCAGCAGCACGTCACAAGCTGTACCTGCATAGCGGCGGCAATGCCAACTCGGCCGCCGGTGGCGGCGCGCTGGGCTGGACGCCGCCTGAAGCGGAGCTTTCAGATGCATTCGTGTATGATCCGCACCGGCCGGTGCCGACGGTCGGAGGCGCGATGATCGGCGCGGTCACCGGGCCGGGTGTCCTGGTCGGGCCGATCGAGCAGGCTCGCGTCGAACGCCGCCATGATGTGCTGTGCTACACGTCGGAGCCGATGTCCGCGGATGTCGAGATCAGCGGTCCACTCGAGGTCCACCTGTGGGTCTCGACGTCGGCAGTCGATACGGATTTCACTGCAAAGCTAACCCAGGTGTACCCCGACGGCCAGTCCTACAACCTGGCGGAAGGCATTCTGCGGCTCAGTGGGCGTCACCTCGATGGGCAGCAGGCGGCGGTCGCGCCCGGCGAGGTGTATGCGATCGTCATCACACTCGGTCACACCAGTCTGCTGTTGCGGGCCGGGTTCCGTCTGCGGCTTCAGGTCAGCAGCAGCAGCTTTCCGCAGTACGACCGCAACATGAACACCGGGCACCCCATCGGTACGGATGCGAGCGGAATCCGCGCGCTCCAGACCGTGTATCACGACACGCAGCATCCAAGTTTCATCGCCATTCCTGTCGTTGGCGACCAGTCGGATACCTGAGGAGAAGCTATGCGCAATGGGGCTGTCAGCCTGTTGGCAACCGGCGATCTTATTCTGGACGAGCCGGAGCCAGATTCGTTTTTCGAGCCGAGTCGCGAAGTGCTGCGCGCGGCCGACCTGGTGGTCGGTCACGTCGAGGTGCCGTTCAGCACGCGCGTTCGCCACGCACCGCTGGTTCCCCCCGAAGCGCGTGACCCGGCCAAGCTCGTCGCGCTGAAACGGGCCAATGTGGCGGCCGCGAGCCTGGCCGCGAATCACGTCTACGACGCGGGCGCCGGTGGGATCACGGACACATTGGCGGGCTTGCGCGCCCAGGATATCCAGCCCTTCGGCGCAGGCATGACCCTTGACGAGGCGCGACAACCCGCGATCCTCACGCGCAACGGAGTCCGCTTTGGCCTGCTCAGCTACAACTGTGTTGGCCCGAAGGAGTCCTGGGCAACTGCCAGCAAGGCGGGTGGTGCCTATGTTCACATTTTGACGCACTACGAGCTTGACCACGCCGAACCGGGCGGACGGCCGACGACGTACGTCGGCGCCGATGCCGACAGCCTGCTGGCGATGGCCGAAGACATCGCTCGCCTGCGCGAGCGGTGCGACCTGCTGAGCGTCTCCTTCCACAAGGGCACCGTCCACACGCCAGTCAAGGTTCTGGCCTACGAGAAGCAGGTCGCACACGCGGCCATCGACGCCGGCGCAGACCTCGTGCTGAGCCACCACGCACATATCCTGCGTGGCATCGAGGTGTACAAGGGCAAGCCGATCTATCACGGTCTGGGAAACTTCGTGACGGTGACTCAGGCGCTGTCGACGAAGGGTGTCTCGGACCCGAACGCCTGGGCGCTGCGGCGCAAGCAGCTGTTCGGGTTCGAACCGGATCCGAACACCCCCGAGTATCCCTTCCACCCGGAGTCGCGCCTCACGCTGCTGGCCCGCGTGACCGTGGACGACCGCCAAACGATGCGTGCGGGATTTGTGCCATGCGTCATCAATCAGCGCAGCCAGCCGGAGGTAGTCGGTCATGATGATGGAGGTGCGCGCGTGCTGGACTACGTGGAACGCATCACCCGCGAAGCCGGCCTCAATGCCGATCTCGCCTGGCAGGGCGACGAGGTATCGATCGCTCTCGACTAAGCCGGTCGGGCGTGCGCAAACAATTCCCTCGGCGATGCCTGGCGGTCGATATTGATGGCCGTTTCGAACAGCCGGGCTTCGCCCTCGCTCCCGAGGTAGTCGCATACCAGTGACGAAATTTCACGCGCAGCTCTTCTTGCGTCAGCATGTTCTCCGGCTCGCCTCGTCGGCACGTTGATTACACGTTCGAACGTGCGGCCATCCCGCAGCCACACGCGCACCGAGCGGGTGGCCGAACCCACGCGCAGTGGCACAAGACGTGTATCGTGGAACGCCGTCGTCCGCTGCATCAACGCGCGGCGCTTCCTGTCCTGTCCACCGTCGACAGCAACGATCACCGCGGTGTTGCTGAACGCAGAGCGACCCGTGGAAGCCTCACAGCAAACCACGGGCCGCCTGCCAGGAAGGAGCGCCTGTCTAAGGAACGCTCGCCACAGTGCCAAACATCAGGCAGCTCCCGAGGCGCCTGTTTCTGACAGTGTGGGCGACATTGTGGGTGTAAGCCGTTATTGCGGCTCGTCAGCCCACCCTGGCAAGCCGATTTGAACTCGAAATCGGCCCAGGATGGGCTCGAAAAGGTTAGATGTCGTAGTAGAGGTGAAACTCGGAGTAGTTCGTCAGGGGCGTGAACCGCAAGACGTTGTAGTGGTATCGGCATGCACACCTCAAGATGTTGAGGCAAAGTCCGCGAGTGGCGTGCGTTTCGCGATGTGTGTAAGCCAACTTATACGTCAGCAAGCCGTCAGTCGGACGGAGGCCTTGGATTGCGTGACGAACAGTGGCTTGACGAGTGGGGTGCTGATCGGAGGACGGACTGTGCGCGGATCGTCCAGGGTGACAGTGTCCCGGATCTCTTTATCCCCACGCTGATCGAACTCTACCGCAATGGTCGATTTCCACTGGACCGGCTGATGGCGTTCTACCCCTTCGAACAGATCAACGAGGCCGCGCGAGCATCAGAGCACGGCGAGGTCGTGGAGCCCACACTCCGGATCGCCACTCAGCTCATTCAGTCGTAGGTCGGCCATACATTCGGGTTAAGTGGAGGACGGCTCACTCGACACATCAGCAGGATGCACCTACGTCACCGCGGTCTCGGTGCAGGCCTTACCAGGCGGATACGTACCGCATTAAATTCTCTGTGAGAGCGGCTTTAAGCGCCGTGACGGTACGCGCGGGCGACAGCCGCGCGCTCACAGGCGACAATCATCAATCCTACGGCCGCTTCCACGCGCGGGGTGGTCCGCGCATGCACCCGCGCGTGACGGCCATCGCGGAGGCAGCTCGCGCGCGCGTCCCGCTCGAACAGTTGGACGGCGCTGCCAGCACCAGCGCCTCAACCGCCACGACCAATTCCGGCGTCGCGCGCACGGATAATCGCTTCGGCTCAATCCGCGACTTGAAGCTTACTGAAAATACGCCGGTGCACCGCGCGGACTCGATGGCTCGCGCGGACTGCCGAAATACTCGATGAGTCGCTGCGCGACCTTCGGGCTGAAAATGGCTTCACCGCTGGCGACACTGTGCACCGCACGCAGGGTCTCGGCACCGTCTGCGCCTTTCAAGAGATACCCGCGGGCTCCAGCTCGCATCGCGGCAAACAACGAGTCACCCGCGTCAGACATTGTCATCACGAGGACCGCGACGTGCGGCGCGGTCGTGACGATAGTCGCGTGGCCTCGATTCCGCCGAGACCGGGCATGTTCAGGTCCATCAGGATCACATCCGGGTCCCGCGCCTCGGCCAGCTCGACGGCCTCGTCGCCCGTGCCCGCTTCCCCGACGATCTCGATCTCCGGATCGGCGTGCAGCAGCGCAACTAGCCCATAGCGAAACACCGGGTGATCGTCGGCGATCAACACCCGGATATGCGCGTCATCCGCACCATCGACGTGCGTCATACCGAGCCAACCAGCGGAAGCCAGGCACGTACTGTTGTTCCACCAGGGCCCGAGTCGAACTCGAGACGTCCGCCCAATTCATCGGGTTGTTCGGCCCAGCCCCGGCCGCCTGAGCAGGGCAAAGTTCGACGTCGGCCTGGTGGCGTGTAGCCGCCTGAAGGCCGTCCGCCTCCTGCGCGCCCGCGACCTGTACGTCTGGCCGCTTTTCCGCGCCGCTTTCCGGCAGGCACCGTCCTCTGGTTCCACGCGCTTGCAGCAGACGACGAACCCCCGCCGCACGACGTCCTCCAGCAGCGGAATTGACATTGAATGTCGGGTCGGCGGGCGGACGGTTGGACCAGAAGCGCGCCGCCTACCACGCAGACAACTGTGGGATTCTGCGAGGCGGGTTCATTTGACTATTCAGCGGCGCCATTCGAGCGATACTCCAGTCGGATTATGCCGCAACCTCGAATACTGATCTCAGCAACGGTTCTGGGCACGCCCGATCCGAGGGCACTCGGAACTTTTTATGCGCGGCTGCTGGGATGGAACGTCCTCGACAACGAGCCAGGCTGGGTCAGAATCAGGCCGCCTGACGGCGGAACCGGGTTGTCATTTCAGGAAGAGACCAACTATAGGCGTCCCGTCTGGCCGCCGCGGCCGGGCGAACAGCAGATGATGATGCACCTCGACGTCGGGGTGGACGACCTCGAAGCTGGCGTGAAGTGGGCCGTCGAACTCGGCGCCGCGGTTGCCGATTTTCAGCCGCAGGAGCACGTGCGCGTCATGCTCGACCCGGCGGGCCACCCATTCTGCCTGTTTCCCACCATGTTCTAACTTCTCGCCAGGCGACCTGAAGGCCTGTCCTGGAGTGTACTCGTCGGTGGTTCGGTGACGTTGCGGGTTGTACGACGTGTGAGGATTTCGAGGGTCGCCGCGACTGTGCCGCGATCGGCTCTGTGACCACGATCGTCGCCAGGGTTCTGGATTTCGGCGGGGGA
>JAFAOS010000336.1 GCA_019247515.1 Chloroflexota bacterium | reverse complement strand
GGCATCGTCGCAGCATGCTCACGGCGTCGGTGTTCGCCGCGCTGTTCCTGATCGTGTACGTGACGAGATACCTGGTGCTGGGTTCCAGGGTCTACCCGGGCGAGGGCGTCTCGCGCACCGTGTACCTGATCATTCTCGTGTCTCATACCACGATCGCCATCGCCGTAGCGCCGCTGGCCTTCGTCACTCTGCGGCGCGCCTTCGCCGGCCGCTTCGGGCTGCATCGCAAAATCGCGCGGATCACGCTGCCGCTGTGGGTCTACACGGCCATCAGCGGTTGGGTCGTGTACATGCTGCTCTACGTGTTTAGTTAGCTCACAGCAGATACAACGTCAGGTACAGCGCGATCCAGACGGCGTCGACGAAATGCCAGTACAGGATCGTGCCGTCGATGCCGAAGCAGTTGCGGGCCGAAAAGTGGCCCAGGAAGGTCCGAATCATGATGCCGATCAGCAGGGTCACGCCCACCAGGACGTGGAAGCCGTGCAGACCGGTGAGACTGAAGAAGATCGTGCCGTAGATGCCCGAGGTGATGTTGAAGCCGTCGACGAAGATGAAGTTGACGTACTCAAATGCCTGTACGCCCACGAAGCCGACGCCCAGCAGCAGGGTGACGATCAGCCAGCCCTCGACCCGTTCGCGGTCGCCGCGATGCATGGCGGTCTGCGCCCAGTGCGCCGTGAAGCCGCTGGCCACCAGCAGGACGGTCATGATGGCCGGCAGCGGGAACGCGGGCACGCGCTCGAAGCCCGGCGGCAGGCCGATGGGATTGGGCCACGTCTCGGCGAGGATGCGCTCGTAGAAGTACTGGGCGAAGAACGCTCCGAACATGACCACTTCGGAGACGATGAACAGGATCATGCCGAGCGATTCGTTGCTCGGACCCTCTTGCTCAGTGGCCAGCTCGGGGTGCGCCGTGGACCCGCCGGCGAAGGCGCTGGCGCTAGCCGACATGCTGCGTCACCTCCCGTGACCTCGGCTGAGAGTTCCTGGCCTTCCAGTCACCTTGTGGCGGCATGCATGCGGCGGTGGACGTTGTCACCACACTCGCTGCCGCGGGATCCCACTGGGGAATACTCGCCGACACCGCCGAACCCATGCGGACGCTACTCACCTCCACCGCTTTGGGTCCCCACTGGGGGGAACACTGTTTCGTCATCGTCATCGTCATCGGACGAGTCGCTTCGCCGCGGAGATCAGGTCGTCGGCGGACATGTTCACGCCATCGAGATAGGCACGCACCTGTAACTGTGGGTCGATCAGCACCACGGCGGTGGTGTGGGTGATCTCCGTTCCGCCCGGGGGTGGCGCGTCGGCGGCAGGCCTGGGTGGGCGAGTGGCCACCTTGAAGCCCGTCACCACGTCCCACACGTCGTCCCAGTCGCCAGTGAGCATCTTCCACGAATTCGGGTCCGCCTTGAACTGCTGGGCGTAGTCGGCCAGCACCGGCGGCGTGTCGTGGGTCGGGTCGACACTCAAGGAGACGAGCATGACCTTCGAACCGAGCAGCTTGTCGTCGGCAAGCTTGCGTTGGGCTTCCTGGAAGGTCGCGCTCATGATCGGGCACGCGTCGGTGCAGTAGGTGTAGATGAAGTCGAGCAGCGTGACGTGGCCGGCCAGCGACTGCGAGGAGAAGCTTGCACCGGACTGGTCTGTCAGGTTGAAGGTGGGCGTGCTGCCGTACACGTCCAGCGGCGTCTGCGGCTGACAGCCCACGATCGCCACCGCGGCGGCCAGGCCGACGAGGGCCACCAGGCCCGAACGCCACTTGCGCACTCGCTCGATCACGTGACCTGCTCGGTTTCGAGCTCGGGCTGTTCGTGCGAGCCGCGGTATTCGAGCATGCCAATCCGTATCCAGGCGATGGCGCCGACCGCCATCCACAGCAAGCCAGCGATGACGATGATGAGGCTGGTGATCAACCCGAGCAGCGCCAGGCAGAAGCCGATGCCGAGCACGAACGGCGCGACGCTCGCCCTGGGCATGTGCAGCCCGGCGAGCTCGGGCGGGAATTCAGTCGCGAGCTCAGCGTCGGGGTCGGTCTCGACGGTTGCGATCTCGCGCGGTAGCCCCGGCGGACGCGCCATCGCGAACATCGGTTCGGGCGCCACCGCAACCATGGCCCGCGGCGCCTCGGGCTCGAGGAGCGTGGGGCCTGGGCCCACGTCCATCGGCGCAAAGTCGGCCGGGGCCAGGCCGGCGCGCGCCAGATCGGCGGCGGGCACGTAGATTACTTCGCCCGCGATCATGCGTTGGCGGAAGCTCTCCTGCTCGCCGGTCTCCAGGTTGACCAGGGCGACGTCAGGTGGAATCTCGGGGAAGTACCACTTGCCGTAGATCGGCACCCTGGCTTTCTTGAGCTTGGCCGTGTCGATGTCGTTCTTGGCGGCCCAGGTCAGGGCCTTTGCGTCCAGGACCATCTCTCAGTGCTCCACCATTCCAGTCAGCTCGCAACCACGCGATCGACGGCCATCGCCGCGAACAGCGCGAAGAGGTACAGGATCGAGTACACGTACAGGCGGCGCGCCGCGCCCGGGGTTGCCTCCCGCCACAGACGAATCGCGTTGTGGATGAACCCGCCCCCCAGCACCAGGGCCGCCATGAAGTACACCGGCCCCATCAAGCCAAATGGCGACAGCACCAGGGTCAGGACGACAAGCAGCAGCGAGTACAGGATGATCTGGCGGCGTGTCTCCTGCTCACCGCGCACCACTGGCAGCATCGGCACGTTCGCGCGTTCGTAGTGCTGGCGGATCAACAAGGACAGGGCCCAGAAGTGGGGCGGCGTCCAGAAAAAGATGATGGCGAACAGGTACCAGGCCGTCAGGCTGCTGACTTCGTGGGTGACTGCCGCCCAGCCGACCAGCGGCGGGATGGCGCCCGCGGCCCCGCCAATCACGATGTTGCTGGGCGTCGAGCGCTTCAGCCACAGCGTGTAGATGAAGACGTAGCCGAGCAGTCCAATCTGGGCCAGCACCATCGCCAGCGGGTTCACGAATACGGCGAAGACGGCGCTCGCGACCACAGCCAGGACGATGCCGAACCACAGCGCGTGGCGAGGTGCGATGACGCCCGAGGGGATCGGCCGCCAGGCGGTGCGGCCCATCAGCGGGTCGATGTCGCGGTCGACATAGTGGTTGATGGCGCCGGCGCCACCCGACATCAGCGCGCCGCCCAGCAAGGTCGCCAGGAACAGGCCCAGGTCGGGCAGCCCGCGTGCGGCGATGACCATGGCCGCCGCCGTGGTGGCCAGCAGCAGCGACATCACGCGCGGCTTGGTGAGCTGCACGTAGGCCGCCGGCGTCTTCAGCCCAGTGTGACGCGCGATGGCTGGCGACCGCGCCGGGCTTAGCTTTCCCTGGCGGGCGACGACCACCACGACGATGGCCGCTGACCAGGCCATGGCACTGACGGTGGTGTGGGCAATCTCGCCGATGACCGGAACGCCGGTGGACACGGAGGCGACGCCCACCGCGGCATCGAGCAGCGTCGCCCCGAGCAGCACGACGCTCGCCGTCGCGAGGCCTTGCACGCCACGCTGGGTGCGAAACGCCTCGATGGCCAGCCACAGCACCAGTCCGAGCACTACGTACGACAGCAAGCGGTGATACAGCTGGACGTCCGCCAGGGGGTCGCGACCGAAGGGCAGGGCGCCCAGGCCGTTGCAGTCCGGGAACACGCCCTGACACGCCCAACTCGCGCCGACGGCGCCGACCGCCGCGCCGCTCAGGCTAACGCCGAACAGGACGAAGGCGGTCACTTCGGCCACGCGTCGGAAGAGCTCGGTCTCACGCGCGGTGTATGGCCGGCGGTTGGGCGAGCGCGACCAGGCCGCGGTCATCCACACCAGGGCGCCGAGCACCAGCAGGCCAATCGAGCTGTTCGCCACGTCCGCAGGTGTTGAGAGGTCGAGCGTGTCCAGCAGCGCCGCCAGTATGGTGCGCAAGGCGATCAGGATCGGCGCAAGCGTGGCCGCAAGCAGCAGACTGCTGTCCGCGCGGCGGTAGAGCCACGCCGACAGACACGCCAGCAGCACCGCGGCGCCGGCGATGCTCGTGACCGCGACGTTGGCCGCGTCCAGCCAGGGCGTGTACGGCATCGCGCGCGCGGCGCCGTCGACGATCAGCGCGATGCCGACAGCGGGCACACTGCCGATGACGACCGCATGACCGAGCCGCGCGTGGCTGGGCGCGAGGCGCGGGGGAGCAACCGTAGCCGCCGACTCGGCCGGTGAGCGTGCAGCGACGACGAGCGCCATGGTCTCCGTCAGTGAGCGGGCGCAGCGGGTTCCTGGCTGCTGCCGCTTTCTAGCGCCGGGACGGGTTCGCGCGTCGCCTCATCGCCGAGCGCCGCCAGCCGCAGGTCGCGCAGTGGGCGCTCCGAGCGAATGCGCGGCAAGCTCACGAAGTTGTACTCGGGTGGCGGCGAGCTGGTCAGCCACTCGAGGGTGTTGCCCAGCCACGGATCGTTGCCAGCCACGGCGCCGCCCCGCCACGAGGTCAGCATGTTCCACACAAAGATCACGATCGAGATGCCCATCAGGAACGCGCCCACCGTCTCGGTCACGTTCCACGGCAGAAAGCCGGTTTCAATCGGGTAGGTCGCGATGCGCCGCTGCATGCCCATCAGTCCCAGGATGTGCATCGGGAAGAACGTCAGATTGAAGCCGACGATCATCAGCCAGAAGTGCCGGGCGCCGAGTGTTTCGCTGTACAGCCGCCCGGAGACCTTGGGGAACCAGTAGTAGCTGGCGGCGAACACGGCGAACACGCTGCCGCCGAAGAGTACGTAGTGGATGTGGGCGACGATGAAGTACGAGTTGTGAAGCTGGTAGTCGACCGGCACGACCGCCGAGTAGACCCCGCTCAAGCCGCCGATCACGAACATCGTCAGAAATCCGACGGTGAACAGCAGCGGCGCCTTGAACTGCAGGTGACCGCCCCAGAGCGTGCCGGCCCAGTTGAAGATTTTGACGCCGGTTGGAATGGCGATCAGCATCGTCATCAGCATGAAGAAGCTCTGACTGATCACCGGCAAGCCGACGGTGAACATGTGGTGCGCCCACACCAGGAAGCCGAGGAAGCCGATCGCCGCCGTGGAGTAGGCCACGGCCTTGTAGCCGAAGATCGGTTTGCGGCTGAAGACCTGCACGATCTCGGAGATCACCCCGAAGTAGGGCAGGATCATGATGTAGACGGCAGGGTGCGAATAGAACCAGAAGCCGTGCTGATAGCCGAGGACGTCGCCGCCGCCGTTGGGGTTGAAGAAGTTGGTACCGAGCTCGCGGTCCGCCAGGACCATCAGCAGGACCGCCGCCAGGGCTGGCGTGGCGATCAGCTGAATGAACGAGGTGGTCAGGATCGCCCAGACGAACAGTGGCAGACGGTGCATGGTCATGCCCGGCGTGCGCATGTTGAGGATCGTGACCAGGAAGTTGATCGAGCCGAGGATCGACGACGTGCCCAGGATGATCAGCCCGACTAGCCACAGGCTCTGGCCGTACGGAGCTCGCACACTGAGCGGCGGATAGGCGGTCCAACCCGCGTCCGCGGCGCCCGTGGGGAACTTGCCAGTGGGGTCGGGGAAGATGAAACCGGACAGGATCAGCAACCCGGCCGGGACGATCATCCAGAACGACAGGGCGTTGATCTTCGGGAACGCCACGTCGCGCGCGCCGATCATCAGTGGGACCAGGTAGTTGCCGAGCCCGCCGACGCCGAACGGGATGATGAACAGGAACAGCATCACCGTGGCATGGATCGTGAAGATCTGGTTGTACGTCTCGTCCTGGAAGGGGGGCGACTCGGGGAAGGCCAGTTGGGTGCGCACCAGGAGCGCGGCCAGGCCGCCAAGCAGGAAGAAGGCGAACGTCGACAAGATGTACATCAGGCCGATCTTCTTGTGATCGGTGGTGGTGAGCCAGGCGCCAATGCCACGCCGACGGGGGGCCCGCGTGGTCGATCCAGATGCGAGCGGTTCCGGGCGCGCGAGGAGAGGTGGGGCAGCCGTGGTCACCATGCGTTCAGATCACTCCTGCTCTATGCCTACTTCAGCGTCTCGAGATAGGCGACGATGTTGGTCGCCTCCTGATCGGTCAATCCCAGGTCGGGCATGAGGGTGCCGGGCTTGAGCGCCGGTGGGTTGAGGAGCCAGGCTTTGAGGTCGTTTGGGCTGTGGTTCGGCACCGTGCCATTCGGGTACGTGGCGATCATCGGGCGCTGGCCAACCGGCGGGACGTTGTCGTGCGAGCCCAGGTCCGGGCCGGTGGTGCCGGTCGCGCCGGGGATGCCAGGAATGATGTGGCATGCCGGGCAGCCGTGCTGCACGATCAACATGGCGCCCATGGTGGGGTCGCCGGTCCCTCCGCCCGCTGCGGGTGAGGCGCCCGGTACTGGCGACGCGCCTGGCGCGGCCGCCGGGGACGGCCCACCGCCTGATTGCTGCTGTTGCAGCCAGGTCTGGAAGTCGGCGGGCGACTGGGTGGTGACCCGGAACATCATGCCGCTGTGCCCCGCGCCGCACAGCATGGCGCACACTCCGCGGAATTCGCCGGTCTGATTGGCGGTGTACGTGATGTGGTTGACTCGTCCGGGGTTCGCGTCGATCTGACCGAACAGGTCCGGCGCCCAGAAGCCGTGGATGACGTCGACCGAGGTCACGTCGAAGACCACCTGCTGGCCAACCGGGAGGTGCAGGTCGTTGGTGGTCTTGACCCCGGAGTTGCCGTAGGCGAAGGTCCAGGAGAACTGCTGGCCGGTCACGCCGATGTGCATGATGCCCGGGTCGGTCGGTATCTGATTCAGGTCGCCCAGACGGGTGACCGTGATGCCGAACAGTCCGATCAGGATCAGCGCGGGCACGGTGGCCCACATGACTTCGAGGCGGGTATTGCCGTGCAGCTGGGGCGGCTCGAAGGTTGGGATCGCCGTGCGGCGCCTGAAGCGCAGGCTGGAGTAGATCAGCAGGCCTTCGACGAGGATGAACACGATGGTGGCCAGGACCAGCGTGAACCAGAACAGCTGGCTGATCTGTTCGGCGCCGTCCGACGCGGGCGCGACCGGCCAGGGCTGGGCGGCAACGGGAGGCGGACTGGCGAGCGCTGCGAGAGCCAGCGGCATGGCGGCGAGCAGCAGTCGGCGAACTAACAAACAGCTTGTCCTGATGATAGCGAGGGAGCCGATTTCTCCGACGGGGACCCATCCGTGGCGGCGCTCACAAAGCCGAGCGTGATCCAGCGTGGGAACTGACGCCGCGACAGGCCACGACTGCCCTCGAGCGAACAACGGCCGACCCCGTAGTCTGCGGTGGGCGACGCGAGGCTCACCATGGGGTCTCCTCTGGGAAACAGCGGCTGACCCCGTGGTCCGCGGAAAGGGGCGCGAGGCTCACCCTGTGGGTCCCCTCTGGGGGAAGCTCGTCTTGCCACGATGTAGACTCCGGTGCAGAGACGCCGTCATGGAGAACAAGGGCGCGCTGTTGACGGTGGCGGTTCCACTGATCGCATTCAAGATCTGGTTCGCCATCTTGCTACTGATGTACGCGCCCACGCGCGACACGATGGTCTGGATCGCGGCCACCCACTGGACCCTGATCATCGTCTTCGGTTTCGTGATCGCCGCCGCCATTCCGCTAATTCGGCTGCTCAAAGTGCGCGCCAAACGCGAGCGACTCCGTCGCGCGGAGTTCATGCTCGAGCCGTCCCACCCTCAGTGCTCGGCCCTGTGGGAGACCGTGTCGCGGCTCGAAGGCGGGGATTGAGGATCCGGTCGGGTCGCCAGAAACAGCGCCCCCAGGCCAATCACCGCGATCCCGAAGATCGCGACGATCACTGACTTGGTGATCGTCACCGGCCCGATCTCGATCTCACTCTTGCCGAACTGCAGCAGCGTGCTGCCCAACGTGGTGATGATCGCCGCGATCACCGCGATGAGCACCGGCGGGATCAGAAACGGCAGAACGCGGTACTGAAACGGGTCAGGTCCTTCGGCAAGCTCGGCCGGATCGGGCGCTGGTTGCGGGAGTCCCGCGAACGAGCCGACGATCCCGCCGATCGCGCCGCCCGCCAGGAGGCCGCCAACGGCCAGCGCCGCCTGCCAACCACCGAAGTCGACGTTGGGCAGAATGGGCGGCAGGACGATCGCCAGGCCGATGCCGACCAGCGCGCCGACGATAGCTCCGATAATGATTCCGGCCGCGCCAACGTCCTCCGAGTGGGCGACTGCCCTTTGCTGGAAGGCGGGGTGCTGATATGTCAGGTCCGCGGACACATCGGGCGTGTCGGCCGAAGCGTCATAGAGCTGGCCCAGCGTGAACCCGTAGATCAGGTGCAGGACCAGGTTGCCCGCGGGCACCAGCGGGCCCGCCGAGAGCGCCCAGTCGAGCATGTTGACCATCGCCGCGGGCAACAACACCAGCAGCGAAAAGAGCCACGGCAGAAGCGAGAAGCGCATGCCGCGCTGCCACCCGGGCCCATGCCCGATCCACCAGCCCAGCGCTCGATTGCCGTCGACCAGTCGCGCGTAGATGATCGCCCAGACGATGCCGAGCACCACGTGAATGGCGAGCGCGTACGCGGGTCGTCCGCTGCTGAAGGCCACCACCTGGTTGTTCGTCAACTGGTACAGCCAGCGCTGCAGCACGTTGCCCTGTGAATCAGCCGCGCCGTTGGCCAGCGCGTAGGCGATCATCAGCGCCGCGGTCGAGGCGCCGATCGCGATGAAGCCGGCGATGATGGCATCTGAGAACCATCTCTCGCGGGGGTGCGAGCGTCGCTCGAGCGTCCCCGTCGCCTCCGACATTCAGCTCACCCCCTGGGGTATGCCAGGCCGCCGGTCGGCGGCTTCCTCGCGGCTGGCCCAGGTAAAGAACACGACGCCGGTGGCAATCAGGAAGTACACGCCGCCGCCCACCCACATCAGCAGGCCGCCGAGCTGCTGATCTTCAACCGGGTTCAGCGCGGTAACGCGCGGCGCCAGCACATAGGTGGCGTAATACGCCGTGCCCGTGGCAGCCAGGAGCGCCCCGACCAGCGAGGCTGGAATCGTCTGCAAGAACAGGTACAGCACCTGGCCCAGGGCCGGGTACGGCGGCGCGATGTCGGGCACCGGGCTCATGACGGGCATCCACATCAGCATAGCTGTGACGATGAAGATGACGTGCTCCAGGGCGTGCAGCGGCTCGCTGGCCAGCGTCAACTCGTAGACCGACGACAGGTGCGCCAGCGAAAAGATGAGGTTGAAGCCAAAGAAGGCGATGAGTGGATGGCGCGCCCAGCGCACGAATCCCGTCAGGTGGACGCTGGCCAGCAGGTCGCGCAGCAGCCAACCGGGTGTGCCAGCCAGTAACAGGGGTGCAACGCCCAGGATCAGCAGCTCGTGCTGGAGCATGTGCGCCGAGAACAGGTAGTCGTCGGCGAGCAGGTCCAGCGGGGAGGCGAGTGCGACGAGTGCCAGCGCCACGCCGCTGTAGAAGGCCACCTGGCGAGCAGCCTTGACGGGTGCGCTGCCCTTGAAGCGGCCCCGATATCGCCGCGTGCACAGCCAGTACACGATCGCCAGCCCGAGCGCGCCCGCGATCACACTGAGCGGTGGACTGTATGTCGCGAGCAGCCAGTCCACGTGAGGCGTCCCGAGTCGATCTAGTCCAGGCGGCCTAGCTGGCGTGGGGTGGCAGCGGGTACTGCCCGAACAGGAACAGCAGGGCGGTGATGATCGAGGCGGCTACCAGAAGGCCAAAGCCGAAGACGCCAAAAAAGAGCGGGTGGTCGAACTTCAGATGCATGTAGAAACCGACCACCAGCGCGAACTTCGAAGCGGACAGGACCAGGAGCAGGGGCACCAGGAACGTGCGCACGCTCTCCTGGGTGTAGAAGAAGACCTCCGCCACGGTAATGATGGCCAGGATCACGCCGATCAGGACGTAGGTTCCGGCGCCTGGATGCGCGTGTTCCAGCTCGTGTTCGGCGGGGTGCGCGTGTTCGTGCGAAGCGGTAGCCATGCGTCTCCTAGTCCGGAATCAGGTACACGAGCGTGAAGATCAGGATCCACACGATGTCGACGAAGTGCCAGTAGAGCCCGGCGATTTCCACCAGCAACGAGTGTTCTTGATGCAGCCTGCCTCTGAACGAATGCACGACCAGCGAGCTGAGCCAGAAGACGCCGATTGCCACGTGCGTGCCGTGGAAACCAGTGAGGGTGAAGAACGTCGAGCCAAACAGGTTGGTGCTCAACGTCAAGCCGTCGCGATAGAAGCCCGTAAACTCGTAGAACTGACCGCCAAGAAAGACGCAACCCAGCAGCGCCGTCGCCGATAGCCAGATCCGCATGCGGCGCTCGTCGCCGCGCTGGATCGCGGCGAGCGCCAGCACCATGGTCAGACTGCTCAGCAGCAGGACGAAAGCACTGACCGACGTGTACGCAACGTCGAACGTCTCGCGTGGATACGGCCCAACGACACTGCGGTTCTTGTAGACCATGTAGGTCGCGATCAGCGTGCCGAAGAACATGCAGTCTGAGGCGAGGAACGCCCACATCAGCAGCTTGCGGCTGTCCTGACCGGTGCTGGTATGCGGATGCTCGAGGACGAGCGGGGCTTCAGTTGCAGGCGGCGCCGCGCCTGCATCGACGACGACCGGAACCGCGGTGTGCGTCATCAGGCGGGCTCGTATGACCAGCCGTAGATGCTGCCGATCAGGATCAGCAGACCGAGGATGGCAAAGATCGGAATAGTCATCGAACCAAACGAGTCGGCCAGCAGCAGCCCAACGGCCATGGTCGCCAGGCCGAGCGCGGCCAGCAGCGGCCAGTACGACGGCGACGGGAAGTGGATGACCGCGGGCGCCGCGTCGGGCGCGGCGGTCTGGATCGCGGTGTGCGCCGTCTCGGTGGCGTGGCCAGGTCCACCCGCCGCGGGCGTGACCTCGATGGGATCGAGGTGCATGCGCTCGGGGTGCTTCATGGCCCACCACGCGTCGCGCGAGTGCACCGTTGGGATGCGCGCGAAGTTGTAGATCGGCGGGGGCGACGGGATCGACCACTCCAGCGTGGCGCCGTCCCACGGGTCGTCGGAGGCGATCTCACCGTATCGCAGGCTGACAAAGACGTTGATCACGAACAGCAGGACCGAGAAGCCCAGGCCGATCGCGCCGATGGTCGACAGTTGATTCAGCTCGGTCACGCCCAGGTCGAGACCGTACGTGTAGACGCGGCGCGGCATGCCGAGCAGACCGGTCCAGTGCATCGGCATGAACGTCACGTTGAAGAAGATCAGGAAGGTCCAGAAGTTCCACTTGCCGAGCGTCTCGTTGAGCATCCGGCCGCTCATCTTGGGGAACCAGTAGTAGATGCCCGCGAACAGGGCCATGATGCTGCCGCCGATCAGCACGTAGTGGATGTGGGCGACGATGAAGTACGTATCGTGCTGAATCAGGTCGGCCGGTGGCGAGGCGTGCATGATGCCCGTCACGCCGCCAATGATGAACATGCTGATGAAGCCGACCGCGAAGAGCATCGGCGTCTTGAAGGCGACCGATCCCTTGAACATCGTGCCGATCCAGTTGAAGATCTTCACGCCGGTCGGGACAGCGATCAGCATCGTGCTCGAGGCGAACACCGCATCGGCGATGGGGCCCAGGCCGACGGCAAACATGTGGTGCGCCCACACGCCGAAGGCCAGGAACGCGATGGCGATACCCGAGTAGACCATGACCGCGTAGCCGAACAACGGCTTGCGCGAGAACACCGGGATGATCTCGGACACGATGCCCATCGCGGGCAAGATCAGGATGTACACCTCGGGATGGCCGAAGACCCAGAACAGGTGCTGCCACAGGACCGGATCGCCGCCGTGGGGCACGCTGTAGAAGTTGGTGTTGAAGAAGCGGTCGAACATCAGCAGGATCAGTCCGACCGTGATCGACGGGAATGCGAGTAGCAGCAGGATCATCGTGATCAGCGACATCCAGCAGAAGATCGGCAGGCGCATGAAGCTCAGGCCGGGCGCGCGCATGTTGACGATGGTCACGAAGAAGTTCAGCGCCGCGGCGATCGAGGCGACGCCCAGCACCTGTAGGCCGAGCATCCAGAAGTCGATGCCAGGGCCTGGCGAGTAGGTGCGCGTCGTCAGGTTGGCGTAGCCGAACCAACCCGCGTCGGGTGCGCCGCCGAGCAGGAAGCTGACGTTCAGCATGATGCCGCCCAGGATGAACGCCCAGTAGCTGAACGCGTTCAGGCGCGGGAAGGCGACGTCGCGAGCGCCGATCTGCAAGGGGATGATGAAGTTGAAGAAGGACGCACCCAGAGGCATGATCGCCAGGAAGATCATGGTCGTGGCGTGCATGGTGAACAGCGAGTTGAACATCTGGGCGGTGACCAGGTTGTTGTCGGGCTGCCACAACTGGAGGCGGATGACGAGGGCCTCCAGGCCGCCGAAGACGAAGAAGGTGACCGCCGAAACGCCGTAGAGGATGCCGATGCGTTTGTGGTCGACCGTGGTGAGCCAGCTCCACAAACCGCGGTAAGCCGGCTCCGCCAGCGTAGGCGGCGCAACGACCATCCCGCCGGTGTGCGACAACGGTGCGCTAACTACCGCCATATCGGGCTCCGTCCATACACCCTCATTGGAGTGATTGTAAATAAGCGACCAGCACGTCCAACTCGTGGTCGTTCAGGCCCAGGTTGGGCATGATTGACCCCGGCTTGATGCCTGGCGGATCGGACAGCCAGCGGCGCAAGTTGGGGGCGTTGTTGTCCAGGATGCTGCCCGCGATCACGCTCCGACTGGCCACGTGTGTCAGGTTGGGCCCGACCTTGCCCTCGGCGGGCGTGCCGTTGATCGTGTGGCACGCCGAGCAGCCGCGCGTCTGGAACAACTGGGCACCCTCGGCCGCGGTCGGGTCCGTCGGCGTCACGGCGGGCGCCTGCTGTGCGGTCAGCCACGCCTGGAAGTCGGCGGGGCTCTGGATGATGGCCTTCTCCCGCATGTTGCCGTGCGAGTACCCGCACAACTGGTAGCACTGGCCCGGAAACTCGCCGACGCTGTCCGCCTTGAGCCAGATGTAGTTGGTATGGCTTGGAAACGCGTCGCGCTTGCCGCCCAGGGCGGGAACCCAGAACGAGTGGATCACGTCGTCGGACTGCAGCACCAGGTTGACGGTCTGTCCGACCGGCAGGTGGATCTCATTGGCGGTGAGGACGCCCGCGTCCGGATAGCCGAACTCCCACCAGAACTGGTGGCCCGTGACGTCGATGTTCATCGCCCCCGCGGGCGCAGGCGCCTGGGTGCTGAAGATGACCGGCAGCGTGTAGAAGAGGATGGCGCCGACCACGATCACTGGCCCGGTCGTCCACAGCACTTCGATGATCGTGTTGCCGTGAATTTGCGGGGGCAGCGGATCGCGAGCCTTCCGTCGGTAGCGGACGGCGGTGTAGACCAGGACGACCTCGACCAGGACGCCAATGATGACGCCCAGCACGATGATCAGCTTGAACAGGTCCAGGCCGACGTTGGCGTAGTCTGATCTCGGATTGAACGCGGTTTGAGGGTTCTGTGCCTCGCTGCTGCAGGCGGTCGCCAGCACCAGCAGCGCCATTGCCGCGAGGGCGGGCAGAGCCTGACGCACTCGCGGAATTCGAACAAAGTGCCAACGTTGCCTCATGTCGCTGTGGACGTTTTCATGCGAACCCTCACCAGACGCTTACAGGGCGGGAACCTCAATTGAGCATAGGTACGTGTTCTGACGAGCGTCAAGCGAGCCCGCTGGCGGGTCTGACCGAGGCGGTGCTGGCCTGTCGCGCGTGTCAGGAGGCGGGCTTTCTCCAGCGCGCGAACCCGATCCGCCCAGCCGTGCTCGATGATGCGCGCATGGTGCTGATTGGTCAGGCGCCCGGCCCCGTCACCGATCGCAAGGGCTACCACTTCGCGGGGCCAGCGGGTACGTTCCTGTCCGCGTGGCTCGACCGCGCCGGATTCCCGGCGGGCTATTTCCGCGAGCACGTGTATCTGTCGTCGCTGACGCGCTGCTTTCCCGGCAAGTCGGCATCGGGCAATGGCGATCGGCAGCCGTCGACGGCGGAGATCGGCCTGTGCCGACACTTTCTCGACTGGGAGCTCGAGGGGCTCAATCCACGAGTGGTGCTGCTGGTGGGCAAGATGGCGATCGACGCGTTCCTGGGCAAGCAACCCCTGGAGCGGACCGTCGGCCGGGTTTTCTCAGTTCACGGGCGGGTCTTTGTGCCGTTGCCGCACGCCAGCGGCGTCTCCCGCTGGCTCAACACGCCCGCGCACCGCGCGCTGCTCGACCAGGCGCTGGGCGAGCTGAGTCGGCTGCGGGTCGAGCTGAACTTGTAGGCCATTTCCCTCTCGGGTCCCGCCGGGGAACAATGCCGCCAATGTGGCAGGGGCGCCGCGTCTCGGTGGTCTTTCCCGCCTACAACGAGGAAGTTGGCATCGCCCACGCCGTGCGCGAGTTCGGCGCGATCGAGGCCGTCGACGAGGTCGTCGTGGTCGACAACAACTCGCGCGACAGCACGGTGGCTCGGGCCGAAGGCGCGGGCGCGCGGGTCGTTCGCGAGCCGCGCCAGGGCTACGGCAACGCGCTGCGACGTGGCCTTGCCGAGGCGCAGGGCGAGTACGTCGTGCTGGCCGAGCCAGACGGCACGTTCATGGGCAAGGACGTGCTCAAGCTGCTGGCCTACGCGGACGACTTCGACCTGGTCCTCGGCACGCGCACCACGCGCGAGCTGATCTGGCACGGGGCCAACATGGGCTGGCAGCTGCGCTGGGGGAACTGGGTGGTTGCGAAGCTGTTACAGGTGCTCTTTGGCGGGCCGTCCCTGTCGGACTGCGGCTGCACGCTGCGACTGATCGGCCGCTCGGCGGCCGAGCGGCTGCTGCCGCGGTTCACCGTGGGCGGCTCGCACTTCCTGCCCGAGATGGTGTGTCTGGCGCTACTGAACGGCCTGCGGCTGGTGGAAGTGCCGGTGAATTACCGGGTGCGGGTCGGCGAGTCGAAGATCACCGGATCCCGCTCGACGACGGTCCGCGTCGGCGGACGCATGGTGGGGTTGATCCTGCGCTATCGACTGATCGGCAGATGAGGGTCCGCGCAATTCCCCAGAGGGGACCCACCGGCGAGACGGGCATCGTCCGAGATGAGGAAGGTCGCTCCCGTCGGATAGTCGCGATCGCCGCGTATGTGGTCGCCAGTCTCGCAGTGGTCGTGTACCTCGGCCTCGTCGTGGCCCAGCTGAATCGGCCGCTCATGTACGACGACGCGAATTTCGCCCTCGGCGCCAGGGCGGTTGCCGAAACCGGCCTGCCGTACGGCAACCAGGGCTGGATGAGCGATCGCGGTGACTTCTCGCACCGCGAGCAGTGGGCGCTGTGGCATCCGCCGCTGTACATCTACGCCGAAGGCCTGCTGGCCAGGCTCGGCGGCTGGACGGCACCCGTGCTGCGGCTGCTCGGCGTGGTCGGCGGGGTGGCCACCGCGCTGCTGACCTTCCTGCTCGCCCGAGACCTCACGCGTGGTCCACTACTGGTCAGGGACGTGGCTGGCGCCACCGCGGTCGCGCTGGTCGTACTGTGCCCATTGATCGTCCAGAGCACTCTCATTCTGGACATCGACTTCCCGATCCTGCTACCGCTGAGCCTGCTGTTCCTGTGGCTGTACCCGCGCCTGGAGAACTCGCAGAAGCAGTGGCTGTGGCTGGGCCCACTGTTCGCCGTGATGTTGTGGGCCAAGATGACGAACCCGGTCCCGCTCCTGGCGGTCATCGGCGTATGGCAGGTCCTGCGCGGTCGCTGGCTGCGCGGCGCCTTGCACGTGCTGGTGATCGGCGGGGTGGGGATAGCGCTAGCCGGAGTGGTGTGGCTCGGCATCGGCACGCTGCAGGGCTTCCCACTGGATATGCCGTTTGGCGTCAACCTGGTCCAGTGGCAGGACTCGGCCGATGTGGCCCGCCGCGCGTACACCAGCCCCGGCGCGTTCATCGAGGGCCTGCAGCCAACCGCCATCTGGCTTGGACCGGGCCTGGTCGCGCTTGGACTGCTCGGCGTGGCGGTGCGCGTCGCCGGCCTGGTCCGCTGCTGGCAGATGCGCCACGCGGACCTGTTGATCGGCTTCGCGGTGGTGCTGGTGCTGGGTTACGTGAACAAGAGCGCGGGCTGGTTTCCCAAGTACCAGGTGGCTCTTGCGCCACTGCTCGCATGCATGGCGGCGCCCGTCATCGCGCACCTGTGGTGTGTCCGCCCGCGGCTCGTGACGGCCTGCGGGGTCGCGGCCGCGCTGGTCTCGCTGGCCATTACGCTCGCCCTGGTGCGTGACGACTGGGCGCTCGAGCGCACCTGGGCAATCCAGCCTCTGGCAGGCGCGTGCTTTGTCGGGCTTGTCGTCGTCGTGGCGCTGGTCGGCGCCACGCGGCGAGCTCCCGGCGCGGCGGCTGCCTTCGCAGTGACAGGGTTGGCCCTGGGCTGGTCCGTCGCGATCGACGCGGTGCAGGTCCACGCCGACTACCAGACCGACTATTGGTACGGCACCACCGGCACCGACGCGGCCGCCGCCTGGGTGGACGCGCATCTCCAGCCAGGCCAGACGTACCTCTCGGCCAAGGAAGTGGCGATCCGCAGTCAGGATCAGCGGTATGTCGACCAGGACAACCTGGTTTATGCGCTGAGCACGGGCCGTCCATTCGAGGCGACCTGGATGGGCGAGCCGCTTCAGGCGCTGGTCACCTGGCAGCGCGAGCCCTATCTCAGGGACCTGTTCGCGCGCGCCGTCGCGGGGTCGAACTTCCGTGAAGTCGCGCGATATGGCGACTACGTCATCTACGCGCCCGAGTCGGCGTCGTAGCCGCTCAGGTAGGGCACGAGGACCTGCAGCCAGCCGTCGAGGACCGCGCGGCGATCCTCGGCATTCTGGTACCAGACGCGCGGGTCGCGGCTGCCATCGCTATAGCGCACGATGCGCGAGCTGATGCCTGCTGGCTGCAGCACGTCCGAAACCTGGCGCTCGACAAGGCGCGAGCCGATGCCGCCGCCGCCGAGGACGAGCACGTCGTGGGCCTGTTGGGCCTGGAGCGCGGGCAGCGCGGCCGTTGCCTGCTGGCCGGCCTGCGTGGACGGCGAGCGGACGACGCTGAGGTACTCGGCGAGCGTGGGCGACGGCGGCGCGAGGCCCCAGCGCACGAAGTCGCTCCAGTAGGCCACCAGCGCGTGGGTCTTGACCGGGGCTTCGACGATCACCACGTCGCGGACCAGGCCCTGTTCGCGCCATTGCTCGGCGACGGAGGTGGCCGTGGCGCCGGTGCCTTCGAGGACCAACGCCGCGTCGGCGCTGGCCGGCGGGTCGTCTTCGGTGAGCGCCGTGCCGAAGGCAGGCAGCCACACCGGCGCCGTGGCGACGCCGAGAGAGACAATCAGGATCACGGCAAGAAGTCGCAACGCCATCGGCGTAGGGACATGATGCAAAAATCACCTCTCCCTCTGGGAGAGGTCGCGCGAAGCGCGGGTGAGGGTTACCTACGGGGCGGGACGACTTCTGGGCTGATAAGTCGCCCTCACCCCTGCCCTCTCCCATGGGGAGAGGGAGTCCTGTCGGGGGATTCCACCTATGCGCAGAATAGGGAGATTCCCCCTGGGGAAGTAGGGCGGATGGCCACTGCCAATGGACAGACCACTTCGCTTACATTTGTCTGCTAATGACTACCACTGCGCCCAGCGTTGCGCCGCAGTCCCCGATGTCCGCTCCAACCGCGCGCCAGTACATCCGCTATCTCTTCTACAAAGTGCGACCCACCTGGCGGGAGGCCAGCCAGCACTCCACCCAGGACCTCGTGGATGTGCTGTGCCGCTTCAAAGAGCGCATGGCGGTCCTGCGCGCGTACTCCACGCTGGGCACGCGCGGCGACGCGGACTTCATGCTGTGGATGGTCAGTGAGCGGCTCGAAGACTTCCAGGAGCTTCAGGCGGCGGTCCTCCGCACGCATATGGGCCGCCACCTGGAAACGCCGTACTCCTACCTGGCCATGACCCGCCGCTCGCAGTACGTCGACAAACACGTCCACGACGACGGCGAGGGTGAGGGCCGTCGAACCCGAGTGCGCCCGCTGGATCGCAAGTACCTGTTCGTCTATCCGATGGTCAAAAAGCGACCGTGGTACCGCCTGTCCCTCGCGGAGCGACAGCAGGCCATGGACGAGCACATCCGTGCCGGGCACGAGTTCCCGCGCGTGAAGATCAACACCAGCTACTCGTTCGGTCTGGACGATCAGGAGTTCGTCGTCGCGTTCGAGACCGACTATCCGGGTGACTTCCTGGACCTGGTCGAGCGCCTGCGCGGCGGTGAGGCCAGCGCGTATACCGAGCGTGAGACGCCGATCTTCACCTGCGTCGCCGCCAGTTTCGACGAGGCTCTAGGGCTGCTCGGGTGACAACCGCGACACGGACCATGACCGGCGCCGATCGCATGCGGGCCGCCTGCCGCCGACAGCCGGTCGACGCCACGCCCGTGTGGTTCATGCGCCAGGCGGGTCGCACGCTTGGCCGCTATCGCGCCCTGCGCGAGCAGTACCCGATCCTGACCCTGGCCAAGACGCCCGAGCTGTGTACGCGGATCACGCTGATGCCGGTCGAGGAGCTGGGCGTCGACGGCGCGGTGCTCTTCGCCGACATCATGCTGCCGCTCGAACCGATGGGCGTCTCTCTCGAGATCCAGCCCGACCTGGGCCCGGTCATCCACTCGCCCATCCGCGAGATGGCCGCCGTCGAACGATTGCGTCCACTCGAGGCCGAGTCTGGGGTGCCGTTCGTCCTGGAGACGATCCGCGCGCTGCGCGGTGAGCTGTCAGACGGGCGCGCGGCGATCATCGGGTTCTGTGGCGCGCCATTCACGCTGGCCTGCTACCTGATCGAGGGCCGCCCATCCCGCGACTATGCCCACGCCAAGGCGATGCTGATGCGTGAACCGGCGATCTGGGCGGCGCTCATGGACCGCCTGACCGACGGCATGCTGAACTACCTCGAGGCGCAGGTCGCCGCCGGCGCGGATGTCATCCAGGTCTTCGACAGCTGGATCGGCTCACTGGCGCCAGACGACTACGAGCGTGCGGTCCTGCCATGGATGCGGCGCATGTTCGCCACGTTGCGCCAGACGGGCGCACCGACCATCTACTTCGGCACGGGCAACGCGTCACTGCTGGAGCTGATGGCATCCGCCGGCAGCGACGTGATGAGCGTCGACTGGCGTGTTCGGCTCGACGACGCCTGGCAGCGCATCGGCTGGGACCGCGGCATACAAGGCAACCTCGATCCGGTGCGTCCGGTGGCTGGCTTCGAGCCCGCGCTCGCCGCCAGCCGCGACGTCCTCGCCCGCGCGGGCGGCCGACCCGGCCATATCTTCAATCTCGGTCACGGCGTCATGCCCGACACGGACCCCGACGTGCTGAAGCGGCTCGTCGAGGCAGTCCACGTCGAGACCGCACGCGCATAATGCGGACGACCGGCGTCGTGCTGATGACCTACGGGTCACCGCGCGACCTCGACGACGTGGGCGCCTACATCACCCGTGTGCGCGGCGGGCGGGCGCCCGACGACGCGCTGCTAACCGAGTTTCGACGTCGTTACGAACGCATTGGTATGTCGCCGCTCATCGACATCACTCGCCGCCAGGCCGCGGGTCTCCAGGACGTGCTCGGCGACGAGTTTCGGGTCGCGGCCGGCATGCGCTTCAGCGAACCCTCGGTCGAGGTGGCCGTTGGCGAGCTGGTCTCGCGCGGCGCGCAACGGTTGCTGGGACTGATCCTCTCGCCGCAGTACTCGGCGACACTCATGGGCGGCTACGACCGGGCGCTCGAAGGCGCGGCGCAGGGCGTGCCAACCCGGACCGTGCATGCCTGGCACCTGAATCCAGCTTTCGTCGACGTGCTGGCCAGCCGCATCCGCGGTGCCCTGGCCACCTTTCCAGACGCGGTCCGGCCAGGCGTGCCGGTGTTGCTGACGGCCCACAGCTTGCCACGCCGCGTCGTGGACCGGGAGCCAGATTACCTCGAGCAGCTGCAGGAGACTGCCCGCGCCGTGGCGCTCGCGGCCGAGCTGCCGGCGGAGCAGTGGACGTTCTGCTATCAGAGCGCCGGGCATACGCCAGAGGAGTGGCTCAAGCCGGATCTCCTCGACGTCCTGCCGCAACTGGCGGGCATGGGCCAGCGGCAGGTGGTCGTCGCGCCCGTGCAATTTCTGGCCGACCACCTCGAGACGCTGTACGACGTCGACGTCGCCGGGCACGACCAGGCGCTCGGTGCAGGTCTCCAAGCTTTGATTCGCGTGCAAGCGCCCAACGCGGCGCCAGACTTTCTCGAGGCGCTGGCGAGCGTGGTGCGGGGTGAGCTGTCCGCCTGGAGTACAGCAACTGAGAGGCAGGCATGGGCGCACGCGTAGTCCGACTCGGAACCCGGCCAAGCACGCTCGCCCGCGCTCAGACCGGCCTCGTCGCCGCGGCCCTGCAGGAAGTCCACCCGATTCTGGAGGTCGACGTCGTCCCGATCGTGACGGGTGGTGATCGATCGCAACCCACCAATCAGCCGGGGCCGGAATGGGGCACGGGCGTGTTCGTCAAGGAGCTGGAGGCCGCGCTGCTGCGCGAGGACGTCGACGCCGCCGTGCACAGCCTCAAGGACGTGCCGCCGATCGTCACCTACGGCCTGACCCTGGCCGCCATTCCCGTCCGCGAAGACCCGCTCGACGTGCTGGTCACGCCGGACGGTCGCGGCCTGGACGCGCTGCCCATCGGCGCCCGCGTGGGCACCAGCAGCGGCCGGCGGGCGGCGTTTTTGCGGGCGGCGCGCCCTGACGTGCACTTCGTCGCCATTCGGGGCAACGTGGAGACCCGTCTGCGCAAGATGAGCGAGGGCGAGTATGACGCGGTGGTGCTCGCCCGAGCCGGTCTGCACCGTCTCGAGGTGGAAGCGGCCTACGTGGTGCTCGAGCCCGAGCTGCTGCCGCCGGCGCCCGGTCAGGGCGCCCTGGCCATCCAGTGTCGCGCTGGCGACCGCGAGCTGATCGAATTGCTGGAACAATTGCACGATCCCGCCACGGGCGCGGCGGTTCGGGCGGAGCGGCGACTGATGGTCGATCTCGAGGGCGGCTGCCGACTGCCGATCGGCGCGCTGGGTCGACCGCGCACCGACGGCCGCCTGCACCTGCTCGGTGGGCTGGCGCACGACGACGGTTCACTCAGCGTCGCCGACGCGGTCGGTGAGCTGGCGGCGCCGGAAGCGTTGGCCGACCTGCTGGCCGAGCGTCTGAAGGAGCCCGGCGCGGCCGAGCAGCGGCGAGTGGTCTACGCGTGAGTCGCACCATCGTGCTCAACACGCGCCCGTCCGAGCAGTCGTCGGAGCTCTCGGGCCTGCTGCGCAGCGCCGGGTTTGAGGTGGTCGAGGCGCCCGCGATCGCCATCGTGCCTGCCTGGGATGCGCACAATCTGGAGGAGGTCCGCCTGGACCTGGCCCGCGGGGCCTTTGACTGGGTCGTCCTGCCGAGCCAGAACGCGGCGCGCGGCCTCGAACTCGAGTTGCGCGACGCGGGCGACCGAGTCGTGTGCGGCGACTCGACGGCCACCGCGTTGGGGCTCGTCAACGCCCGGGCGATCGATCGCTACAGCGCGGCCGCGGCCGTCGCAGTGCTGCAACCGCTCGCTCGCGCTGGACAGCGGGTTCTGGTTCCACGCGCGGCGGAGGGACGTGAAGAGCTGGTCGACGGCCTGCGCGACCTGGGCCTCGAGGTTGCCGCGCCCGTCGCCTATCGCACCGTGCCCGCCGACGCGGCGCGGGCGCGGCTCCTCCAGGGCGACGTCGAGGTCGTCACCCTGTGCAGCCCATCAGCGGCGAGCTCGGTTGCCTCAGCCGTAAGCCCGCGCATGCTCGTCCTGGCCCTGGGCCAGACGACGGCCGCCGCGGCGCGGGCTGCGGGGCTCCGCGTCGACGGGGTGGCCGTGCGGCCGACGATGACGGCGCTCGTAGCAGCCATCCAATCGGCGCTGGCGGTGCGCGCCTGATGCCACGCCTGCTGATGGTTGGGCTGAGCCACCACGCCGCGCCGCTCGAGGTCCGCGAGCGCGTTGTGGTCGACGAGGCCGCCTGGCGCCGCCACGCGCCCGCGGGCTTCAGCACCCTGCTGCTGTCCACGTGCAACCGCGTGGAGGTGTATGCCTGGATCGAGGGTCGGACGCAGCGCGCGGCGCGGACGATGATGCGCTGCCTGGCGCGCGCCGCCGACGTGCCACTCGTCGAAATCGAGCCGTATCTCACCACGCGCAGCAGTCGCGACGCGCTACTCCACCTGGTGCGCGTGGCCAGTGGTCTCGATTCGCTGCTCGTCGGGGAGGAGCAGATTCGCGGCCAGGTGCGCGCCGCGCTGCGAGCCGGCGAAGAGGCCGAAGACCTGTCGGCGACGCTGCGCGGCGTGTTTCAACGCGCGATCGAGTCGGCGCGACGCATCCGCGGCTCGACACGCCTGGCGCAGGCGCCCTCGATCGCGGCCGCGGGTGTCAACGTGGCCCGTCGCGCCACTCCGCGTGGCGTCCAGGGTCAGCTGGCGGTCGTCCTCGGCGCCGGGGTCATGGCCCGCGCCGCCGCCGAAGCACTCCTGGCCAGCGGCGCCCGCGTCAGGCTTTTGAATCGCACGCCCGCGCACGCCGACCGCATGCTGGCCACTCTGCGTTCGGCGATCGACGTCGGCAGCCTCGACGGCCTACCGGCTGCGCTGACCGAGGCGGTCCTCGTGGTGGGCGCCACCGCAGCCCGGAGCACCGTCGTCAATCTGGCCGATATTCAGGCGGCGCTGAAGGCACGCACCGAGCCGCTGGTGATCCTGGACATCGCCGTACCCCGTGACGTCGACCCCCGGGTGCGCGAGCTGCAGGCTGTCACGCTCATCGACCTGGACGACCTCGAGCGCCTGTGCCCGGTCGATACGCCCACGCGCCACGCCGAGCAGGAGCGCGCCGAAGCGCTGGCCGCCGAGGAGGCCGACCGACTGGGCGAGTGGCTGCGCTTTCGGGCGGTCAGTCCGGCCATCGCCGAGCTGCGCACCTACGCGGAAGGGATCCGCACCGCGGAGCTGCGTCGATCGGCGTCGCGCCTGCGCGACCTCACCCCCGAGCAGCTCCAGGCGGTCGACGCGCTCACCAGTGGCATCGTCAAGAAGCTCATGCACGGACCGACCATCGCGCTGCGCGACGCCGCCCTGCGACAGGCGAGTCCCGGACGCTCGCGCTCGCAGATTCTGCGCGTGCTTCGGCCAGCCGGCGGTCCGCGGGGAAGGACCGCCTGAACGATGATGGACCACGCTCAACGTGCACAGTTCCCGGTAGCGCGACCTCGCCGACTGCGGCGTACGGAAAACTTGCGGCGCATGGTGCGCGAGACGCGCCTGCACGTCGACGGGCTGATCTATCCCGTGTTCGTCGTGCCAGGCGCCGACGTCCACGAAGAGATCCCGTCGATGCCCGGTGTCTTTCATCAATCTATCGACCGCCTGGTGGAAGACGCGCGCGAGGTTGCCGACCTGGGCATTCCTGCCATGCTGCTCTTCGGGCTGCCGCATGCCAAGGACTGGGAAGGCTCCGAAGCGTGGGCCTCGGATGGCATCGTCCAGGAGGCGCTGCGCGCGATCAAACACGCCGCGCCCTCGCTGGTGCTGATCGCCGACACGTGCCTGTGCGAGTACACCAGCCACGGTCACTGCGGCATTCCGGGGCCAGACGGGCAGCCGGGCTTCATCGACAACGACCGGTCGCTGGAGTTGATCGCGCGCGCGGCCGTCGCCCAGGTTGAGGCCGGTGCCGACGTCGTCGCGCCCTCGGACATGCTCGACGGGCGCGTGCGAGCCATTCGCGCCGCGCTCGACGCGCGCGGCCTGGTCGACACGGTCATCCTGTCGTACGCTGCCAAGTACGCCAGCGCGTTCTACGGACCGTTTCGCGAGGCGGCCGACTCCGCGCCCCAGTTTGGCGATAGGCGCGGATACCAGATGGACCCGCCCAACGGTCGCGAAGCGGTGCGCGAGGTGAGCTACGACCTGGCCGAGGGGGCCGACATGGTCATGGTCAAGCCGGCGCTGCCGTATCTGGACGTGGTCCACGCCGTCAAGACGGCGTATCCCGACGTGCCGCTGGCCGCCTACAACGTCAGCGGCGAATACGCGATGCTGAAAGCCGCCGCGGCCAACGGCTGGCTCGACGAGCGGCGCGCGGTGCTCGAAGCGCTGACGTCGATCGCCCGCGCGGGGGCGGACATGACCATCACGTACTACGCCAAGGATGTGGTGCGCTGGCTCTCCTCGGAGTCGCACGTCGCGAGTGACGCGGTCGCGAGCCCGCGTTAGTGACTCGCGACCCGCCACTGGGGACCGCGCGCTCCGAGATGCTGTTTGCCGAAGCCCAGCGCCACCTGCCCGGCGGCGTCGATTCGCCCGTGCGCGCTTTCAAAGCCGTCGGCGGCACGCCGCGTTTCATCGCCCGCGGTCACGGCGCCTGCGTCTGGGACGTGGACGACCAGCGCTACATCGACTACCTGGCGTCCTGGGGCCCGCTGATCGCCGGCCATGCGCACCCGGGCGTGGTCGCCGCCATCCAGGACGCCACCACACGCGGCACCAGCTACGGCGCCCCCACCCAGGCCGAAGTCGACCTCGCCGTCTTCATCAAGCAAGCCTTTCCCACCATCGACCTCCTGCGGTTCGTCAACTCCGGCACCGAGGCGACCATGACCGCTCTACGCCTGGCGAGAGCTTTCACCCGCCGCGACCTGATCTTGAAATTCGACGGCGGCTACCACGGACACGCCGACGGCCTCCTCGTCCAGGCCGGCTCCGGTCCGCTGACCCTCGGACAGCCCGACTCACCTGGCGTGCCGTCTGCCGCTGCGCGCGAGACGCTCTCGGTTCCCTATAACGACGTCGTCGCGGTCAGAGACGCGCTCCAGGCGCACCCAGGCCAGATCGCCGCGGTCATCGTCGAGCCAGTCGCCGGCAACATGGGCGTCGTGCCGCCCGCGCCAGGTTTCCTCGAGCACCTGCGCGAGATGACCCGCGAGCACGGCACGCTGCTGATCTTCGACGAGGTCATTACCGGCTTCCGCGTCGCGCCCGGCGGCGCGCAGCAGCGCTTCGGCATTCGGCCGGACCTGACCTGCCTGGGCAAGATCGTCGGCGGCGGACTACCCGTGGGCGCCTACGGCGGCCGAGCCGAGATCATGCAGCAGGTTTCGCCGCTCGGCCCCGTCTACCAGGCAGGCACGCTTTCGGGAAACCCGCTCGCGATGGCCGCCGGGCTGGCGACCGTGCGCTTGCTGACTGAACCCGGCGTGTACGACCACCTGGAACGCCTCGCCGCACGCCTGGTCGATGGGCTCGGCGAAGCCGCGCGGTCGGCGGGAGTCGCGTACTCCTCCAACCGGGTCGGCTCGATGTTCACGGGCTTTTTCACCGACCAACCGGTGACCGACTACGCGTCGGCGAAGCGCGCGGACACCCGACGCTACGCTCGCTTCTTCCACGCGCTACTCGACCGCGGCGTCTACCTCGCGCCCTCGCAATTCGAGGCGGGCTTCGTCTCGCTGGCGCATAGCGAGGCCGACGTGGACGCCACGCTTAATGCCGCCTCCGCCGCCTTCGCCGAAGTTACACTTGTCGGCGACGAGCCATGACCCAATCTGCTGCGCCTGCAGTCACCGTCTACTCGACACCCACTTGACCGTGGTGTTCCCGGGCGAAGGAGTTCCTTCGCAAAGAGGGCGTCCCCTTCGACGAGCGCGACGTATCGGTCGATCAGGTGGCTGCCCGCGACATGGTCCAGCGCACGCGGCAAATGGGTGTGCCGGTCATCGCCGACGAGCAGGAAGCTATCGTTGGCTTCGACATGCCGCGGCTGCAGAGGATGGCCGCGCGGCACCGTCGCGGCGGCGGCCTGGGCCTGAAAGTCGCCGACGCGAAGGACGGGCCGGGCGTGTACGTCGGCGGCGTGCGCGAGGGTTCGCCAGGCGAACGCGCGGGCATCCAGAGCGGCGACACGATTATCGAGCTCTCGGGGCGCGCCATCGCAAGCGTGGCTGACCTCGAGCAGATTGCCGCCAGGCGGTCGCCCGGCCAGCCGACCAGCATGACGATCCGGCGCGACGGCGAGACGCAGACCATCATCCTGCGCTAGCGCACTCGCCGCCGACCTGCCGGGACAGCCCCTGCCCCTCCCAAGACTTTCCTGACGTGTCACGTCGAACGCGCAGGTTGCGAATCGGTTGCGCAACTCTTCACTGCGGTGTATATTTCGTCCCAATCAAACTATTGACCTCGGCCAAATAGTTCTGGCCGTGGGGAGGGTCCCTCTCGGTCATGGACGACGACCGCGCGCAACGCATCCATCGCATTCTCTCCTGCTCCGAAGCGCTCGTGCATGGCTTCAATCCCAGCCGTGACCGTGCCTGGCTCCGCGTCGACCTCACGATGCCGCAGCTCAAAGCGCTGATCTACGTCACCAAAAACGAGGGCGCGACCAGTGGCCAGATCGCCAGCAATCTCGGCGTCGGCCTGTCCACGATCACCGGCATCGTCGATCGTTTGGCCGAGCAACAGCTGGTGACGCGTCGCGAGGACCCGCGCGACCGACGCATCACCCGCGTGTTGCCGACCGTGGCTGGCGCCGAGCTCGTGGACGAGCTCATCGAATATCGCAATGAGGTGGTCACCGCGATTCTGTCGCAGCTCGAGCCCGATCAGCTGCGGCTGGTGGAAACCGCCTTTCAGTATCTGCTCGGAGCCGTAGCGCGGCTGGAAGCCGCTAACGGCCGCTCGGAGGTCGTCGCGTGAACTACCTCAAAACGCTGGTCCTGCCCGTGGCGGCCTCGGGGCTGCTGGTAGTGGCAGGCTGCGCTCCGTTGTCCATCCCGGGCCGCTCGACGGCCACACAGTCGCCCGCGGTCCCGGTGCCCGCGACCACCGCGCAGCGCGGCGACATCCAGCAGACGCTGACCTACAGCGGCAGCGTGCAGGCCAGGAATCAGATCAACGTGCTGCCAAAAGCGTCAGGACGTATCGAGCAGATGTTCGTGGACATCGGCTCGCCGGTCCACGTCGGCGACGTGCTGGCGCAGCTCGAACAGGACTCGCCCGAGATCGCCGTCCAGCAGGCGCAGGCCAACCTCGCCGCGGCGCAAGCCAAGCTGGCGACGGTTCAAGCTGGGGGACGCGCGGATGACGTGCAGGCGGCCCAGGACGCGCTGGCACAGCAGCAGACCAAGCTGAACTCGATGGCCGCCCAGGGCCGACCAGAAGACGTTGCCGCCGCCGACGCGGCGCTGTCCGCCCAGCAGGCCAAGCTGAATCTGATGCTCACCGGCGGGCGACCAGAGTCGGTCGTCGCGGCGCAGGCCGCCGTCGATGCCGCACAGCAGAAGCTCCAGGGGCTGCAGAACGGTCCGACGGACGACGTGCGCCAGGCCGCTGTCAGCGCGGTGAACTCGAGCCAGGCAGCGGTAACCGCCGCCGAGGCGGCGTATGCCGCGCTCGGAGGCACGAATGCCGCCGATCTGCAGGCGCTGCAGGGGCAGGTCGACGCGCTCACGGCGCAGGTCGACGCGGCGAAGACGGCCGCCAGCTCGGCGCAGACGGCGTTGGACAGCCAGACGAGCTCCGCGGCCGCGGACGTCCAGCAAGCACAAACCGCGTACGACCAGGCGCAGGCCCAGCTCACCGCCTCGCAGGCCGCGCTCAACCAGTCCAACAACCCGCCCCAGGCCACCGTGGCCCAGGCGCAGGCCGCCGTGGCCCAGGCCCAGGCACAGAAGGCTGCCGCGGAAGCGAATCAGACGGCGCTCGAGCAGAACGTCGCCGGTGCGTGCGCGCCCGTACCAGTCGGGCAGAACGTCAACGAGCGCGCCGGCGTGGGTGGCGGGATCACCGGCACGATCACAACCATCACCGCCTCGGCGAATGGCACCGCGTGCGGTGTTGCGAAGTCTGCCGCGGATGCCGCCGTGCAGGCTGGCGACGCGGCCATCGAGGCGGCCCAGGGTCAACTCGATCTTTTGCAGCGCGGCGGCGCGCCGGCGAGTCAGGCCGCCGAGCAGGCGCAGGTGGTGAGTGCCCAGGCGCTGGTGAAGGCGACCGGGGCGCGCCTGAACGCGGTCAAGAACGGCGGTGTCCAGGCGCAGCGGGCGCAGCTTCAGGCGGCGCGCGATCAGGCGCGGAGCCAGCTGACCGCCGACCAGGACAACCTGAACGTGGCCCAGGCGCGTCTGGCGGCTGCCCAGAGCGGCACCCAGGACGCGCAGCTCAAAGCGGCGTACGAGCAGGTGATCGCGGCCCGCGAGAAGCTGGCGTCCGATCAAGCTCACCTGAACCAGATCGTCGCCGGTCCGCAGGACACCGACGTACAGCAGGCTCAGGACGCGATTACCCAGGCGCAGCAACAGGTGGCGCTGGCGCAGCAGCCATCTACCCAGCAAGACATCGAGGCGCAGCGCGCGGTGGTCAACCAGGCGCAGCAGCAGGTGCTAAAGGCCAAGCAGCCCTTTACCGCCTTCGATATCCAGCAGCAGCAGTACGTGGTGGACCAGGCGGTCGCCACGCTGCGAGCCCGAGAGAACCCGTACACGGATCAGGACTTGCAGTCGGCGCAGGCGAGCGTGAATCAGGCGCAGGCCGCCGTCGCCCAGGCGCAATTGGGGGTGCAGGAAACCGAGATCGTCGCGCCGATCGACGGCCTCGTGTTCGACCGCCAGGCATCCCCAGGCGAGCTGGTCGGGCCGACGTCGTCGATCGTCACTCTGATCCCGCCGACGCTACAGGTGGCCATCAATGTGGACGAAGGGTCGCTCGGTCATGTATCCCAGGGTCAGTCGGTATCCATTCAGGTGCCGGCCTATCCGGACCAGACGTTTACCGGGACGGTGACCACGGTCGCACCCGGCGTTGATCAGAAGACGCGAACGGCGACCGTGCTTATTCAACCCAAGGACGACGCGGGCAAGCTGAAGCCAGGCATGCTGGCGCAGGTCAGCATCATCATCGGATCGCAGTCCGATGCGCTGCTGGTGCCGACGCAAGCTATCCTCGGAACGCCTGCACCCAACAGTCAGGCGACTGTGGTCACGCTGGATGGTGGCGTTGCGCACCACACCATCGTGCAGCTTGGCCTGGTCAATCCCAGTGTTGTCCAGATCAGCAGCGGCCTGTCCGATGGCCAGGTTGTGGCCGTCGGCAACACCGGTGGCTTGAACAACGGCGATGTGGTTGCACCCCAGATGCAGACGCAGACAGCCCTCGCCCCAATTGGAGTCCAGTAATGAGTGTCCAGGTTCAGGGTCCGCAGCGGCGGCCCGTTGCAGACGATCCCGCCGCGGTGAGCGCCCCACCGGGCGACGGCGCTTCAGTCACCGCCCCCAGCGCGCCCCCGGCCGACGGCATGGGCCGTCCGGCCGCGCCCACGACGAGCGCTCCGCCCGAAGCGCTGCCCGAAGTGCCCGCGCGCGGGCGCCGGCGGAGTCTTTTTTCCAGACGCGTCCTGCTGCCGGTGCTGGCGGTGATCATCATCGTCGCCGCGTTCGTCGGCTTCAACTTCTGGCAAGACAGTCAAATGTACGTGTCGACCGACAACGCCCAGCTCAGTGGCCAGCCGATTCAGGTCGGTTCGGTGAACGCCGGCCGCGTCGATACGATCGTGCCGAACATCGGCGATCAGGTACATCGCGGCGACGTGGTGGCCTCGGTGGCGCTGCCGTCACAGGTTGGCGTCGGCCAGAACGGGCAGCCAAAGATGGGCTTCCTGGGCGCGGGCGATACCCACGTGGACATCCAGGCGCCGGTTGATGGCGTGGTGATCGCCGTGCCGGTGGCGGTTGGCGCCACGGTGTCCGCGGGCCAGGAGATCATCGCCATTGTCGATCCATCCCAGTTGTGGGTCAACGCCAACATCGACGAGACGGACTTCAACCGCATCAAGGTGGGCCAGCCCGTCACCGTGCACGTCGACGCGCTCGGCGCCGACGTTCAGGGCAAAGTCGAAGCAGTGACGCCGGCGACCCAGAATACTTTTTCGATGCTGCCGACGAACAACACGTCGGGCAACTTCACCAAAGTCACCCAGCTGGTGCCCGTGCGTATCGCGGTCCACCTGGGCGACCAGCCGATGCTGCTCGGGGCCAATGTCGAGGTGAAAATCCGCACGGCCGACTGATACGCTCGCGCGGACACTGAGCTGAGCTGAGCTAAGAAAACCTGATGGCTGCTGCCAATCCGCCGATCTCCGCGGTTCCAGCGCTGCCCCGTCTGGGAGTTCGAGGCCTCCTTCACGGCCTCGACTACCAGTGGCAGGTGCTGATCTGCGCCGTCGTCGGCACGTTCATGGTCATGCTCGACCAGACCGTGGTCAACATCGCGTTGCCGAGGATTACCACGGTCTTTGGCGTGGGTGTCCACGAAACTCAGCTGGTGGTGACCAGCTACATGCTGGCGCTGGCCGTCATCATGCCGGCGACTGGTTACCTGTCCGACACGTTCGGCACCAAGCGGCTGTACCTGATCACCATGGGGCTGTTCACCGCCGGCTCGCTCCTCTGCGGCCTGGCCTGGAACAACACCAGCCTGGTGGTGTTCCGCGTGATCCAGGGCCTGGGCGGCGGGATGATGACACCGCTGGGCATGACGATGCTGTTCCAGGTCGTCCCGCCCCACCGACGCAACACGATGATGGGCTTCTTCGGCCTGCCGCTGATGCTGGCACCGGTGCTCGGGCCAACGCTCGGCGGCTACCTGGTCGAGTACATCGACTGGCGGGTGATCTTCACGCTCAACGTGCCGGTCGGCATCCTGGGGCTGTTCCTGGGGTTCGCCATGCTGCGTGAGACGGAGCACGTGCCCGGCCTCCAGTTCGACCTGCGCGGCTTCCTCCTGTCGGCGGTTGGCTTCAGCGCCATTCTGCTGGGCCTGTCCGACGCGGCAACCGACGGTTGGACGAGCCCGTCCATCCTGCTGCGCTTCGCCATTGGCATCATCGCGCTGGCCGCGTGGGTGTGGGTGGAGCTGACCGACAAGCATCCGCTGCTCGAGCTGCGCCTGTTCAAGATTCCGATTTTCACCCTGTCTTCGCTGGTGACGTTCGTCCTGACCATCGGCATGTTCGGTGGCATGCTGCTTTTGCCGCTGTTTCTGCAGAACCTTCGCGGGCTCGGCGCGGCTGAGACGGGTCTGATCCTGATTTTCCAGGTGCTGCCGATGACGGTCGCGATGCCGCTGGTCGGTCGGCTGGTGGACCGGATCGGCGCGCGCGCCGTGATCCTGACTGGCTTGCCGCTGCTGGCGATCACCACCTGGCAGTTCGGGCGACTGGACCTGACCACCTCGGATATGACCATTCGGTTCTGGCTGGCCGCGCGCGGGTGCGCGATGGGGCTGGTGATGATGCCGTCGATGACCGCGGGCCTGAACGCGGTGCCGCTGCCCCTGATGAGCCGCGCGTCGTCGATGAGCAACGTGATGCGCCAGGTCTTTGGTGCGTTCGGCACCGCGATCGTGGTCACCGTGCTGCAGGTGCGTCAGACGTTCCACACGGCCACGCTGGCCCAGACGGTGACACCGGACAACCTGCCGCTTCAGCAGTTGATGTCCAGCGCCGAGCAGTGGGGCCTGGCGCACGGCCTGAGCACGCTTCAGGCGCACAGCATGGGCATGATGCTCGCCGCCCGAGAGGTATCGGTTTCCGCCGCGGCGATGGGCTTCGACGACGTGTTCCGCCTGACCGCCGTGATCACCCTGCTGGCGATCATCCCCGCGGCGTTCATGAAGACCACCAGACCCCCCGCGGGCGGCGGCCCCACACTCATCGCCGACTGACTCGAAACGATGAGCGACCCTGAGTGGACTCGAACCACCGGCCTTCTGCTCCGGAGGCAGACGCTCTATCCGCTGAGCTACAGGGTCGTGCGCGACCTATTCTAGCGTTCCAGCGCGGGCGGCCGTGGCCACGTGGCGCACGCGCTGGACGACCGTGACGGCGGTCAGGATGGCCAGCAGCGCCAGCACAAACTCCAGGACAATCGGCGCGAACGCGGCGGCCAGCAAGCCGACGCCGAGGGCGATGATGCGCTCGGGCCGCTGGAACCAGCCGACTTCGGCAATCTGCACGCCCACGCCCTCGGCCCGCGCGCGGGCGTAGCTAACCATCAGCGAGCCGACCAGGGCCAGGTAGGCCAGCACCACGCCGCGCGTATTCGACGTGGACTGGTACCACCACACCAGGCCCAGGAAGATGGCCGCTTCGGCGCAACGATCGCAGACAGAGTCCAGAAACGCGCCGAAGACACTGACGCGGTTGGTCGCCCGTGCCAGCGCCCCGTCGAGCGTGTCGGCGGCGCTGAAGAGCCACAAGCAGACGCCAGACACAATGAACCAGCCCTGCGCGATCAAGATCCCGACTGAGGCCGCCAGCAGCGCGCCGATCACCGTCAGCGCGTTCGGGGTGAGCCCCAGGCGGCCCAGGAACAACGCTGGCTCGAGGGCGAACTGTCGAGAGCGCTGTTTGACGTCCTTCACGCGCGCAAGTTCATACCAGGTCTATGGCACTGGAGGTCACCGACTTGTCGCCCTCGGGAGAACAGGTCTTAGACACCACGAATCCCGGCTGTCGGTGCCCGCGGGCTGAAGCGAGGCGACGTTCTGGCAGCACACCACGACAATCCCCCTTGGGTCCCCTCTGGGGAACCGTCTCAGACACGCATGAGCATTCCCGCCATGCGCTTGACCCGCGCGAAGCGGACTCGGCGGCGCTCGGGTTCGATTTCGCGCTTTTCGAGGACTTCTTCGTAGTAGTCCAGCACCTGAGCGGCCACGCGCGGCCAGTCGAACTCGCGGGCTTTGAACTGGCCTGCGCGCCGCATGCTGGCGCGCAGCTCGGGATTGCCGAGCAGGCGGCACACGGCGTCGGCCAGAGCCCCCGGGTTCTGGCGCTCGACGAGCAGGCCCTCCTCGCCGCTGGTCACCACGTCGCGGTAGCCAGGAATGTCCGAGGCGACGATCGGCGCGCCCGCCGCCATCGCTTCGAGAAGCACGATGCCAAAGCTCTCCTGACCCGTGTTCGGCGCGCAGAAGACGTCGCACGCCTGGTAGTAGCGCGGCAGGTCCTCGGCGGCGACGTAGCCAGCGAACTTCACGTCGCTCGGTCCCCACCCGTGGCGTTCGGCGAAGCGCCTGTACCCCTCCAGCGGTCGCCCGCGCCCGACCACGACGAGCCGCGCCTCGGGCTGGCGCTTGAGGACCATCGGCCACGCGCGCAACAGGAAGCGCAGTCCCTTGCGCTTTTCCAACCGCCCCACGAACAGGACCGTGGGCCGGCCGTCGGACAGCTCTTCCAGCGGCGGATAGCGCGTGTTGAAGCGCGGAAAATCGATGCCGTTGGGAATGACGCGATAGTCAGCGGGAAAGTACTCACCGACGAACTCGCGCGCGGCGCTGGACACGGCGATGTGCCCGTGCAGCTTGCGAAAGAACGGCTTCAGGATCGGCTTGCCGTAGAAGTACGCCAGCGGCGTGTTGCGAAACGCGTGGAATGTGCCGATGTTCGTCGCGCCGGAGTGGCGCAGGACGGTCAGCGGCAGTGCGGGCATCATCGGCTCGTGAAGGTGAATCAGGTCGAACTGCTCCTCACTCAGGAGGCGTTTGGCCTGCAAGTACGATCGCAACGACAGGGTGATGCGCGCCACCGAGCCATTGGCCGGAATGGAAACGACCCGCCCAATACGATGCACGGGCGCATCGACGGACAGGCTCGGCTCGGTCTCGTCGTCAGAGGACGGCGCGATGATGTGCACTTCGTGCCCGTGCGCGCGGAATTGCTCGGCAAGATGCGAGACGTGCTCAGTCACCCCACCCGGATACGCGAAGTCGTATGGGGACACGAGCGCGAGCTTCATAGTGTGCGGGTCATCGTCATCCCGCCTGTGCTTCGGGCCACCGCCGCTGGAAGACGGTCCATTGTTCGGGATGATTGGCGACATAGTACTGCAGGCGTCCGGCGACAGCCTGAGTTACGCGCAGGATGTCGACTTTGCGATCGCCCGTGCGCTGGACCTCGGGTAGTGGCTCCAGCCACGCGTCGAAGCGGCCGCCCGCCTTGCGCACCGCCACCGCTATCAGGATCGGAGCGCCAGTGCGAATGGACAGCCAGGCCGCGCCTTCCGGGAAGATCGTGGGGGCATCAAAGAAGCTGATGCTGGGGCCGGTGCCAGCCACGTCACGATCGGTCACCAGGCCGATTACTTCGTTCCTGCGCAGCGCCAGCAGCATCTCGCGCGCGGCCGCCGCACCCGCGGGCAGCAAGCGCGTGCCGAGGACCTGGCGCTGCTCGGCGAAGAAATCGAAGACTTCGGCTGGTTCGAATTGCTCAATCACCCCCGTCACCGGGTACCCCAGGCCGGGCAGAATCTGGGCCACCAGCGCCACGCTGCCGAGGTGCGCTCCCGCGCAAATGACGCCGCGACCCGCCGCGCGGGCGTGATCGAGATGTTCGATGCCGTGGATGTCCACCAGCTCCATGAGCTGCTCGTAGGTGAAGTGCGGCATGGCCAGGGTGTCCCAGTAGTTCAGGGCGCCGTGGTGGAACACGCGCGCGACCAGGGCGCGACTGGGCGCGCGGCCCAGCACGTGGCACAGGTTGTCGCGCACCGCGGCGCGCGAGTCGGGGCGGCTGAGGTACCACAGCGCGCCCACGACGCGGCAGATCGGCTCGGCGTAGGTCCGGCGCGGCAGTCGCCCAGCACCCGCGCTGGCCGCGTGCAAGCCGGCCACGAACAGCCGAACGCTTAGGGGAGTAACTCGGCCGTTGCGCCGGTCGGCCACATCTGGCGAAACATGAACCATTGGTCGGGGTACCGACGAATGATGCCCTCCAACCAGCTCATGATGCGTTGCATCACCAGCGACGGATCGTCACCTCGCTGGCCGACGATTGGTGGTCCAATATGCGCAAGATAGCCGGAACCGCGTGGATCGCGGACCAGAGCTGCCGGCACCACCGGTGAGCCGGTGCGCAGCGCGAGCGTCGCGGCGCCGCCCGGCACCCGCGTTGGCCGTCCAAAGAACGTGACCGGCACGCCCTCGTTGGGCAGCGGCCGATCGACGAGCACGGCCAGGCCTTCCTGCTGGCGCAGCGCGGTCAGCATGTCGCGCAGACCGTTTTCAATCGGGATGGCTTTGACGCCGGCAGCGGTGCGCGTGCGCTGGACGCGCTCGTTCCAGCGCGCCGGCGTCAGGGTCTCGACCAGCGCGCTGACCGGCCGCCCGCGAGCGGCGAAGGCGGCGCCGGCCATGTCCCAGTTGCCGATGTGCCCGGTGGCGAAAACCACGCCCCTGCCCACCCGGTAGGCGGCGTCGACGTGTTCCCAGCCCTCGACGCGGATGTTGTCAATCAGCTCGCGCGACTTGAGGTGCGGCAGGCGGACCAGGTCGACCATGTACCGCGCGTAGTTGGCGAAGGCCGCGCGCGTGATGCGCCTGGCCTCGCCGGGGGCAGCCTGGGGACCGAGCACCTGGTGCATGTTGTCGGTGGCGCGCCGCAGGTGGCCGCGGGCGAAGACCGCCAGTGCGATCGGCGTCCCCCAGCCGACCAGGCGGTAGGCCACGCCCACCGGGACGAACCGCATCAGGAACGTGCCCGCAACGTGGAACCAGTAGATCATTCGTCGCGGACATTAGCGGGTCCGGGCATCCAGGAACAAGCCGTTGGCGGCGAGCGGCTTTGTTACACTGGGGCGCGTGCCCGCGGAAGAACTGGTCCTGACGCTCCAGGAGCTGCACGGCCGCATCTCGACCCTGCTGGTGCGTCTTTGACGCTGCCGGCAAACAGGCACGTCTGAAGGAGCTGGACCAGCAAGCCGCCGCGCCCGACCTGTGGGCCGACCAGGCGGCTGCGCAACAGGTGATGCGCGAGCTGTCTGGTCTGCGCGAGGAGCTCGACCCGTGGCTGGCCGTCGAGCGGCGCACCCAGGACACGCTCGAGCTGGTCGAGCTGGCCGCCCTCGAAGACGATCGGGGCGTCATCGAAGAAGCCGAGCGAGACACGGCGGCACTCGTGAAGGAAGTTGACGATCTGGAATTCAAGCTGCGGCTCAACGGACCGTACGACCGCTCCGACGCGATCATGACGATCACGGTTGGCCTCGGCGGCGTGGATGCCCAGGACTGGGTGCAGATGCTGATGCGCATGTACCTGCGCTGGGGTGAGCGACGCAAGTTCCAGACGGACATCCTCGACCTGGCCGAAGGCGAAGAGGCTGGCTACAAGTCGGTGACGATCACGCTGCGCGGACTCAACGCGTATGGCTACCTGAAGGGCGAGCGCGGCAACCATCGACTGGTGCGGCTGTCGCCGTTCGATCAGGCGCATCGCCGCCAGACCTCGTTCGCGCGCGTCGAGGTCATGCCTGACGTCGGCGAGGCAGCGCCGATCGAAGTTCGAGACGAAGACGTGGAGTTCGAGGCGTATCGCTCGGGCGGTCCCGGCGGCCAGAACGTCAACAAGGTCAGTACGGCGGTCCGTCTGCGGCACAAGCCGACGGGCATCGTCGTGACCGCTCAGACCGAGCGCTCACAGCTCCAGAATCGCGAGAACGCGATGCGGCTGCTGAAGAGCCGGCTGGTCGAGATGGAGCTCGAAAAGCGAGAAGGCGAGATGGCGCAACTGCGCGGCGAGCACATCGACGCCAGTTTTGGCACGCAGATCCGCAGTTACGTGCTGCACCCGTACACCATGGTCAAAGACCTGCGCACCGAGCACGAGACGAGCGACGTGAATGGCGTGCTGGACGGCGACATGGACGCCTTCATCGAGGCATACCTGGCGTGGAGCGTGGGGCGTGCCGAAGCCGCCGCCTGATACGCCTGAGATCGTCGTCGTCGATTACGACGCGGGGAACCTGCGCAGCGTGCAGCGTGCGCTGGAAGCCGTCGGCCAGCGACCGCGGGTCACCCCCGACTGGCGTGATGTCGAGGCCGCCGAAGCGCTGGTGCTGCCGGGGGTGGGCTCCGCCCAGGACTGCATGCGCAAGCTCGCCGACCGGCGACTGGTGGAGCCGCTGAAGGCGTACGCGGCCTCAGGCCGGCCTTTTCTGGGCGTGTGCGTCGGCCTGCAGCTTCTCTATGACGGCAGCGAAGAGGGCGGTGGCGTGGAGTGCCTCGGCATTCTGCCCGGCACGGTCCGCCGATTTCCGACTGATACCGGCCTGAAGGTCCCCCAGATCGGCTGGAACTCCGTTTCCATTCGCAGGCCGCATCCCATCCTCGAGGACATACCCGACGCGACGTACTTCTACTTCGTCCACTCCTACTACGCAGATCCGTCCGAGATAGCCACGGTGATTGGCTCGGCCGACTACGGCCTCGAGTTCGCGGCGATCGTGGCCCGGGACAACGTGGTCGCGACCCAGTTCCATCCCGAAAAGAGCGCCGACCTGGGACTACGCCTGTACGCAAACTTCGGCCGCATCGCGGCCAACGCCCTGGGCAGCAGTGTTCACGCCTATTCCCGCCGTTGACATTCGCGGTGGTCGCTGCGTCCGACTGGTTCAGGGCGATTTTCTCAGGGAGAAGCGCTATGCCGAAGACCCTGCCGAGATGGCCCGCCACTGGGCCGAGCAGGGCGCGCGTCGGCTGCACGTGGTCGACCTCGACGGCGCGCGCGAGGGCGTGCGCGCCAACGCCGCCGTCATCCGCCGTCTGCTCGGCGCCGTGAGCGTGCCGGTCCAGGTCGGCGGCGGCATCCGCTCACTCGAGACGGCCAAGGCCCTGCTGGCCGAGGGCGCCGACCGAGTCGTGATTGGCACCCGCGCAGCCGAAAACCCACAAGGATTGAAACAATGGATCGAGGCCGTAGGCCCCGAAAGGCTGGTAGTGGGTGTCGACGCGCGCGATGGACGAGTCGCCACACACGGTTGGCTCAACCTGACCGATCTCTCCGCCACCGACTTCTGCGAGCGGCTGGCAAGAATCGGCGTCCATCGAGTCGTGTACACGGACGTGGGGCGCGACGGCTTGCTGACTGGTCCCAATGTCGAGACGACCCGTGAGATCTCGAAGATCCTCGCGGTCATCGCCAGTGGCGGAGTCTCGAACCTCGAGCACCTGCAGGCCCTGGCCGAAGCGGGCGCCGAGGGAGCCATCATCGGCACCGCCCTGTACGAAGGTCGCCTTCAGCTGGCCGACGCGCTGGCCGCCGCATGCTGACCCGGCGCATCATCCCCTGCCTGGACGTGGCGGATGGCAAAGTGATCCGCGGCGTCAAGTTCTCCGCCGATACGGTCGTCGGCGACCCGGTTGAGCTGGCGGCCGCGTACAACCGCCAGGGCGCCGACGAGCTGGTTTTCTACGACATCACCGCCTCAGCGGAGAATCGCGGCCTGATCATGGACGTCCTGCACCGCGCCGCCGGCGAGGTCTTCATCCCGCTGACGGTTGGCGGCGGCGTGCGCTCCAGCGACCAGATGCGCGACCTGCTGCGCGCCGGCGCCGACAAGATCAGCATCAACACGCAGGCTGTCCTCAATCCCGACCTGATCGTCGAGGGCGCCGACCGTTTTGGCTCGCAATGCATCGTGCTGTCGATGGACGTCCTGTGGAACTCGGAGCGGGATTTCTACGAGATCGTCACGCATGGCGGCCGCCAGCGAACGGGGATGGACGCGCTCGAGTGGGCCAGGCGCGGCGTTGACCTTGGCGCGGGCGAGCTGGTGGTCAACAGCATCGATGCCGACGGAACCCACACGGGCTACGAGCTGCGCCTGACGCGGATGATCGCCGACGCGGTGAGCGTGCCGGTGGTCGCCAGCGGCGGGGCGGGCAGTCCCGAGCACATGTTTCAGGTGCTGTCGACCGGGCGGGCGGACGCGGCGCTCGCGGCCGGCATCTTTCACTTTGGCGAGTTCACCGTCGCCGACGCCAAGCGGTATCTCGCCGAGCGCGGCCTGGCGGTGCGACCTGCATGAATGTCGACGAACTGGACTTTTCAAAGGGTGGCGGCCTTGTGTCAGTTGTCGTCCAGCACCACCGTTCGGGTCAGGTGCTGATGGTCGGCTTCGCGAATCGGGAGGCGGTGCAGAAGACGCTCGACACGCGCCACGCCTGGTTCTTCAGCCGGTCGCGGCAGGCGCTCTGGGAAAAGGGCGAGACCAGCGGACATTACCTGGACGTCAAGGGCGTGCGCGTCGACTGCGACGCTGACGCCATGGTGTACGTGTGCGAACCTCACGGGCCAACGTGCCACACGGGGGCGCCCAGTTGCTTCTTTCAAACCCTGGACGACGTCGTTGACGTGGAGACCAGCGGCGAAGCCTCGGCGCAGCTGTTCGACACGATCCTCGCTCGCCAGCAATCGGGCGATCCAGGCTCCTCGTACGTTGCGCGGTTGCTCTCTGAGGGCGTCGATCGGGTGGCTCAGAAGGTGGGCGAAGAGGCGGTCGAGACGGTGATCGCCGCCAAGAACGCTGATCGCGAGGAGGTGGCCCGCGAGGTCGCCGACCTGTGGTTTCACACGTTCATCCTGCTGGCGCAGCAAGGCATGACGCCCGAGGACGTGTGGAAGGTGCTGGCAAGCCGCCGGCGCT
>JAFAOS010000304.1 GCA_019247515.1 Chloroflexota bacterium | reverse complement strand
TTTCGACGACGACGATGGCTCGGTGCGTCTGGCCAAGTCGCCCTCCACACCTGGCGACCTGGCGCGTGGCGTGCGGGAGGCGCTTGGCAGGTCAGGCGTACCACTTCACGAAGCGCAGTCCGTGATCCATGGCTCGACGGTCGTCATCAACGCGGTCATCGAGCGCACGGGCGCGAAGACGGCGTTGTTGACGACGCGTGGGTTTCGGGATGTCTACGAGATCGGGCGCATCAACCGGCCGGAGTCCTTCAATCCGCGCTTCAGAAAACACCGTCCACTGGTTGCGCGGGAAAACATTTTCGAGATCCCCGAGCGCATCCTCGCCGATGGCTCCGTCCGTCTGCCGCTCGACGAGGCCGCCGTCCGCGAGGTGGCGCGCATCCTCCGGGACGAGCAGTTCGAGTCCATTGCCATCCTGTTTCTGCACTCGTATCGCTCACCCGAGCACGAGCTTCGCGCGCGGCAAATCTTGCTGGAGGAATGTCCGGATTGGTTCGTCTCCGCGAGCCACGAGCTTTCGCGTGAGTACCGCGAATACGAGCGCACGTCGACGGTCGCCGCCAACGCGTACGTCGGACCAATCGTCAGCGCGTATCTGAACGGCCTCGAGCGCAACCTGCACGCGGATGGCTTTGCCGGCGACGTACTGATCATGCAGTCCAACGGCGGCCTCTCCGACCTGGCGCTCGCCAGACAGCAGTGCATCCAGATGCTGGAGTCCGGTCCAGCCGGCGGTGTCGTGGGCACCATGGCCTTGTGTGAGACCCTGAACGTCGAGCACGCGATTGCGTTCGACATGGGTGGCACGACCGCCAAAGCCTGCGTCGTGATGCGCGGTGAGCCGAGCCTGTCGCCTGACTATTTCATTGGCGGCTACAACGAGGGACTCGCGATCCGCATACCGGTGCTGGACATCGTCGAAGTGGGCACCGGCGGCGGCAGCGTCGCCTGGCTGGACGAGGGTAATGCCCTGCATGTCGGCCCACGCAGCGCCGGCGCCGACCCCGGCCCGGCAGCGTATGGGCACGGCGGGGATGAGCCAACGCTCACCGACGCGAACGTGGTCCTCGGCCGACTGGCGCCTGATGCCTTCCTGGGCGGCGAAATGCAACTGGACCTCGAGGCCGCGGCGCGGAGCCTGCGCACACGCGTGGCGGCGAAGCTGGAGGTGGACCTCGAGCGCGCCGCAGCCGGAATGCTGGAAGTGGCCACCTCGTCCATGGCCAACGTGGTGCGCATGGTGACCCTCCAGCGTGGGCTCGACCCGCGCGACTTTACCTTGTTCGCCTACGGAGGTGGCGGTCCGCTACACGCCAGCGCGGTCGCGCGCGAGCTGGCGATCAGCACGGTTGTCGTGCCGCAAGCGCCCGGACTGTTCTCGGCGCTCGGCATGCTGCTGGCGGATTTGCGGCGCGACTACGTGCAGACGCTCTTTGTCCGGCTGGACTCCGTTGCGCCTTCCGACCTGGAGGCCGAGTATCGGCGACTGGAGGACGAGGGGCGTCGCGCACTGGGACTGTCGGGTATTCCTGTCGACCGCGTGGTGTTCGAGCGCGCCGCCGACATGCGCTACGTCGGGCAGGAGCACGCCGTCACGGTGCGCATGCCCGCGTGTGTTGCCGATGAAGGCGCGCGAGACTCACGAGACTCCCGAGAAGAGATGAAGCGGTTGTTCGACGCGGCGCACCAGCAGCACTACAGCCACAGCGCCGCCGACGAGCCAGCGGACGTGGTCAGCCTGCGGGTCACGGCGATTGGGCGACTGGCGAAGCCGTCACCGGGCGTGATTCCTTCGGGCTCCGCCGAACCCGCGAAGGAGGCCCGCAAGGCAGATCGGCTGGTGACGTTCGATGGCGACCGCGGCATCTTTGCGGCCGTGTATGACCGCTCACGCCTGCTGGCAGGCAACGCTATTTCAGGCCCAGCCGTGATTGAAGAAGACGCGTCCACCACGCTGGTGTGGCCCGACGACGTGGCGAGCATCAATCGATTTGGCCATATCATGGTGCGGATCGGAGGGCTGCCGCAGGGATGACTTCAGCTTGGGGTTCGTGGCGAACACCGTGTCGAAGGACATATTTCCCCTACGGGGTCCCGTGTGGGGAAAAACGTCCGTGGTCCAGGCGGTGGTCCTGCCGTGAAGCTTCACCTTGCCCGTACAGCAGGATCCCCTCCAATGAAATGTCTGTCGACACCTCTTGTGACGACCCTCACAGTGAGGAGTTTCATCGCCGCTGGCGGGTGTGGGACCCATGGGTTCCTCCGGGGAACACTTTTCTGCTGACGCGATGGTCCTGCCGTGAGCCTTCACCTCGTCCTTACCGAGGGGTCCCCTCTGGGGAACAATTCTGTGGTCCACGCAGGTGGTCCTGCCGTGAAGCTTCACCTCGTCCTTACCGAGGGGTCCCCTCTATGAGGAACAATTCTGTGGTCCACGCAGGTGGTCCTGCCGTGAAGCTTCACCTCGTCCTTACGGAGGTGCCCCCTATGAGGAACACTTCTGTGCTCCACGCAGGTGGTCCTGCCGTGAAGCTTCACCTCGTCCTTACGGAGGTGCCCCTATGAGGAACACTTCTGTGCTCCACACGGTGCGCCTGCCGTGATGCTTCACCTCGTCCATACCGGGGGGTCCCCTCTGGGGAACAATTCTGTGGTCCACGCAGGTGGTCCTGCCGTGAAGCTTCACTTCGTCCTTACGGAGGTGCCCCCTATGAGGAACACTTCTGTGCTCCACACCGTGCGCCTGCCGTGATGCTTCACCTCGTCCATACCGGGGGGTCCCCTCTGGGGAAACTTGTTTGACCCCCGTTGACGCATTCACCGCCGAGGTTATTCGCAACGCCATCATCTCGATCACCGACGAGATGAAACGCAACCTGCAGCGGACCTCTTACAGTCCGATTATCTACGAGGCGGAGGACTTTACTGTCGGGCTCTTCGACGCCGATGGTGAAACACTTTCGATCGGCCTCGGCCTGCCCATGTTCATCGGCGGACTCTCGGATTCCATCAAAGCCAAACTCGCACACTGGGGCAAGGACCAGATTCATCCAGGCGATATCCTGCTCACCAACGATCCGGAGGTGATGGGCAGTCACCTGAACCACATGATCTTCTCACTGCCCGTCTTCAATGACGGCGAGCTGATCGCCTTCGCATCCTCGATGGCCCACTGGCCGGATGTCGGTGGTGTGCTGGGTGGCGTCACCCGAGATATCTATTCGGAAGGCCTCCAGCTCCCATTCGTCAAGATTTTCAAGGAAGGCGTGCAGGATGCGGAGCTGACGGCGATCATTCGCGCCAACTGCCGCAATCCAGACCGCGCGATGGGCGATTTCCGAGCGCAGGTTGCCTCCATCCGCACCGGCGAGCGCCGCCTGTCGCAGTTGCTGGCGCGCTACGGCAACGACGCGTTTCGCCAGAGCATGCACCTGATCGCCGAACAGAGCGAACGCTTCGCCCGCGCTGCGGTGCGCGAGATTCCGGATGGAGTCTACGAAGCGGAGTCGTTCATGGACGACGACGCGGTCGTACTCGGCAAGCACATTCAGATCCACGTCAAAGTGACCGTCGCCGGCGACCAGATGACCATCGATCTCAGCGGGGTCAGTCCGCAGGTGATCGGCTATTTCAACGCGGGCATGACCGCTGGGCGCTCTGCCGCGCAGGTCGCCTTCAAATGTCTCACCAGCCCGCTGCTGCTGCCCATCAATTACGGCTCGTTTCGCCCGGTGAATATCGTGTTGCCCCCTGGCCGCGTGATCAGCGCGACGAAGCCCGCCGCCGTGCGCTGGTGGATGACCATTCCGATGACGGTGGTCGACACCGTCTTCAAGGCTCTGGCGCACGCGTGTCCCGAGCGGGTGATCGCCGGTCATCATGCCAGCCTGGGGGGTGGTGGACCGTACGCCTTTATCGATCCGGCCACCGGGAATACGTATCTGCCGGGCGGCGGGGCCATCGGCCTGGCGGGGGGTGGCTGGGGCGCGACGTCCGATCACGACGGGATGAACGCGACCGTGTGTCTCAACGACGGCGACACGCACAACACGCCGGTCGAGGCGAGCGAAGCCAAGAGCCCGATGGTGTGCATCGAACGCGCGCTGGTACCGGACTCCGGCGGCGCCGGCCGCTTCCGCGGCGGTCTTGGAGTCCGGGTGGACATCGAGCTGCTGGCGCCCGGCATGTACCAGTCGCAAATCGAGCGGTCACAGTGCCCACCCTGGGGCCTGCACGACGGAGAAGCAGGCCTGGCGAATCGGATCGAGATCGCGCGCAGCGACGGAACAGTTCAGACGTTTCCAACCGCCAAAGCCAATCCGACGCGGCTGGAGGCCGGCGATCGGTGCATCACCGAGATGGGCGGCGGCGGGGGCTTCTGGTCGCCGCTGGAGCGCGACCCTCGGCGCGTGCTGGCCGACGTGCGCTCCGGCTACGTCTCACTGAGGGCGGCGGAACGTGACTATGGAGTCGTCATCCGCTCGAGCGGCGCCCATGGGCGCACGTTCGAGGTCGACGATGAGCGGACGGCCGCGCTGCGCGCGCAACTCCGCGCTCTCGAGCGAACGACGGAAGCGGCGCAAGACCAGACGCGGGCCGAGCACGCCGAGTAGCCACGCGACGATGCCCGCGGCCGCGGCAGTTGGACCGCCGACCAGCCAGCCGCCTCCGCCCAGGATGACCAGCAGGCAGCCGACGATCAGCAGCTCAGGGACACGCACGCGGCGGGCGATGCGCGGCACGAGCAGCACGTTGAAGGCGGCCACCGCGACAATGACCGACACGAGCGCGGCCAACCAGAAAAAGGCCATGACCAGAAGGCCGAGCACGATCAGGGCAGCCAGAACCGCCAGCGTTGCGCGCCACCCGGACAGGACCGTCATACCCGTGGAGTATGCCTGGTCAGCGATGAGTTTGACTGCAATTCGAGCCCAGAAGTTTCAGCCCCATGGACCGAGGTATGGCTCGCCCAGGAACGTGTCGGGGCGGGCGTCGACGGTGACCGGCCACGCGTCGATGCGCTCGGCGCCGGGGGCGGACAGCGGCGCCGTGGGCGGCGGCAGCTGCTGCATGTAGTAGTAGAGCTGCACGGCGTGGCCTTCAGGATCGATCGCCAGACAGCTGTAGTCGATCCCCGGCGAGAGCTCCGGAGGCAGTTCGCGCACCTGCACCCCGCGCTCGCGCAGAAAGCCAACGGCGTCGCGAAGCTGGCGGTAGTTGGCGAGCTGCACGCCGAACGACATCAGGGTGGTGTGCGGGCTGAGGCCCAGCCTTTCGCGCAGCGCGGCCGGGTAGAGGGCCAGCGAATGGTGTTCGGTGTTGACACGCATGAAGACACATTCGTGTCCATTCCAGGTCAGCGTCTGCGACACGCTCAGACCCAGAACGGATTCGTAGAAGGCTCGCGACCGCTGCACGTCGTCCACGAAGATGCGGACCGGACCGATGCGCACGATCTTGAAGGGACGCGCCAGCAGGATGCCATCAACGTCAAAGGTGCGCGGGTTCTTCTCGGAGGCGCGGAAGCCGGACTCGAGGTCGACTCCTTCGCTCAGCGCCGCGTCCACCTCGTCCAACTCGGAGATCTGGGGGAGCGGCGGGCGTTCGCGGAAGCCGCGGTTGTACATCGTGCGGGGCTTGGAGTACCCCTCCCAACCGACCTGCTCGATGCCGTAGTACAGCTCATTGACGTGACCGTCGGGGTCCAACGGATACGTGTGCCAGTTGGAGCCAGGCGTGTCACGTCCGGACCGCCGCACGGCGATGCCCTGGTCTTCGAAGAAGCGGCTGCCGGCCACCACCTCGGCCAGGCTGCCGACCTGCCAGGTGATCTGATTGATCGTGATGGGGTCGTTCTCGGCCGGTCCCATGATTTTGCGCGGGAACAGGACGAAGGCGTGGTGATCGGTGCCGAAACGGGTGAAATAGCCCGTCGTCGAGGCGTTCGGGCCGAGGGCCGCGCGCTGCTCGTCGGTGAGCCGCGCGCCGAAGTTGATCTCGTCGGAGATCATGAAGCCGAGCAGGTCGCTGTAAAAGTGAAGACCTTCGTCGATGCGGTCGACGTTCACGCCGAAGTGGCCCAGCCGGCGGATGCGGAAGGGCCGATCGAGCAGGACGCCGCCGACCTCAAAGCGGTTGTGCGCCTGGGGTGCGGGCGGGCGCTCGACGTTGACTACCATGGCTCACCTCCGAGTTCTCGCTTCAGGATAACTCGGAGCATCGCGTGGGCGCGTATCGTAGGCCTATGCGACGCGTAGCTGAGGGCGTGTACGCCGAAATCTACTTCTGGGGCTGCAATCCAGGGTTTGTGAGCACCGGGGATGGCGTGTTCATGATCGACACGCCACAGCAGCCCATCGACGCCGTGCGCTGGCGCGAGCGACTGCAAGAGCACGGGCCGCTGCGCTATCTGGTCAACACCGAGCCGCATCCCGACCATATTCGCGGTAACGCGTACTTCCCGGGCGTGGAGGTGCTCGGCCAGGAGCGCATGGTGGCGCGCTACGCGGACGCGATTCCGATGATGACCGGCACGACGGTCCTGGACACCATGAAGACAACCGACCCGGACAGCGTGTGGCTGTTCAACCATCCGGATTATCCGCCGAATCCACCAACGCGGACCTTTTCGTCGTCGCTGGACGTGGAGCTTGGCAATCAAGCGCTGCACCTGATCCACCATCCGGGTCATACGCCGCCGCAAACGTCGATCTACGTGCCTTCGCGTGGCGTGCTCTTTACTGGCGACAACGTTTTTTACAAGTGCAAGACGTTCGTGCAGGAAGCCGACCCGTGGGAGTGGCTCGCGGCGCTGGATGCGATTGGCGCGCTGGACGTGGAGACGATCGTGCCCGGGCACGGCGAGCCGTGCGACAAGCGCTATTTGTCGCAGCAAGCGCAGATCATCCAGAACTGGATCGGCGTGGTGGAAGACTACGTGCGGCGCGGATTGAGCGAAGACGAGGCGGTGGCCGAGCCGCTGGAGGTGGTGCGCAACGTGGACCCGTGGCCGATCGGCCAACGCCTGTTTCCGATGAGCGACTCACTCAACGAACGGAATATTCGCAACGTGTACAAACACGTCGTAGCGCGACAAGCGGTGGCCTGACGCGCATTCCCCAGAGGGGACCCCCCCCGGGGAGTGGCGCCGGCGCGGTCGGAACCGAGAGGCCCGCTTCGCCACATCAGGAGGCCGAAGTCTTCTACCCCAGAGGACTCCATGCGTCGCACACGCGCCAGCGGCGATGAAACTGTTCCCTCCCTTTGGGGTCGTCACTAACGATGTCGACGGACATTTTCGTGAGAGGGGACCCTGGGGAGTGGCCACGATGCGGGTCGGAACCGAGAGCCCTTCGCCACATCAGGAGCGTCGAAGTGTTCTACCGAGAGGGAACCCTCTGGAAGTGGCGACGATTCGGTCGCAACCGAGTGACGGACTCCGTCAAAACCCACAGGGTCCCCTCTCTGGGGGACGTGCTCCGCCACGCCCAGGGTCAGCCCAGGACGATCATCCCGTCTCCCATGGGTCCCCTCTGGGGAACCGCTGTGTTAGCGACCCGGCGGCAACGAGCCCCACTGGTCGGGGACCATGGGGCGGATGGGCGGCACGTAGTCGTCGTTGGTGATCTGCTCCACCTCGCACGTGTACTCCACCACGTTCCCTTCGGGGTCGAAGTAGTACGAAAACAGGTTGTTGCCCGCCAGGTGGCGGCCGGGGCCCCACATGCGCTTGACGCCGTGCTCGCCCAGGAAGAACACGCCGCGCATCAGTTCGTTCCAATCCCGGACTTCGAAGGCCGCGTGATTCAGACCCAGCTGCCCGCCAGGCGGCGAAGCAAACGCAAGCGAGTGATGGTTGGCGTTGCAACGCCAGAAGGTCATGAAATTCGGCAGCGTGTCTGACAACTTGAAGCCGAGCAGGTCGCCGTAAAACTGCTCCAGCGCCGGGCGGTTGGCGGTGTTCAGCACGACGTGGTTCAGCACCGTGGGCTTCACGTCGCGCGCGCCGTAGTCGTCGCGCACCTGGTCCACGCCCGCGACCAGTTCCACGATGTTGCCGTGCGGGTCCTTGAAGCGGATGGCCCTGGCGATGCCCGGCTCCAGTTCCTGGGTCGGCGGCGCCACGATCTCGTGGCCGAGCGAGGACAGCACGTCGGCAGCGCGGTCGAGATCGTCGGGATGGGCAACCTCGAAGGCGAAATGGTCCAGTCCAGCAGGCTCCGAACCTGTATGCAGCGTGAGCACGTGATGGTCGGGCCCATCGGCGCGCAGGAACATGTCCTGGCTGTCCTCGTCGATTGGTTCGAGGCCCCAGCGCTCCGTGTAGAACTCGGCCTGCTTGCTCAGGTCGTTCGCGCGCAACCCGACGTGTGACAGTCGCGCGACTGTGATCCCCTTGCTCGTGCTCGTCATGCGACCTAGCGTACCGTAGGAGATGCGTGATCAGTCACCCGGATAAGGTCATGTTTCCCGACGACGGCATCACCAAGGGCGAGGTCGCCGCGTACTACGCGTCCGTCGCACCGCTGATGCTGCCTCACCTGCGCGATCGACCGGTGACCATGGAGCGCTTTCCGAACGGCATCGGCGCGGGTGGCTTCCTGCAAAAGGACGTATCCAGGGGATTTCCAGAGTGGCTCGAGCGTGTCGAAGCGCCCAAGCGGGGCGGCGTCGTCCACTACCCGATCGTCGACGATGCGCGCTCGCTCGAGTGGCTGGCCAACCAGAACTGCATCACGCCGCACGTGTGGGCCTCGCGCACACCAAGGCTCTATCAGCCCGACGTGTGCGTATTCGATCTCGACCCGTCGGCCGAAGAGGAACTGGATACGCTACGTGGCGCCGCACTGCTGGTGCGCGACACGCTCGCCGAGCTTGACCTGCCGTGCTGGGTCAAGACGTCGGGCTCCAAAGGTTTTCACATCGTCGTGCCGCTGGACAGCGCGCTGGGATTCGACGAGGTGGCAGCCTTCGCCCTGGGCGTCGGGCGGGTGCTGGTCGCGCGCGACCCGCAGCATTTGACGCTCGAATTCAGCAAGGCCGACCGCGGCGGGCGCATTTACGTCGACGTCGGCCGCAACGGCTACAGCGCCACGTTCGCGGCCGCCTACGCGCTGCGGGCCAGAACCGGGGCGCCGGTCTCAGCGCCCTGCACGTGGGAGGAAGTCGAGCGCGGCGAAGTGGGGCCGCGCACGTTCACGCTGCGAAACATGGCCGCGCGCATGGCAGAGGTGGGCGATCTGTGGGCGGACCTGTCGAAGCGAGGTCGCTCGCTGAAGCGAGCCCTGGCGCGGCTCGAGCGCGCGGCGAGCTGAGCGTCCATCCGGGCGCATCTCAAACGCGCGGAACGGACTCCAGCCGCATGGGCACGTCCTCGCGCGTCCGCAGCGTCACCACCGGCCACGGTTCGACCGGCCGCGTCGGATCGACGAGCCGGAGACGGAAGCGCTGGGCGATGCTCGTGAGGACGAGGATGGCCTCGAGCTGGGCAAAGCTGCTGCCGATACACACCCGTTGTCCGCCGCCAAACGGCAGATAGGCGTACCGCGGCAGGCGGTCGGCCAATCCGTCGGACCAGCGCTCAGGACGAAACTCATCCGGCGCATCGAAGAAGCGCGGGTCGCGATGGATGGACCACGGCGCGATCAGCACCGTGGTGCCCCGTGCGACGTGCTGACCGCCAATCTGCGTGTCACGCACTGACTCGCGACCAATCGCCCAGGCCGTCGGGTACAGGCGCAGCGTCTCGTTCACGACGCTGTTGGCGTGGCTGAGCCGCGGGACATCGGCGGCCGTCGGCAGCCGGTTGCCCACGATCGTGTCGATCTCGGCGCGCAGACGGCCGTCCACGTCGGGATGGTGCGCCAGCAGCACCCAGGCCCAGGTCAGCGCCAGCGCCGTCGTGTCGTGGCCGGCCAGCACCAGGGTCATGACCTCGTCTCTGAGCTGACGGTCGTTCATTCCCTGGCCGGCGTCGTCGCGCGCGGCGAGCAGCATGTCGACCAGGTCGTCTTTCCGTTCGCCGCTGGCCCGGCGCTCGGCGATGATGCGATACACGAGATGTTCGAGGTCGCGCACCGCGGCCTGGTAGCGGAGGTTGCCCGGCGTCGGCACCGCATCCGGCATCAGGATGAACATGCTGAAGAGGCGCGAGCGGAAATGCTCGTTCATCACTGGGCTCGTGCGGCGAATGCGTTCCAGGTCTTCGCCGAGCTCGGCGCCAAACAACGTTCGAGCGACGATACGCAAGGTGATCTCGATCATCTCGTGGTTGATGGCGTGCACTTCGCCATCGCGCCAGGTCTCGAGCACTTCGGTGGCGGAGGCAACCATTGTCTCGGCCATCCGCGACAAACGCTCACGATGAAACGCGGGCTGCATCAGTCGCCGTTGGCGCAGCCAGAAGTCGCCCTCGCTCAGCAGAAGACCGTTGCCCAGGAGCGAACCGAGCTTACGAGTCGAGAGGCTCTTGCGGTAATCGTGGTTGCGGGTGACCAGCACCTCTTCGACGAGCGACGGGTGGCCGACGACGACGACCGGCGTCAGGCCGAGCCGGATGCGGACCAGGTCGCCGTAATCGCGCGTGCAGCGCGTCAGCAGTCCAAGCGCGTCGCGGCTCAGCTCGGGGAGCAGGCCCAGCACGCCGCCCTTCGGCGCGTCGCTACTGATCGACGGCCTGGTCGGCCTGGCTATTCCCTCGGGTTCTGTGCTGATCATCTCCTGGTGAGCATAATCGCCGCCCTGTGTCAGGTGGCACAATGCGGCCATGGCCATTGCGACACGACCCGAGCTTGTCATCGAAGCCGATCCAGAAGACGTGGACATGTCCTCCGCGCGGCTGCGCAACGTCACCAATTTGGTGCAGGGCTACATCGATGATGGGCGGCTGCCAGGCGCCCTGAGCCTCGTCGCTCGCGGCGGCAAGGTCGTGCACCTCGAGACCTATGGCGAAATGGACGAGGAGCGCCACAAGGCGGTACAGCTGGACACGATCTTTCGCTTTTACTCGATGACCAAGCCCATCGCCAGCGTTGGCCTGATGATGCTGTACGAGGAGGGCCGCTTTCAGCTGGAAGACCCGGCCTCGCGCTTCATTCCCGAGCTGAAGAACCTGAAGGTGATCACCGGCGGCAGCGCCGACAACCCGCAGGTGCGCGAGCCCGCCCGTGAGATGTCGATCCGCGACCTGCTCACCCACATGTCGGGTCTGGTTGCCCGCGACCGGATCTCGCCCGTCGGCGAGCTGTACCGCCGCGCCGGACTCAAGGGCGGCGATTCGGACTTTGCCCTGGCGGACCTCCCGCGGCGGCTGGCGGGGATTCCACTCCAGGTGGACCCCGGCACGCAATGGATCTACGGCATCTCGACCGACCTCGTCGGCCTGCTGTGCGAAGTCATCAGCGGTCTGTCGTTCGATCAGTACCTGCAGGAGCGCATCCTCGGGCCACTCGGCATGGAAGACACCGCCTTCAGCGTGCCCGACTCCAAGCTCGACCGCTTCGCGGCGCTGTACGCACCTGACCCGGGCGGATCCCCACGGTACAAACTGGTCGACGACCCCGAGATGAGCGGCTACCGCTCGCGGACCTACTTCTCGGGGGCGGGCGGCATCCTCTCAACGGCCGGCGACTATTACCGCTTTTGCAAGATGCTGTTGAACGGCGGCCAGCTCGACGGCGTGCGCATCCTGGGGCCGCGCACGCTGCAGCTGATGTCGCTCAATCACCTGCCCGGCGGACAGGACCTGGCGACGGTCGGTCAGCTGACCGGCGAGACGTCGCGCGAGGGCATTGGCTTCGGACTCGGGTTCGCCATGTTGCTGGACCCGGCCGTGGCGCAGATCATCGGCACGCCTGGCGAGTACTACTGGGGCGGCGCGGCGTCGACGGCGTTCTTCGTCAATCCGAGCGAAGAGCTGATCATGCTCTTCCTGACGCAACTGCGGCCGTCCTCGACCTACCCGATTCGCCGCGAGCTACGGAGCACCATTTACTCAGCGATCACCAACTAACGCGACTCTGTCACACCCGACCTGGGCCTTGTCGACGGTCAAGGGTAAACCCTGAAACCCCGTGCCGGTCGACAGGACGCGAGCTACGAGGCGGTTGCCTCGGGCACAACTGCAACCGAGACACCATCCTCGTGCTCTGTCCACGTCTCACCCAGGTACGCCTTGCGAATGAGCTCGGTGCCCAGCAGCTCTGAGGCTGGGCCTGACAGGACTACCTGGCCTGTCTGCAGGACGAAGCCGCGGTGGGCGATGCTCAGCGCCATGTTGGCGTTTTGCTCCACCACGAAGATGGTGGTCCCCTGCCGGTTGATCTCCTGAATCACGTCGAAGACCTGCTCGACCAGCTGGGGCGCCAGCCCCATCGACGGCTCGTCCATGCACAGCAGCCGGGGCCGGCTCATCAGCGCCCGACCCATCGCCAGCATCTGCTGTTCGCCGCCCGAGAGCGTGCCCGCCAGCTGCGTGCGCCGCTCGGCGAGCCGCGGGAACAGGCCGAAGACTCGGTCGCGGTCCGCGCGCATGCCGCCGCGGTCGCCCCTGCGCACGAAGGCGCCCAGCTCCAGGTTTTCGGCCACAGACATCCGCGGAAAGATGCGCCGTGCCTCGGGGACAACGGCGATGCCCCGCGCGATGATCTGGCTGGTATCGAGCCGGTCGATGCGCTCGCCGGCGAACAGCACCTGACCCTGGGACGGCTTGACCAGCCCCAGCACGGTTTTCATCGTGGTGGACTTGCCCGAGGCGTTGCCGCCCAGCAGGCAGACGATCTCGCCCTCGTACAGGTCGTAGTTGACGCCCTTCAGGACGTGCAGCGGCCCGTAGTAAGTGTGGACGTCTTCCACTTTGAGGATCGGCTCAGGCACTCTTGCGACGCTTCCCGAGATACGCCTCGATCACCAGCGGGTCGTTCTGAATCTGCGCCGGTGTGCCCTCCGCGATCTTCTTGCCGTAGTCCAGCACGACGACACGGTCGGAAATCGTGTTGACCAGCTCCAGCTTGTGCTCGATCAGCAGCACGGTCACGCCCAGGTCTTTGAGACTGCGGATCTGGTCCATCAGCTCGAGCGTCTCGGCCGGGTTCATGCCGGCGGCGGGTTCGTCGAGCAGCAGCAACTGCGGTCGGCCCGCCAGCGCGCGCGAAATCTCCACTCGGCGTCGATTCGCGTAGGACAGACTCGAGACGACGTGCTCGAGACGCGGGGCGAGGCGGTTGCCGAACAGGCCGGTGATGTCGCGCGCCCAGGCAATCGCGCCGGCTTCCTCCTTGCGCACGGCGGGCGTACGCAGCACCGAGGCGAAGGTGCCGGTCTTGAGACGGGCGTGCTGTCCGATCAGCACGTTTTCCAGGACGCTCAGGTTGTTGAACAGTCGCAGGTTCTGAAAGGTGCGCGTGAT
>JAFAOS010000166.1 GCA_019247515.1 Chloroflexota bacterium | reverse complement strand
GTCTCGCCGCGGGCGTGCCCGCTAACGGAGGTGGAATCTCCAACCGAACGGTGAAGATATCTAACCGCCGATCCTAAAACGCGCTGTACCGCGGTTATCATCGAGTACCACCTCTGATGGTGACACCAAAACAGGCGGCGTCGCCGTCGGCAAAACTCCAGTTCCGGTCACGCTACTAGCGTCACTAGTAGTGACTGCCACATGGCTAATATCCGTTTTGGACCCGACCGTACTGACAGTGGTCCCCGCAACGCCTAGTCCTCTCGGTCCACAAGCTGTTTATCGAGCCGCCAAGACGGGCGTTACTGCCCTCTAAGCACGCTTAGGCGGACCACAATTTGCGCTTCGCCATCCATGCCAGCATGGCCAAACTGAAAGCCGGCGACGTGGCCGTGCGCGTGACCGAGGAAGCGATACAGGTCCTGGGCGGATACGGCTACATCCGTGAGATCCAACGGCTGGTGATCGCGCGCGAGCTTACCAAACGCTCGCTGTAGCCGCCTGGCGGGCGCCGCGCTTCACGACAACACTCTGTCCACGTACCTGCGCGCTGTCAATCGGCGATGCTCGTTTCGAGATGGCGTGCGACCGCCCAGCACCCATTGTTCGCCGGTATTGCCCCCACGTTTGCCCCCAAAGCCGCATTCTGTAGAACAGACGTTCTTGAATTGAACTCAGTTTGGCTGTGTAAGCCAAGAGGGGTGTGGAAGGTTATGCGGAAGGGGGGATTTATAGATGCCTGCGTCAGGACGCGACAGGCCGAGTTATTTTGAGATTGGAAGCCCGCGTTTTGCGACCGCTAACGACATATCGTGACTGTTAAATGGGGGAAAATTTGGGCCAATTGGGGGGGGAAATTGGGGGAAGGAGCGATGCCCACAAACCCCTCATGTTGAGCGCCGTTGACGGACGGACGCACCACCCGCGGCGCGGCGGGCGTTGGCGCGCAACCGGGCCTGCCGAGCTCGCGCGTCCTCGGTCCCAATGGCGGCCGCCTCCGCGGTCGAAGAGCCGAACGCCAGGCCTTCCAGCCGCGAGACCGTTTGCTCTAGCACGGCCGGCACGGAGCCGGTGTAAAGGTCCATTGTCATCTCCAGCCGCGAATGGCCGAGCAGCTCCTGCACCGCCCGCGGGTGCGCATCCTGCTGATAGAGGAGCGTAGCGTACGTGTGCCGCAGATCGTGTATCCGCTTCTTCGGCAGCCCGGCGCCGCGCAGCACCGCCTGGAACAGCTGCAATACGCGGTCACCGCGCAGGGGCCGGCCGAGACTGTTCGGAAACACCAGGTCCTGGTCATTCCATATCGCCGCGACCATGCGCATCTCGCGTACCAGCTGGCGCTGATGCGTGAGCGCATCGACCACCTGCTGCGGCAGCGGTAGCGTCCGCCGCGAACGGGCGGTCTTGGGTACGCCGAGCACCGGGCCACTCAGTGCGCGTCGGTAATTCACCCGTACTACCAGCTGTCGGCGACGAAGATCGACAGCCGCCCACTTGAGCGCGCAAGCCTCACCACTACGCAAGCCGGTCAGCAGCATCGTCCGCCACAGCCATTCGTGACGATGCCCAACTATGGCGCGGTCGAGGACCACCAGCTGATCCTCCGTCAACGCGCGGTCTGTCGCGTCGCGGTCTCGCCGCGAACCAAGCTTGCGAGCGTCCGCCGCCACGTTTCGACCTACCAGCCGCAACCGACGTGCGTCCTCGAGCGAATGGTGGATGACGCTATGGATCAGATCGACTGTCGGACGCGACAACCCGGCTTCGTGCAGCTGCCGATAGAAGCGCTGGACGTGTGGTGTGTCCAGCTGATCGAGACGGATGCGCCCAAGCTTGTCCTTCACCCGGTTGTTGGCGATGCCGCGATAGCGCTCGTACGTGGTGACCGCGAGATTTGGCTTGATCTGATCCTCCAGCCACTGATCGAGCCATTGAGCGAAGGTATAGCGACCGCTCGTGACGAGCTCGCCGTGGTATCGGGCGACAGTCAACGCCTCGATCTTGGCATTCAACTCCTCGCGCGTTTTCGCGTTGATCTCCCGCCGTGAGCCATCCTGCAGAGTGACGCGATGGCGGTAGTAGCCGTTATGTGTGTCGCTGGAGCCTTCCCCATTGCCGCGCCGACCGCTACGACGGCGCTGAAGCTGCATGGGCTGGTTCCCAGGCCGCGCGCGCTGCGAGTCCGATGAAGTGTTCATGCAGGTCAGTCCTCTCAAGCGGGTGACACGCCGAGCGCCGAGACCGCGCAAAAGCTCGTGGGGTTTTTACGCGCAGGGAGGCTGGTGAGAATTGTAACCGGCCGGGCGGCCTGAGAGCCGAATAGGCAGGCTTGGGGCCCGGAGATGGTCGCATGGGATGAGTAGCCGGGAAAGTACCACACACGGCACAGCTTTCCGCTGGGCCAGCACGGCCACGTGTGGCGTGTCTCGAGCGTGTTCTGGGGGACCAATCTCGGAGCGGCCGGGCGGGGCCGGTCCAGCGGCTCGCGCGCGCTGCCCGGTTCTCGCGCTATACAGCGTCAGCAAACGCCGCGCAAACGCTGTCCGAACACTCTTGCAACGCTCCGTGGGGACACTCAGGGCGTCATGGCGTTACCACGGGCATCTGTTCTGAACCCCGGACTTACGGCTTGCATCCTCCAACGTGAGACTGGAGCCATGCTTGTCTTGCGGGGTATTCCAGTCGTTACGGTCGCACCCCTTGTTGGTGAATCGGGTGGTAGCTACACGCCAGTACGCATGATCCGGCCGCGGAGACGGTGGCGGCGGTGGCCACCGGAATTACCCCGACCACGTCAGCCGCAGGCGACCAGGAATAAACGGAGCACTGAGGCGTGATCTGGATCGGCGGCCGGCCGATGAAGCGGTGTCGCGGTTGTGGAGATACCTTCGCCTTCAGACACCACTGTGAGTGGTATTGCATGACTTGCCGGGCAGCACGTGCTAGCCGGTGGCCCAGCGCATCGAAACCAAAACCGCCCGAAGTCTGCGCCGCGGGGCAGGACGGCCAATGGGCAAGGGCACGGTCCGCCGAGCTCGACGCCAGAGCGCGCTCGCTGAGTTGCGGGTGTGGATGAGCGAGGAACGTGCGAAATGGTAAGCGTCGAAAAGGCGCATAACTACTGTGGTTCGGACATATACCACTTGGTTCATGGGATCGAATGTCGGTTCGCTCGCTAGCACCCCGCGGCTGCCGCCATTTCCCAGGTCGAAGTTGCACTTCAACACACCGGTATGCACATCGATGGCATTCAGCGCCCACGGTGTGCCCCTGCACTGTACACGTGTTCAGCCCCGAGAACCATGGTGCCGGAGAACGCCTGCTCATACACGCCGTCTGTTTCAACTGGTACGGCGACTGGTACTGGTAGACGTTGCCGCCGGCCAGGCATAGGCACTGCCAAAGCTGATGGTGGCGACTTTCTGGACTGCCGCGTCACCGGCTGGCGTAACACCCCGAGGTTGCAACAGGCTGCCCCCCGATGAAGCGGCACGTGTTGGCGCTCGACCCATCGCATTGCCAGATACTGCCGTCGTAGCTCGGACCAGGTCTGCCGCGTGGCCGCCCGGGTTCACCTGGCTCAAGTCGGCAGCCGAGAAGACTTGCCAGACTGTAGGCGTACCCAGGCGTGCGCCGTGTCGCCGACCGCCACCTGTGTGGTGCCGCTTGGCAATGAGCTGGCGGCGTGCGAGCTGGGAACTGCGCTACTCGAGTCAAGCTGGTACAGGCTCGATCCGTCGACGGACATCACGGTCCCATCAGTACCCGCCGACCGCTCGATGCCTGCGGTCAACTCCCGGAAGGCCACGCCGTCAGCGCCAGCGATCTCGACGCCGCCGAACTCCAGATGGGCGTGAAAATCGAATCGAGTGACGCGCTGGTGCTCCGAGGCGGCTGTGCACTCAGGTATGGTGTTCAGCAATCAGTTGCCCTGCCTGAGCCTTGACGCGGTTCGCTGGCTAGCGCGGCGCCAGATCGCGCTCCACGCCGGGGATATTGGCGATCCGCCGCTCACAGCTGGCGCGAGTATGTGGATGCACGCCACCGCCCCGCCGCAGCTGGGGCTGCCGCTCATCGATAACCCGGACGTCAGCACACTCCCCGAGACCTGCGCCCAATTGGGCAGATTCACCCTTCTTTTCGTACTCGGTGCGATACAGGTTATGGGCGCCACCGGGGTCCCGGTCAACCCACTCGCGATTTTTTTGATGGAGGCAGGCGTGAGGCCATGAACGACGCTCATCCCCATTTTCATCACCCGCCACCACTCCGGCCGCCAGCTGCGTCGGCCAGCCAGCGCGCGCTGGGCTACCCCTCAGCCTCGTATGTACTGTGGGGGCGCCCTGCCCGTGGGCTGCTTCGGCGTCCAGAGAGCGTTGCCGGGTGAGCCCCGTCCGCTGGAGGATCCCGCAACCGTGGACCAGCTCGTGTCGCTGTGCGACCTGCAGTCCGGTCGCGGCGGCTGGCTGGCCGAGGTGTTCCCGACTCGCCCAACCTGGGCCGAGGAAGCCGTATACGCGGTGACGCACGGTTACGCGGAGTACGACTACTGCGACATGGCGTCTCTGCAGGCTCATTCGCCGGCGACCAATGAGCTGCTGCGCGTTGTCCAGACTCTCGTGGAGCGGCATGCCGACGAGATGGATGTCGACCACGCCGACATCGTCCATTACGACTTCTCGCCGGCGAACCTGCTGCTGAACGAGCAGCAGCGCGTGGTCGGCGTGGTGGACTGGGAGGGCGTCCGTGTCGGCGACCGGCTGTTCGATCTGGCGACCCAGTTGTTTATGCCTCCAGCGAGGGCGAGGTTCGCCCGCGGCTACCGCCGGCCACCCTGGAGCGCGGCCGGCCAGGTGTCCTTGGAATCTACTTGTGTCACCCGATCGTGCGCCAGGTGGATTTCTCGATTCGGCACCATCGGCCTGACGTCGTCGCTGAGTGGCCCACTCGGTGGGGGTGGTCGGCCTCCTCAGTGAGCTCGCTCGCTGACAGCTGTTGGCTGGCTGGCGGCGTACAAAATCACGTTCGGGGCGACAGGTTCCCACGATCCCTGCCAGAGCCTGAGCCAAGCTCGCGCCACCTCAATGCCGGGCACCACCTGGGCAGTAAGCAGGCTCTCCCCCAGGCTTATCCCGAGGTAGCGATTCCCCTCGGTTTCGATGCCGTCTATACGGTTTCGACACGTCATCAGTGGTTTACTCTCGTTCGCCTTCTTCGCTCGTACCCGACGCACGTGTTCGTGCGCCTACAACCGCAACGCTCACCGCCCCGGCTCTTGACCGATGCAGCTTGTGGTGGTTGCCACGCCTCGATCAGCTCGGCGGCGGTCTCCCACTCCCGTCCGCTGACCGCGTGTTCCACGGCTTCCTCGCGGAGACCCTGCCGGGCGCACCAGGCACTCGCCCGTTTGTGGAGGGCCTCTCCCTGCAGAGCGGCTCCGGAGGGCCAAACCTCCATCTCGGACACGGCTAGCTGCAATTGGCTCCGATCTTCTACATCGATCCCTCCTTCAGCGCTCGTGGCGCACAATCGTTGCCATACCCCCGCGCCAGCCGACCATTACCCCGAGTGGACGGTGGACACCCGGACTGAAGCTGGACGACCCACGCTTGCTGTTGGTCATGCAGGCGCTCACCTGCTTCGCCCATGTTACGCGCGGCGGTCAATTCCGAACTCGTGGTGTCCACCAACGCGTCGCCCAAGCCCTTGGCCTGACTACGGAGACCTATCGTCTCGGACAGTTACGCTACGAGGCGGAGGCAGCGCACGCGGCGGTTCGCACCAAAGACACCGACGTCAACGCTCAATTCCGTCGCCTGGCGGCCAAGCGAGGCGCTAAGAACGCATCCGTCGCCGTAGCTCACTCCATCCTGTTCATCGTGTGGCACTTACTCCAACACGACTGCCTGTACGTCGATCTTGCCGCCAACTACTTTGACGAACACGACCGCCAACCGGTCGCTCGCCGCCTCGTCAAACGGCTGACGGGCTTTGTTCAGACCCTCCAGACTCTCAATTCTTGACGAGCGCCCACGCGTGCTCCAGGCAACCGAAGACGACGATCAACGCCGCAGGCCGCGCGCTTGGCTGTCGATGTTCCCGCCTGCCAGGCGCACCGCGTTGTCGACAACGACACGCAAGAATGCATCGGACAGCGGTTCGTGCGAAAACAGGCGCCGGTACAACAGCGGCCCAACAATGAGTGCCGCCAGATCGGCTGCGTCCGGCGCGCGCCGCAGCTCGCCGCGACCTCGCGCTCGAGCGGAGACCATGCGAACCGCTTCCACCAACTTGGCCTGCGCCGCGGCCAGCAGCGCGGCCAGATCTGGATTGCGTTCCGCGGCATCCATGAGGGATAGGAGGATCGCAGCGTAGGGCCCCGACAGGAGCTGTTCGACCACCCGCTGGGCCAGCGCACGCACGTCACGCGCGAAGCTCCCGGCGTCCGGAACCTCGAACTGCGGACCCATCTGGGCGCACGCGTCCAGCAAGAGCGCCTCACGCGACGGCCAGTGGCGGTAGATGGTGGTCTTGGCCACGCCAGAGCGTCGAGCGACGGCGTCGACGCTCACACCGGCCAGACCCTCTTCCGCCAGCAACGCGTAGGTGGTCGCCATGACGACTTGTTTCGAGTGGCGGACGCGCACGTCGACGTCGCCAGTTCGGTCTACAGCTGACCCCTTCTGTGGTGGCACTCCAGCTACCTGCCTACGTCGACCGCGGTCTCATACGCAACGGTATCGTAGCGCGCCGCCGCGCACCCGTTCCACAATACTTGACTACCATGGTCTGATACGCTACCGTGTCGTAGCGCTACGTGGTCGTATCCCAGGCTTGCAGAGCCGCTCTCGAAAGGACCGCCGCTATGGTCACCCACCCGAAGGTGAGCCGAGCCCCCGCTCGCACAAAAGTCCTTAACCCCATCACGACCACCCTGCTGCGCCTCGGCCTGCGCCCCGATCCACGCATGGCCCTGCTCACCGTACGCGGCCGCAAATCCGGTCGCGACTGTACCGTGCCCATGGGCGTCTTCGACCGCGACGGCCACACGTACGTCGTTGCCGCCTTCGGCGAGGTCAACTGGGTCCTCAACTTGCGCGCGGCGCGCACGGCGACCGTCACCCAGGGCAAACGCTCAGCAACCTACAGCGCCGAGCAAGTGCACGGCGAGGAAGCGGCGCTGGTCCTGCGGGAGTGTCTGGCGGCCTACCGGCCGAGCCCGCTGGCCGGGCCGATGTTGCGGCAGCGCATTCACGTTAGCGCGGACGCGTCGCTCGAGGTGCTGGCGCTGGAGGCGCAGCGCACTCCCGTGTTTCGTCTGACCGAACTCACCGCCGCGACTACCGCATGACACGGTCCTCACGCGATCCTCGATCCAGGCCCGGCTGGACGCTGGCGCTGACATCGCTGGCGTTCTTCATGGTGGGACTGGATGCGCTCGTGGTGGTGACGGCATTGCCGGCCATCCACGTCGATCTCGGAGCGAGTTTGGCCGATCTCCAGTGGACGGTGAATGCCTACAGCCTGGCGTGGGCCGGGAGCATCACCACCGCCGCCGCTCTCGGCGACCGCTACGGTCGCAGGTGGTGGTTCACCATCGGCTTGAGCTTGTTCGCCTTCGCTTCCGCCGCGTGTGCGTTGGCACCCACGATGCAGTTCCTGGTCGCCGCGCGCGTGGTCCTGGGCATCGGCGCCGGTCTGATCATGCCGCTGAGCCTGACCATCCTGACAAGCGCGTTCGGGGCCGAACGCCGCGGCACAATCGTCGGCATCTGGGGTGCCATCGCCAGCATCGCCGTGGCGACCGGGCCGCTAATTGGCGGCGCCATTACTCAGACACTGAGCTGGCACTGGGTCTTCTGGCTCAACGTGCCGCTGGGCGTCCTGGTGGCGGTGCTGTCTCGTCGCCACCTCTCAGAAAGCGTTGGACCGCCAACCCGGCTTGACCCGATTGCCGTGGTGCTCGTCTCCGGCGGCGCCGTCGGGATTGTCTTCGGACTGGTGCAGGGATCGGCTCTTGGCTGGGCAAGTGCAGCGACGATCGCATCGCTGAGCGGCGGCGTCGTCTTCACGGCCTGCTTCGTCACCTGGGAACTGCGCGCGCCCGCACCGATGCTGCCAATGCGGCTGTTCCGCAGCGTGAGCTTCTCGGCCGCGAACACCACCGGGTTTTTCCAGTCTGGCGCCGTCTTCGGCGGGATTTTCCTGGTCACGCAATACTTCCAATTGGCGGTCGGCAACTCGCCCTTTGAGACGGGTCTGCGGCTCTTGCCCTGGACCGGCGGACCCCTGCTGTTTGCTCCGCTGGCGGGTGCGCTCTCCGACCGCATCGGTCGCCGACCGTTACTCGTGAGCGGAATGCTGGTGCAGGCCACGAGCTTTGTCTGGTTTGCGTCGTTGGCAAGCATGAGCGTGGAGTACTGGCGACTGGCAATTCCCATGGCACTGACCGGGATCGGCGTGGCCACCGTGTTGCCCGTGGCGCCGACCGCCGCGCTGAGCGCAGTCGAACGCGCCGATATGGGCAAGGCCTCCGGCGTCAACAGCACCCTCCAGCGCTTCGGCGGCGCCTTTGGCGTTGCCGTCGCGACCTCCGTGTTCGGGGCCTTCGGCAACCTGGGCAGCCCGAGCGGATTCGTCGCCGGGTTTGGGCCTGCCTTCACCTTCGTCGCGGTGCTCGCGGTCTTCGGCGGGTTGGCCGCCTTTGGTGTGGACAAGGCGCCGCGTGCCCTGCCGCGTGCCTCTGCCGCTCTCGATCTGGGCAGCGCAGGATGAAGGATCCGATCTGCCTGATCACCGGCGCCACCGAAGGCGTGGGCAAGGCAACCGCGCTGGAACTCGCCAGGAAGGGCTTCACCATCGTCGTCGCCGCACGCAGCGCAAAGAAGGCGGCTCTCAGAAAGGAGATCCAGGCGTCGACGTCCCATGCGAGCTGCGACGAGATCCTGGCCGACCTCGCCTCACTTGGCCAGGTGCGTCAACTCGCAGAGACGTTCCGCCACCGCTACCCGAGGCTCGATGTGTTGATCAACAACGCGGGAGTCTTCCTGCCCACGCGCACCCCAACCCAGAACGGCTACGAGACGATGTTCCAGGTCAATTATCTCTCTCCATTCCTGCTCACCAACCTGCTGCTCACGGAGCTCCAGAACAGTGAACAGGGTCGGATCATCAACCTGAGCTCGAGTGTGTACACCATGGGCACGTTCGATCCGGACACGTTTTCAGCACGTCGGGAATCGGCGGTTCTCCGTGCTTGGCACATACGCCGCGACAAAGCTATACACGCTCATGTTCACCGAACAGCTTGCCAGCAGACTGAAGGGCACATCCCTCACGGCGAACGCCGTGCATCCAGGCGTCGTCCGCACGCGCATGATGCTGCAAGCCCCCGGGCTCTTGCGGCTGGTGTCCTATCTTTCGCTGCCGTTTTCGATCTCGCCGATCTCGCCGGCAGAGGGCGCCCGCACGTCGGTATATGTGGCCTCCGCCCCGGAGCTTCGCGAGGTCTCCGGGCGGTACTTTGTGAAATCCAGGCGGGCAGCGGTGAAGAACAACTACGACACGGTGGACAACCGAACACTCCTCTGGGACCTGAGTGAGAACGCCACGCACGACGGCGCCGCCGCGGAAGGTCGAGGACCTTAAGTATGCGCGTCCATCACCTGGATTGCTGCACGATGTGCCCCCGCGGTCGGAGCGCCGTCAACGGTAAAGGCAGCCTCCTGGCGCGTGCCAGGCTGGTGTCGCATTGCCTGCTGATCGAAACTGACGCGCACGGCCTGGTGCTGGTCGATACCGGCATCGGCGTACATGACGTCCGGGATACGCGCAGGCTCGGTCCGCTGTTCGGTCGAGCAATGGGTATCGATGCGACCCACACACACATGCCGGCGCTGCCGCAGGTCGAGGCGCTTGGCTTTCGCCGAGCCGACGTGCGCCATATTCTGCTGACGCACCTGGACTTCGACCACGCGGGCGGCCCGCGGACTTCCCAGAGGCGAGAGTGCATGTGCACGCAGGAGAAAAGCGTGCAGCCCTCGCGCGCGCGAGCCTCAATGCCAGGCAGCGCTACCGGTCGACGCAATTCGCGCACGGCCCGGCGTGGGAAACGTATGACGCTTTCGGCGAACCATGGAAAGGCATGCCCGCCGTGCGTCAACTCGCCGGACTCCCGCCGGAGATTCTCGCCCTACCGATGCCCGGTCATTCCGTCGGCCACGCGGCCATTGCCGTCGACACCGGTCGCACCTGGCTGGTGCACGCCGGCGACGCATATTTCCACCGCAGCGTGCTAGACCGCGGCGACACGTCGGGGATGCCCTGGGCGCTGCGTGGCGTCGAGCGGTTCATCGCGTTCGACTACCACCGCGTGCGCGAGAACCACGCGACGCTCGCAGACCTCGCGAAACACGCCGACGTCACCATCTTCAGCGCCCACGACACGGTGGAATTCGACCGGCTACGAACCACACGGCTCAGGCGGGACGTGTGCCGCTGACTTGAGGCCGCGTGGGCACTGGCCACTTGGACGGCGCAAATCAGTAGGGGAACTGATTCCGATGAATTTGCGAACCGTCGTGCGATTCAGGTGGAGCTGCTCGGCGATCCCTGTAATCGTGTGAGCTTTGTTGCGGAGCGCCAGGCCCAGACCGGTGCATCGTCGCGTCGGAGGAACACATTCCTGTCGACGATGCGCTGCCTAGTATGGGTAACCTCCAGACGGCGCAGGCTTCTTCATGGTAGCGCAGTGACGTGCCAACCGAGCGAGTGCAGCCGCGATACGCGGGCACACCTCACTCGAACCACGCAGCCGGTCAGCAGCACCGGCAATCCGCTCAGAGGAGGTGCTCCAGGTGATACAGGCCTGCGAACGCGAGCAATGTCAGAATGAATGCGATGACCAGTGGAACCAGGCTGCGCCGCGGCTGACGCCAGTTCGCTGTAGCGACCGCGATGACGCTCATCGGAAGGAGTCCCGCAATTGAGAGCTGAAAAAGGTGCGCCTGGGTGCCTTCGTCCGGCTCGGGCACCGGCGGCGGCCAGACCAGGCCCGTGATAACCGTGACCAGTGCGATCACAGACAGAAGAACGAGCACAAAACTGCTCGCGACGTTGATCTTGTACGCCTGCATGCTGACCTCTAGCTTTGCCGTTCAACGCCTCGTTATCAATTCCCCTGAGACATGTCAGGCAGGCTTGTGTTGATGCGCCCGAGAAGAAAGCGGCTCTCTTGGAAATTTAGGTGACGCGATGCTCCACGCACATGACGGCGCGGGCTCGATGACAGCTACCAGGTTTCAAGCGTGCGAGCGATCATTCACCGCGCATCGTCGACGAGTGCGTCGTTGATTCGCGGTCGTCCCAGGACCGACGCCCAGTCGGCGAGGCCGTTGTAAAGCGTCAGTCGACGCCAGTCGTCAGGCAGAACGCCACCGGCGCTGCGATAGCCACTGGCGACTGAGTCTTCGAAGCCGGGTAGTTCGCCGAGCGGTGGACGCAACACGTTTCCGAGGTCCATCATAGGCGAGCCGCTGAAGGCGAACTCCCAGTCGATCACGGCTGCGATACGGGCGCTGGGGTCGTCGATACGGACCAGAATGTTGGAGCCGCCAAAATCCGCGTGCGTACGACTCGGCGGCCCAGGCCAAGTCGCTCCAAGGTTCGGCTCGCGTTGAGCAAACGCCATCAACGCCTGTGTAAGATCTGGACCGAGTCGCGCCTTACAGCGTTCGCCCAGCAGGGTCTCGACGAGCTCGGGAAGCGGTCCCCCGATGCCGGTCGGAAACGGCACCACGTTCAGTTGGCCGTCTGGAAACCCGCCGTTAGCGAAGGTAACCGCCGTGGATGCCAGCCAGGACGGTGCCAGTTTCGTGTGCCAGCTCAACGAGCGCGGTCGGCGTTAGCTCATGGCCACCACCTGGAGCCGTCGGCCGTCGGCCCAGTCGCGCAGCATGTACGCGCGACCTGTGATGGGTGTACAGGCGCAGCAGCACCGGACGCGGGTACACAGAAAGTTCCAGCCGAAGATTCGTGTTCGCAAGACCCCCGCTCGTTAGGTCAATCGCGACCAGCGCTCGCTCGAGCCGTATCGCAGCTATCTGGAGGCACGCTGGCGAGATGGGTGCTCGAATATCGCCCTGCTCTGCCGAGAACTGAAAGCACTCGGCTATCAAGGCAGCCGATCGTTGCTGTATCGCGTGCTGGTCCCGTGGCGTGAACCGCGACCGCCACCCGATCCGACTACTGCTCGTCGGCGGCGTGGGCGAGCACGTGTTCGCCACTTCAATGTGCGCTGGCTCTGCTTGCGTCCACCGCATCAACTTGATCAGCATGAGCGCGAAGCGCTACAGGACGTGCTCGAGAACGATGCGCGCCTCGCCGCCGGATACCAGTTACTCCAGCGCTTTCGGCGTCTCGTCGTGCGCAAGAACGCGCACGATCTTGCTCAGTGGCTGGAGGACGCGCAAGCTAGCGGACTTCGTCCGTTCATGAGCCTCGCACGCGGAATCCGGTCGGACCTGACCGCCATGTTGAATGGACTCCGGTTCGATTGGTCTACGGGCCCAGTTGAGGGCCACGTGACTCGGACGAAACTCTTCAAGCGCCAGGGTTACGGGCGCGCCTCCACGCGCTTTTGCTCGAGCGCCGCATCGTAGCCGCTGCCTGAGCGTGCCGACTCGGCGCGCACACTCACTGCCCAAGGCGCTACTTCACCGGAATGAATCGCGGGAGAGCCGACGATCAGGCCAGCGGCGATGGGTTTCACCGCGCAGCATTAGGCCAGAGGAGCACCCGTCCGGACCGTAGCCAAAAGATGGGCGGGCGACTCGCCTTTCCAGACAAACGCGGAAGCCCCGTCGCGGAGCGCTGGCTGACGCTGCTCGTGGTGAGTACTCAGCACGATGACGCTGGCTGTGGGGCAGACGCTCCGCAGCTGCGACAATCGATTGGAAGACTGTAGACCGCGCAGGTCCCAGTCCAGGAGGATCAGGTCTGGCAGAAGCGCGGCTGCGTCCCGGTACAATTCCGCCGCATTGTGGCTTTCACCTACGACCCGAAAATCAAGATGGCGCGCAAGCAGGAGGCGGAGCGCCTCTCGGACATTCGAATCGCCATCAGCTACGAGGACGCGCCGCGGCCGATGCAACGGATGTTCGTACGCCAGGTTCTCCACCTTCATCCGCAACAGTCTCCGGGTTCAGTTTCCACGACACGGGCGGCTGAGAGAGCCCGGCAGGTTCAGAGTTGGCCATCTGGGGAAATGGACAGCTTGCTGACTGCTCAGTCCACGAGATGGTGCTCGACAGCCAGTGCAACCGCTTCGGTGCGGGTGGTAACGCCAAGCTTGCCGAGGATATTGCTGACGTGGAAATCCGCCGGCGAGGGGCTGATAACCAATCGCTCGGCGATGGCCTTGTTGCTGAGACCCTGCCGCATCAACCCCAGGACCTCGCGCTCGCGCGCGCTGAGATCATGGCCAGGGGCGGCCGGACGGGTTGCGCGTTGAATCAGCGCCTGAGCCGCTTCCGGGGCAAGCGTCGCCTTGCCAGCTTTCGCGGCACGGATCGCGTCAGCTAATTCTGAGGCGCCAACATTCTTCAGCAGATACCCAGTGGCGCCCGCTTCGAGTGCCCGCTGCACCAGGTCCTCCTCCGGAAAACTCGTGAGCGCAATAACTCGCGTGCCTGGGCACTTCTCGCGCACCGCTCGGGTCGCGGCCGCTCCGTCCAGGCCGGGCATGACCATATCCATGAGCACCACATCAGGTTGAACGCGTTCGCAGAGGCGCACCGCCTCGTCGCCACTACCCGCCTCGCCCACCAGTTCCAGATCCGCCTTGATGCGCAGGAAAGTGGCGAGGCCGCTGCGCACCATCTCGTGGTCGTCCACGATCACTATCCGGATCGGCTCCAGCGTCTGAATCTCTGCACTCACGTTACGGCGTCTCCGTCGTCCGCCAGGAGATCTCGATTGTGGTGCCCGCTCCGAACTGGCTGGCGACCTCCAAATCGGCGCCAACCGCGTCGGCACGCTCGCGCATGATACTCAAACCCAGGTGGCCGGCTGGGATCGAACTCGGATCCTGATCGAAACCGCAGCCATCGTCCGTTACGCGCAGACGTACTCCGTCGGCCGGATAGGCCAACTCCAGCGCGACGTGATGCGCCTGGGCATGCTTGACCACGTTATTGAGCGCTTCCTGCGCCATCCGATAGAGAGCCACCTGGACCGCTGATGGAAGAGGTCGAGGCAGGCCATCGATCACCGCGCGAACGTCGAGCCGCGACCTGCCCGCGGTGGCCTCTGCGAGCTGGCGGAGCAGGTCGCCCAGCGGCATCTCCGTGAGCGCTCCGGGCCGCAGCTCCACCAGCAGAGTGCGCATTTCGGCCAGGGCGCCGCGCGTGAGCCGTCGCAGGTCCGCCAGATGCTGACGCCCCTCCTTGGGATCGAGGTCCCAGAGTTCAGGAAGCACATCCGCGATCAGTGCCGTCGAGAACAGCGTCTGGGTGACGGCATCGTGGAGCTCGCGAGCCAACCGCTGGCGCTCCTCGAGCGCCGCCGCCTGCTGCGTCTGCTCGTACAATTGCGCATTCTGGATCGCCACGCCCGCGCGCCGTGCGAGCGCAGTCAGCAGTCGCTGCTCTTGTTGGGTGAATTGATGCGGAGTCCGGAATCCTACTGTGAAACTCCCGAATACCTCGTCGCGGACGCGGATTCGAGTACTGAGGAGTGCGCAGTAGCCCTCGCGCTCCAGAGCAGCGCGCTGTGATCGGGGCATTCGAGAGTCGCGCGAGAGATCTTCCACCAGTATGGAATCTTCCCTCCACCAGTAGTCCATGACCGCGGGCTCTTCGATCATACGAACTGTTTCGTCCAGGTATTCGGCGCTCAGACCGCGAGATGCCAATGGCACCCGTCCATCGGCGCGTTGTGGGTCCGGACCCCAGAGGCCCGCGCCATCAGCATCGAAGAGGTTGATGGCCGTATCTACCAGAGCGTCCAGCACCTCGTGCAGCCGCAACGAGCGATGCAGGGCTTCATCCGCTCGATACAGCGCTTCCAGCTCGTCGCGCTGGAGCTCAGACTCTTGATGCAAGCGGGCATTGCGGATCGCCAGAGCGGCACGCTGGGCGAGCGCGACCACCAGACGCCGCTCACGGTCCGTGAAAGCGTGCGAGTACCGATAGCCGAACGAAAGGCTGCCGAACAGGCGCCCTTCAATGCGAATCGGGCAGCTTATCCAGGCGCGCACGCCCTCGCGGGCGACTGTCACCCGCAGCCGGTCGCTAAGCCGCGTGTCGGACGAAGCGTCCTCGATTTCGACGAGGTCGCTGCCCGAGTTCCGCGCAATGCGCAGTTCCGCCAGCGTGAAGGTTTCGCGCAAAATGTCATCGCTCATTCCCCGCGCGCCGCCAAACACAAACTGACGTTGCTGATCGTCCCACAGCAAAAGGGATACAAGCTGGGCCTGACCAATCGAGACGGGCAGCCCAATCAGCACTTCGAGCACTTCTTCCAAGCGGAGTGAGCGGTGTAAGGCCTGGTCGGCGTGATACAGGGCTTCCAGCTCCTGGCGGCGTGCTTCGGACTCTTCGTGCAAGCGCGCGTTCTGGATGGCTACCGCGGCCCTCTGCGCAAGCGCCAGGAGCAACCGCTGTTCCTCGTCGCCAAACGAGCGGAGGCTGGCGGAGTTGACATTGAACACTCCGAAAATCTCATGCTCGAGCTTGATCGGCACCGAGATCAGCGAGCGGATGCCCGCGTCGCGGTTGATCGACTCATTGATCCGCGACGAGATCCGTGGGTCCGACAGCACGTCCCACACCGCCACAAGCTCCCCGCTGGCCGCGACATGGGTACTGATGCCCTCACCGGGAGCAAAGCTCATCCGTGCAAGTTGTTCCGCATTGAATCCGTGCGCAGAACGTACCGATAACCGCGTGCGTCGATCATTCCAGGTCAGGACGGAGGTCATTTCAGCCTGGAGCAGGCGTGCCGCCTCGTCGACAAGTGCCTGCAGGACGTTATCCAGGCGCAGCGACTGATACAGACGCTCGTCCGCCGCGTACAGGGACTCCATTTCCCTACGCCGCCGCTCGGACTGCCCGTGGAGGCGGGCATTCTCGATGCCCAGCGCGGCCTGATCGGCGAAAGTCGTGGCGAGCTCCACCTCCTCCTCGTCGAACTCATGCGCCTCCCGAAAGTAGAGGGTGAGCGCGCCGTACGCTTCGGACTTGCTTGCAAGGGGCACCGCCAACAATGCGCGGTGGCCAGAGGCGTCGGCCCTCGTTCGGCTCGTAGCGTCGGCCTCAGACCCGATCGGGCCCCGGTGGGTTGGCAAACGCACCACCCGCAGATGGCTGCCTCGATCCTGCAGCGTCGGCTCGAACTCGCTCTCTGGATCAGCTGCCAGGGCGTCGAGCACGTCGTAGATCGCCACTGATCGGCGTTGACTGACGGCTAGACCAGTCGCTGAGGCACCGTCTGGAATGGACACGTCAGCGTACGCCGCATTCAGCCCAAACCACGCGCGCGCGCGCAACCGGACGTCAGTGCTGCTGTCTTCGGGCAAATAGATGGCGCTTGCGTCACTCGCGAGCAAGCGGCTGGCCTGCGCAGCGACTTCCTGGAGTACCTCGTCGAGCGTGCGCGTCGAGTTGACGGTTGCGACCAGGTCGCGCAGCCCTTCGGCAACTTGTCGCCGCCGGTCAATCTCCCGGCGGCGCTGCTCGGCTTGCGCCTGAAGGCGTGCACTCTCGATCGCAAGGCCGACGTGACCGGCAAAGGCGCCGATGAGCTCGAACTCCTCTTCTGACGGCACATGCCGTTCGCGATAGGCGAGCAGCAACGAGCCATGGCAGTTGCCGCGTGCCAGGAGCGGAACGGCCAACAGCGTCCGGAAGCGCTCGGACATGAGCCGCTGTCTTTGCTCGCGAAGCGGATCGACTGTCGAAGCCGACCCGCGGCGAACCAGCTCGAGATACGTGCCGCGCCGTACGGCCTGGTCTTCGACTGTCGCGGCGGGCCGCTCGGCCATGATCTGTCGCAGGTCCGGCGCAAGCACCGGGCAGCGTCGTTCGGCGGCGAGGCCAATGACAGGCCTGCCGAGCGGCATCGAGGGCGGCTCTGCACCTGGCGGCACATTCCGGCTCGCGTGTAAGCGGAGGACGTTCGGGTAGTGCTCATCCAGCAAATACAGGGCTTCCGCGTGGCTGCCCAACAGGCGTACGGCTTGAGCGAGGATGGCGGCGAGCATCTCGTCGAGCGCGCGTTGCGAGTTGACCACGGTCAATAGTTCGCTGAGCGCCTCGGCAACCTGACGGCGGCGCTCGATCTCGTGCGTGCGCGCGGCTACGCGCTCCTCGAGGTCGTTGTAGGCGCGAACCTCGTCGGTGACATCGCGGACAACGCCCAGCAGGGCGAAACGGCCTTGATATTCGAATCCACGGCCCAGGACTTCGATGTCGAAGACGGTGCCGTCACAGCGTACATCCCGGGCGCGGGTACGGAACTCCTGCCCCGCGCGCACGACATACACGCCGCTGGCGTGCGGGCTCAGTGCGGCCCACAACTCCTCGGCCCAGGCGCGCATGCCGCCTGCCGCCGACGCAGCGTGGGTCGAACCGATGACCGTCGTCATGAATCGAGCGTCCCGATGGGCGAAAGCCGTGGCATCAGCCGGCACACGCGCCATCGCGCCACCGAGTGCGCGCAACTGTACGATGCCGCTTGGTTCCGGCATGCGCCCGGCGTGCTCCGTGATCGACTCCAGGATTTCGGTATCCAGCGCCGACATGTACCCGGAGCGGACGGCCATGTATTCCGGTTGGGTGGCTGACTCGGTCAGGGCGAAGATGGCGGGGTATGGCATCGGCGCGGTGAGGTCGGCAACAGGCGTTCCGAGACGGCGCAGCGGCTCGACAACGCGCTGGCCGGTTTCGACGTCGCCAACGTACGCCAGACCCAGGATAGCAACCAGCTTGCCGTGCTGGTCCCGAGGAATGAATGGCAGCGGTGGCGCGGTCATGACGTACACCATCGTGGTCAATTCGTCAGGAGCCATTGACGCATAGTGCGCCCAACCGCTCAGCACCTCTGCAGTAGCAGGATAGATGATCCCACCACCGAGGATTGTGCCAACGGGACTGAGCCGGAACTGGAAAGCAGTTGCGACTCCGAAATTGCCGCCGCCCCCGCGCAGCGCCCAGAACAGATCGGGATGCTCTTCGGCGCTGGCGCGCACGAGCCGACCGTCAGCAGTCACCAACTCCGCTGACAGCAGGTTATCGATAGTCAGGCCATGCTTGCGGACCATCCAGCCGATTCCACCGCCAAGCGTCAATCCTCCGACGCCCACCGATGCGGTGTCGCCAGCTGATGTGGCCAGCCCGTACTGATTGGCGCGCTCAGCGTAGGCTCCCCAGGTCAGCCCGGGCTGGACCCAGGCTGTGCGCCGCTCAGGGTCAATGGTCATCGCACTCATGCGTCGCATGTCAATGACGAGCCCGCCATCCACGGTCCCCTGTCCAGACATGCTGTGTCCCCCACTTCGCACCGCCAGCGGAAGGACGTGCTCGCGCGCGAAATTGACGGATCGGATGACGTCCGCCGCATCGGCCGCTCTCGCGATGAGGGCGGGATGACGGTCAAACGCGAGGTTCTGAACGCGCCGTGCAGAGGCGTAATCGTCGTGTGCCGGACGGATGAGCTCGCCCAACAAATGGGCCTCCAAATCTTGAATGGCGGCTCCGCTGAGCACGGGGCTTTGTAGTCTGGTATCCACTACCATGTGTCTTCACTCCTCTCCAATGCGCCTGGCACTCACTAGCTCAGGACAGTGAACTCTTTGATCATCCCCAAGGTGAGCGTGCGAGCCGTTGCCAGCATCAGGCACACTGGAAATCGGTACGTAGGCTCGGGGGTTGACCTGCACAGAATCGCGCCACACTCGCCGGCTGTGGCCCATGCAACCCAGAGTTTGTTGACTGGTGAAATGCCCAGGTTGACATCCCGGTGGTTGCACAGCCACCTGTCCCGCAGCCTGGCTAGCCCAGAAGACTGGACCGATGCGCCAGACTTGACTGCATGTCAGTCCAAACTCAGACGACCCGCCTGAACGGCCGCCGACTCACTGTGGCCCGGCTCACCTGCCTGGGAATGCTGGCGAGCGCTACCAGCATCTTCATGGTGTCGCTGCCGACGCGCTACGACACGCTGGTGAACACTTTCCAGAACCTCACACCTGCAGAAGAGGAGGTTTTGCTGCGCCTTCCGCAGATCGTGGATGCCCACGTAATTCTGGGAGTGGAAATGACGGTAACCGCCGCGTTCCTGGCGGTGGCAAGCATCATCCTCTGGCAGCGATCGGACGACTGGTTGGCCCTCCATGTGGCGGCTGCGCTGGCCGGGTTTGTGGTGTGGGTCATTCCTGCTCTGCAGTCACTGGCGGAAACTCCATCGCCCTGGCAACTCCCAGCGCGCCTCGCCCAGGCGCTGGGCATGTCCAGCACGGTCGCGTTCCTGTATGTGTTCCCCGATGGGCGCTTCGTCCCCAGCTGGACGCGCGCGCTCATGCTTCCCTTGGGGCTATCGACGCTGGCATGGCTGCTTGCACCCAACTCGATGTTCGACCTGTCGAATCCGTTTCGCCTTTCGTTGCCATCGTTTGTGTACCTGATGGGTTGGTGGGCCAGCGGACTCGCGGCACAGTCGTACCGCTACGCTCGCGTGGCGACACCCGTCCAGCGCCAGCAGATGCTCGCGATCCTGGCTGCCGCGGTGGTTGGCATCGCGTTGTACGTAGTGCTGTGCATTTGCCAACTCGTCCTGGCCATGTTCCAGGACGCGCTATGGGCGGCTGACTTGTTGGACCTCCTCGGAGTGCCCCTGTTTTTGCTGACGATTCTGGCGATTCCGATCGCGTTTGCAATTGCGATCTTCCGCTTCCGGCTGTGGGACATCGAGCTTCTCGTCAACCGGGCGCTCGTGTATGGCGCACTGACCGCGATTGTCGCAGGTCTCTATCCGACCACACTCGGCTTTTTCCAGCGGCTCTTCGTGGCGGTGACCGGTGATCATTCGGAAGCCGCCGTGGTGGTCAGCACGTTGCTAATGGCTTCGCTCCTGACCCCGCTCAAGACATGGCTTCAGTCTGTCGTGGATTCGTACATGAGGCAATCGGTAGATCACGTCGCAGCACTACAGGCGTTTGCCCGACACATGCAGGACGTAGTTGACGTATTGGATGTGGAAGCAATTACTCGTGAGGCCCTGGAGCAGGCGGTGAGCGCGCTGCATGCGACCGGCGGTGCTGTCTACCTCAGGCGTGACAGACATTTCCAGCCTACCTACGTGAGCGGCGAATGGAGCCAGATCGAAGGCATAGCCAACTGGCTGGAGAGTAACGGATTCCGTTACGGCTGGATGGTCCTGGGCCCGCCGCGAGACGGTATTGAGTACACAGCCCAGCAGCAACAGATGTTCGCAGACACGGTGGCGCTCGTCGCCCGCGTCTTAGGCGTGGCCGACCGACTACGTGTTAGCAGTCAACCGCAATCCAGCCCGAGGAGTCTCGCATGATCGTCCTTCAAGTTGAGCATCGACCACGACCTCCGTTGCGACAGGCGCAGACAGGGCGGACCTCCCGGTCGGTCCTGCGGAAGAGCCCTTCCCGGTTACGACAGATTGAAATAAGCGGAGGGGACCTGGCCGCGGTCGCGCCTGGGCGATTGAGCCAGCGACTCCAGGAGCAACCGCCTGACGATGCGCTCGGGTTTTTATCGCCCGCACTTACTCTTTAGTTCGTTAGTTCGGCACTACGGCTTCGGCACTGCGCCCCCGAGCCCCGCCTCGCGTACTATCAGGATCGCCTCAGCGCGATCGACGACTTGCAGCGTGCCTTGACTCAAGCGTGTTGATGCGTAGCGTGCTGTAAGCCGAGGCCGCGGCGTCGAATGACGGGCGGCCACGTGGTGCTCCCGGACGGCGGGAGAAAACCCGCGTGTGGCGCCGTCGCAGATGGAACCGCGAGCACATCTGGAGCCCGTCATCGGCGATCCACGGCGCAAGAGCACGCCACAAACTTCCGAACCCGCACCGCGAATCGCTAACTGCACGAGGTGACAATATCCGCGAACAGAGGAGTGATCAGCATCGAGTTTCTAATGCAGCCTGGCTGGCGTCAACAGCGGGAGCTTCGAAAAATTCGCGGAAGGTGAACGCGTCCGGCGTTGGACCCTCACGTTGCAGGTGCTGCAGCCTGGCGACTGCCTCGTCGATTGTGGGGATGTAGCCGGCGGGTATCCACCACAGCACCAGATACGGCTCGAGCGCTGGATGAAACCACTCGCGCCTGCGGCGCAGGAAGTCCAAGTGCTGACTTCGGTAGGCAAATTCCCACAGGTGGTCGCGCGACTCCCACACGCCGAAATTGACGATGACATCCTGGTCGCCCATCGGACGCGCGGCGGTGGCGTTGTTGGTTCCCTCGGCGGTATAGCGCCAGATGAAGCCCGGCGCGCGCTCGCCCAGGGCGTTGATTGGATCGAGACCGTCCATGAACGCTTTCAGCTGAGGCGAGTCGAGTGGCGCAACCATCCGAGCCACGTTGAACACAGCCAGGTGGTAGCGGCGGTCGGAGCTGGGTGTCATGCCGGCTATCAGAGCACGCTCCTAGCTGTATGTCAAGACACGTTAGTTTTAGAAGCGATAGACACGCAGCACTCGCCAGGCCGCGGCTCCAGGCGCGCTTCGTACATGGCGCTGAGGTCGGCACCGTCGAGCATACCTTCCACAAGAGCGAGGTTCATGCCGCATGTCACCGCGGCGAATTCCCGAGCCAGCGCGTCGAATGGACAATTGCGCAGTCGCACCGAACCTGCCTCGGCGTACGGCTCGTACCCCTTCGCGGTGAGGTGCCGAATGAGCTCGTCTAAGGAAAAACGGTCTGCGCCGTCGGCATTGCGCGCCAGCGATCGAGAGGCGGCGAGGCCTTGTGCGCGGGCGACGTCGTACAGCAGGGGTTCGGCGCCCAAGCGCTGGATAGCCTCAGCGAAGACTCGCGCGGCACGTGCGTAATCACGCGGTGGAGCAGAGTACGTGCGTTCGGTTTTCGCGCGGCGGTAAAGCTTTGCCGGCCGCCCGGCGCCCGGCCCGGCACGCGATGTGAGTCGCCGGTAATCGACCTCGAGCAGACCCGCCTGGGCCAGTCGGTCGAGATGAAACGCGGCGAGGGTGCGTTGCAAGCCGACTGCTTCGGCTGCCTCATTGCGGCTGACCTCACGCCCCTGCCCGACGACGTACTCGTACAGCGAACGCCGAGCTGGGTCCTGCAACAGGGCGATGGCCTCGAGATCCCGCATGTGCTAACGACCAGTGATTCTATGATCGAACAAGGTCGACTTTAGAAGCGTCGCCTCCATAGGCAGGTGTCCAGTCGCCTTCGTCTGAATTGACGAAGCTTGACGCCAGCCACATTGGTCCGTATTCGGCGGCCTCGCGCCTCTTGGCCGCCTACTTCAACAGCAGCAGCGTCTTGCCGACTGTCGCCCCTTCCTGGACGGCAACGTGTGCGTCCGCGGCAGGCTCGAGGCGACATGTTTGAAGTGCCGGCCGGCCTGGAGACGGCGGAGAGGCCTGCTTGATCCGGAAGGAAGCGGGCGTCACTGGCACGCCTATAAACCAGATCAAGATCGTCGACGTCGAGGCACAGGGTTTCGTTGGCGCGCGCTGCGGTCTCGTGCAGCAGCCGCCAGAAGGCCCGGTCAAGCACCACCACGTCGTCGCGAGGCCAAAACGACGCGATCTGCTCGCGTGTCAGCGCGCGGGTGCGGTAGACCGGCCTGTGGCGAGCCAACGCTGACGAGTATCAGCGCTGGCTCGAGAGCTGTTAGTTGTCTCCACCGCTGTCATCTCCGCGACCAGGGCCCGGTTCACTGTCGTCCTTGTGGAACATGGCGATGCCGCCGTTGCCGGCGTTGCCGCTGGCGACGCTGCCCTCGCCCTGCGGGTAGAAGATGCGATTGCTCCTGGCGTCGGCAGCGACGGAGTGCGTGCCGAGGCCGGCGGCGGTCGGGATGATGCCGAGGAATGTGCGGCTCGCGACGTTGAGCACGCCCACGCCGGCCGAGTTGCCCACTGGCGGGCCGATCAAGCCCTGGTAGACGTTGCCGTCGCCGGGGTTGAACCAGATCTCGTCCGCGCCGGCGCCGTCGGCGAAGGCCTTGATGAGTTCACCGTTCTTCTCGTTGATGATGCGCACATCGCCGCCGCATTGCACGATCAGGTCATTGCCGGCGAGGGCCAAGCCGCTGCCGCCGCAGTTGTCGAGCGGGAACACCTTCAGGATCTGGCCCGCACCGTCCTTGTCGGCGTTCGGGCTGATGACGTCGATCTCGCCGCCGGCGTTGAGCTTGGTCGCCGGCACGTTCAGCAGGAAGACCTTGTCGTCCGGATCCCAGACGCTCTGCTCCAAACCGCCGGCGGTGGGATCCGACAGGTCACCGATGCGGGCGTCCCAGCCGTGCCCCACCGCCGGCACCTGCGTGGGGCCGGCGGCGGCCGGCGGTGTCTGGTCATACACGATCTTGCCGATGATCTTCCTCGACTCCGTGCTAATGATTGTCTCGAACGGGAAGTTGGGTGCCACCTCCTCAGGGTTGCCGAACAGGATGCGACCGCCGCCGACATTGCCGAAAGCGGCTTCGTCGGCGCGGCGGTTGCCGCCGTTGTCGAGTCTGACGATCACCTCACCGGACTTGGGATTGAGCGCGACGATGCTGCTGCTGCCGGTCGTGAACGTGCCACCCGGTCCGCTGCACACGCTGCTCGCGTGGTTGCCATCGCCCACCCAAACCGTACCGTCGTTGTCGGTGAGTACGCCGTTCGGGCCGTTGCGTGGGTCGCGCGGCGTCTCGGCACAGCCTTTCCCGGTTGGATTTGTCGGGCTCGGCGGGTTGCCAAGCGACGACGGGTTGGCCGGGTTGTTGTAGTTGCCGGCGAAGACGCCCTTGCCGTCCGCGCCCAGGCCGAGAAAGCCGATCAAGGACCCATCGTTTGCATCGACGGCCACGATGCGGCCGCTGATGAACCTGCCCGGGTGGGTGATCTGGATCGTCGGAGTGATCAACTGGACGATGTCCGCGCACGGCACGGCGTTGGTCGTGCAGCCCGCCCGGTCGGCGAGGTAGTAGACGTCGCGCTGACTGTCCACAAAGCTGATGTCGAAGCTGCTGAACCCATCGTTCAGGCTGGTATTGGGCTCAGTCACAGTGCCGATGTGCTGGTACGGCGGCGATGTACTGGCCGACGCGGATGGCCCAACCGTAAGTAACAAGGCAGCCTGACAACGAAGGGAAACGCCAGAGATCGATGGCGTCTGTACACGCGAGCCTCCCCAGAGGACGTGCGGAAGCGAGCGCAAGCAGGCCGCCTGCCGCGACGCCTCCACCTCAACCCATCATAGCCCGCCTTATCGCGGTTGTGAGACCCATCGTAAAAGCCTGACAAGTCTCTGATACACAAGCCTGCGCCGCATCGCGCCACAATGAAGCCGTAGTGAAAGCCGCGGTCGCGGAGTCGGCCCGCCAGAGGTGGCTCAGCGTCGCTCCCCCACCGTTAGCGCCGCCCCTCTTTTGTCCACTCTCCAACGCGCTGGCAGCAACGCCTGGTGTTCGAACAGTGTCCTGGCGCCTAGAACGACGAAGGCTGACCGAACTGCTGACCTTGTAAATGAACATGAGCAGCCTACGGTGCAGCTGATCTGGGATGGACTGCCGTCGCATCGCAGCCGACGGACGAATGAGTGGGTCGCCAGCCGGTGGCGGTCCAGCCGTCGAACCACTACCGGCTACGCACCGGATGTCAATCCCATCGAGCAGGTTTGTGGCAGGTTCATCTCGCAAGAGCTCGCCAACCTGTGCTCCGATGCCGTCGAGAGGTCGCCGACATCACAGGAGAAAGCCTCGAGCGTATCAGCAGCGACGCTGCACTCTGCTTTGGTTTTCTCCGTCTTTCCGACTTGCGACTATGACCGAATCGGGCCCGCAATTTTGCAAAGCACTGTATGTCGGGCACTCTCGCCGTCCCCGCGTGTAGGTGTCAACAAAGCTTGGGCAAATCACGTCGGCCGTGTAGCCCTTGTCGAGCGAGCCGCGGCCATGACTTCGTCGCACACGGCGGGCATCCCCTGTTCGTGAGCCCCGCGCTGGGTCAGGACGACGACCGTCAAATCTTCCGAAGGCACGTTCGACCAGGTTGTCCCGAGCCCGCCTTCCCAAGTGTAACTACCGTCCTCGCGCACCGTGATCGGCCGCTGCGCCGGGACTGTCTGCTCGATGGGTCCGTTCGGCCTTCGGAGTACTCGACGGTCGGCCAGTTCGGGCAGCAACGCATCCACTGGTCCGTTCAGGTCCAAAACTCCGTCCTCAACCAGCGACAGCACAACGGCGGCGGTGATGGGCTTGGTGGTTGACGAAATCCTGAATAGGGGTGTCCCTTCGCATCGGGGCGCCGTCGACCGCCATTACGCCGGCGGTGGCGACATGCACCATGTCGCTCCGGGCTATCGCAGCCACGACGCCCGGTGCTTGAGCTTGCTCCACCGCGCGCTGGACGATGGCGTCGATCTCTCGGAGCACGACGTCGTCGAACCCATCGCGACGCTGCACGGGATCAGTGTACAACCGCTGGCCACGAAGCTCGGAAGCACACTGAAATACTGATGCGAGTTTCGGCAACCGCCAATAGAGTCACTCCCGAGCCGCTCCTGGATTTCACGGTTGGAGCTGGTTCTGTCGCTGGCGTACCGATGGTATTTCGCGCGGCAGGTGGGCGCTGCTGCTCGCTCCGCTGAACCTCACCAACTTGCCGATGAGGTTCGCAGACGGCTCGGCAGCACTATTCGCAGGCAACCGCGCCACGCTACCTACCCTGATCCTGCTGCAACGATCCGCCGGTACGCTCATCCTCGGCTGTGCTAGGCAGACGCTAGCGCCAACAGGCCCACCAGCCTGACAGCCACGCCTCTGTCAAGAAAAGGATAGCTGGCAGGTTCCGGTCAACACGTGTAAACCAACGCTCTCGTAGTTTCCGTCGCATTTCGACCAGTCACCTCGGCCGCAGCCATTCCCGGTGACTCGGCTGCTTGACCGTGTGCGCATGGATGGACCGACTCAGACGTGCAGGGCGGGACGGTAGATGAGTTCTTGGATGTGGCCGTCGAGGGTCCGGCTCTCGATCAGCTCCAGGTCGAAGTCGGACGCACCCTTGAAGATCGGGTCCAGCCCGGTCTGACCGGTGATCACAGGGAAGAGCGTCACCTGGACGCGGTCGACCAGACCGGCGGCCATCAGTGACCGGTTCATCGACAGGCTGCCGTGCGAGCGCAATGGCACATCGGACTCCTGCCTGAGCCGGGTGACGACGTTGACGGCGTCACCGCGCACCACGGTCGCATCCGGCCAGTCGAGAGATCCTTCAAGTGTGGTTGATACCACCGTTGCCGGCATGCTCCTCATCCGTGTGACCCATGGGTCACGTACCTCGGACTCCGCGGTGCTCGAGGCAAGCATCCGCACGAACAGCCGATACGTGTTGGCCCCGAAGACCATCCGCTGCTCTTCGCTGTACAGGGCGAGGCGGTGGTCGAGGAGTTCAGGGCCTTGCTTGCCCCAGTAGCCAGTCCAGTTGCCGCTGGCGGCGCCGAAGCCGTCGAGGCTGGAAAAGACGTCGAATGTGTAAGTAGCAGTCATGATGATCTCCTGGAATGCGGTTGATCGGATGTTCAGATACAGACTGACATGCGCGGCGAGACTCATCGCTCAGGGACTCCTGCGGCACGGCCGCGCCAGATGCGGCCACCGCGGCTGTACTACGGCCAAGAACGTGGAAGGCCAGCGTGATCCGCGTAAGGGCGGGCGAGAAGATGAGCGTGGCACCACGTTTGTGCGTTACCGTCGAAGGCTGGTGAGCCCGCGCGTGATGACCACGGCCGCGATCGCGTGCATCACCACCAGCACTGCGATTTCGGCGTTCGACACGCCATCGACTGTTGGGATGTAGGTGAGTCGGCAATCAGTGTGACCACGAAGGTGATCGCCGCGATAACCGTGAAGACCAGCGCGGCGCGGGTTGGAACAAACTGGAGGACTCCCGCGTAAAGCAAGGCCGCTACAACGGCCGGGAAGACGGTGAAAATGATGGGCGCCGAGACGTTGCCCAGCGGCAGAAACGCCGGGTCGTACGGCACGGCGACTTGCGCCAGGTCCAAGAACACGGCGTTGGCCAGCACGGAGGCGCCGATCGTGGGCAGCCCGATACGTGCGTAGCGGCCCAGGTGAACGCGCTCCTGGCGGCGTCGGCAGGGCGGAAGCTGCGGGGAGCGAAGCGGTATTGGCGGACATGGTAGAGACGGGCTCCTCGTGCGTGGGTTGGTTTCAGAGAGACATCGAACGAGGCGAGGCGAAATCGACGCGGGTTTCGACAAGAGTTGTGAAGCCTTCACGGTCGCCGGAGTCCCAATGTAAGCCGATCGCGCCAACTGCTCAGGCCGGAATACGCCGCGGAAGTGAATGTACTGAAGCGTCGTCGTCGGATTACGGCCACCCGCGAACGTAGCAATGGCGTGGAGCTCCCAGCCGGCGCGCGCCAGATCAGTCAAGCACAGATAGCGGAGCGTGTGCGTGCTAAATCGTGGTACGTCCGCCCTCAACGCGATCCGCCGAACGATCTTCGACCAGCTCCACAGCGTGATCGGCGCCGCGCGGTTCCGATCCGACAGTGACAGAAACAGCAGGCCGCGCGCCCTACTGAGTGCGCGTCGCTCGAGGCAAACGTGCGGGTGGTGTATGGCTACATCGCGGACGCGGATGACTCGCGCAACGATTGCGCCTCGACGACCCCGACTACCCGGTCGTCTTGGATACCGCCAACGGCCAGCCGTGCGTTGCCTACGGCCCCGGTGAGCGGGGCTAGGTCGCCCAATCTAAGCAGTGGGACGCAGGATTTGCGCAGTTCTTCGCGCAGCTCGACAAACTCGGCATCAATTCGTCGAACACGCTGTTCATCATTCATTCCGACGAGAACGATCACTTCGCGCGCACGCCGCCGCTCAGTCCTGACTGCAATGGAATCAGCTTGGGGCACCTGCTCCACCTGTGACATGACTGAGAAAGGCTGCTCCAAGCGTCATCTCATCTCGCGGACCCAGAGTGAGTCTCATGACCAGTTACGACACGCACGCGATGCGTTCACCCGCCGGGCGGGCCATTCGCATTCGTCGCACGGCGACCGACCGGGAGGTCTCGTACCCACGCGAAATCTTGCGCAGCTTGCGCCGAGAACTCACAGCCTTCGCGGTGGTCGTCCTGCTACGACTGATGGGCTAGCCTAGCTTGCCGGTGGTGACGGCTCGTCTGATCGACCTGCGCCTGGACGGGCTGCAGGAAACGGCGCACAAGCGCTTGCTAGCATCCAGCGCCGGGCTGGGCAGTATGCATGCAGCAACTTCTGCCAGTTACCCGAAGGTCAATGACGTAAAAGAGCCACCACACTCGAGTGCGTGATCGCGCCACCGTCACCGACAGCGCGATGAGCGGCAGCATCGTTTGCGCGCAGCGCCAGGCGCACGCGCGCAGGCGTCCCGACGCCTACGGTGCTGTAGATCGTGAGCTCGTCACGGTGTGCATCTACCAGCAGCTTCGCAATCCCCAGCCCCAGCCCCGTTCCCCCAGCTGCGCGCGAGCGCGCGGCATCTCCCCGATAGAACTGATCCAACAAACGCGGCAGATGCTCAGCCGCGATACCTCGGCCGGTGCCCGTCACGTCGATGTCCACTTGTCGGCTCACGCCGCCGCGCATTCACGTCGCCACACGCCCATGGGCCACGTCCGGCCGACCTTCGGGCAGCCAGCGAAAGACGATCAGCGCGCCTACAGGCCCAGGGCGAGCACCGCGGACACGAAGGCAGGCTGGTGCCGAACAGGTACGCCAGCAGCCGAGCCGAGAACAGCAGGCTCTGGTGGCCTGCGCAGCCGGCGTCCATGTCGCGACCAATGAGGCGGCCCGTCGGGCGTGACGCGCAGCCATACGCGCTGAACGCCCCGCTCCGGCCGCCAGCTCCGTCGGCCAGCCAGCGCGCGCTGCTAGACTGCCGCCCAGGTGGATTGGGCTATGGCGTGGTCAGGTCACAGGGCTGGACCGCGAGGAGAGGACCGATGAGGGCGAGCCCCAGGCGAGCTGCCGGCCCGCTCGACGCGTCTAACAGCGCTGGCGCCAGATGGCGGACACTCTCGGCTGACAGCGTCAGGCTCGATGGCGGGCTGTTGGCGAGACGTCAGGCGGTGAATCGCGACGCCGCACTGCCGCACGGCTGGCGCATGCTCGACGAAGCTGGCAACTTCGAAAACTTTAGAGTCGCAGCCGGCCGATCGCGGGGCTCGTATCGCGGCCCGGTGTACATGGACTCCGACGTCTACAAGTGGATTGAGGCGGCCTCGTTCCAACTGCCGGAGTGCCCGAGCAGCGGCCTCGCCGCCGCGGTCGATGAGGCGATTGATGACATCGAAGCGGCGCAGCAGGCGGACGGCTATCTCAACTCCTACTACACGGCCGCCCAGCCTGGCCGCCGATGGACCGATCTCGCCCTTGGTCACGAGCTCTACTGTGCAGGCCACCTCTTCCAGGCCGCGGTGGCGCATCATCGAGGCACCGGCAGCAGCCGCTTGCTCAGTATTGCTTGCCGGTTCGCCGACCACATCGACGCGACTTTCGGGCCCGCGCGTCGGCCTGCAACCCCCGGTCACCCGGAGGTCGAGATGGCGCTCGTCGAGCTGTACCGCGAGACGGGCGAGCGCCGCTACCTGAACGTGGCCGGCTTCTTCATCGACCAGCGCGGCCACGGCCGGCTCGGCCCGAACCCGTTATTCAACAGTTCGGCGTATTTCCAGGACCGCGTGCCCGTGCGCGAAGCGTCCGAGTTCGAGGGCCACGCCGTCCGGGCTCTGTACCTCGCCACCGGCGTTGCCGATATGTACCTGGAGAGTGGCGAGCAGGCCCTGCTCGACGCCCTAAAGCGGCAGTGGCAGGATCTCATCAGCCACAAGCTGTACGTGACCGGAGGCATCGGCTCACGCCATCATGCCGGGGCCTTTGGCCAGCCATACGAGCTGCCGAATGAGCTTGCCTCGTGCGAGACGTGCGCGGCCGTTGCCAGCCTCATGTGGTGCTGGCGGATGCTGCTGATCACCGGCCAGGCCTGCTTCGCCGACCTGTGGGAGAGGACGTTCTACAACGCGGTGCTGGCCGGCGTCTCACTCGACGGGACGCGCTACTTCTATCTAAACCCGTTGGCCGACAATGGCGCCGAAGAACACCTCCATCGCGGTGGCCCGCGCCGCAAGCCCTGGCATGCCGTCGCCTGCTGCCCGCCCAACGTGATGCGCATTGTGGCCTCGCTCGCCCACTACGTCGCCACAGCCGACGCTGATGGTCTGCAGATCCACCAGTTCGGCCCCGCCCGCGTGGCGGCAGACGCCGGCCGCGGGGGGCCGGTCGTCCTGCGCATGGCCGGTGACTATCCCTGGGACGGACGCGTCCGCGTGACCGTCGAGCAGGCCGGCGGGGCGGTCTGGGTGCTAAGCCTCCGCCGGCCGGCTTGGGCCGAGCAGGTGGCCGTCCGCGTCAACGGCGTGCCGATCGACGCAGCGCCGGCCCCGAACGGCTATCAGCAGATCGAACGCGCCTGGCGGCCAGGAGACGCCGTCGAGCTCGAGCTAGCCATGGCTCCTCGCCTGGTAGAGGGCCATCCGTGGATAGAGTCGACGCGCGGCTGCATCGCCATCGAGCGCGGCCCGCTGGTCTACTGCCTCGAGCAGGCCGATCACGCCGCCCCGATCTACGATCTGGAGCTCGACCCCGGCGCGCCGCTCACCACTCACTGGCGGCCCGACCTCCTTGAGGGCGTGGCCGTCGTGTGCGCCGCCGGCTACCAGATCGACCGCTCCAGGTGGGCCGGTCGCTTGTACCGTCCCTTCGAGACCGGCAGCGCGCTGTCCCGGCGGCGCACCGAGCTCACCGCGATCCCGTACTACGCCTGGGCCAACCGTGGCTCGAACGCAATGCGGGTCTGGCTCCCGCACGCGTAGACGGCAACTCGTCAGTCTCGTTTGGCAGCCGCCGATCACACGCGTCGGATGCGCTGCACGAAGTTCGAAACGTAGTCAGTCGGCTTTGTCGCCGTACTGCCCCTGCAGCACCTGGCGGTGCAGCATGATCTTGCCCGCGTTGCACACAAAGTACGCCACAACCACCACCTCGGTCGTACTCGGGCTTCGTCAGCGGCACCTCGGGCCCCCGTGCAGCCGCAGCCGACGCACGGAAGAATCGAGCTCCAGGCCCTGGATCACTTCATCGTGCTCGTCGTCGTGATGCCCGTACAGCCAGTGTTGTGTAACGGTTTGGCCGCCCGCTGCGTTCCGGATCGACCGGCACGCGACGTTTGGGTAGGCCCACTGAGAAGATGGTGCGGCTGTGGTGGGCGTTTGCTTCTGAGGTGGACTCCAGCATTGATTACTGGCGGCCTTGGGTGGTTGCCAACTTCCGACACCCTCCGCGTCGACAAGGTATAGCAAGGCGATCTGGCGCTCCTGGTGGCGATCCGGCCGCGCCGGATCGCCGAGAGTCGGAGAGCAGGTCTGTCGCCGACATGGTAGTAGCCAGGCAAGCGCTGGCGCGGAATGCATTCGCCTTGCACCCGTCCGCCGGGCGGCACTTGCCACTGGCCGGCGTCGGCGGCGATCTCGCCCGCATTGATGCTGCGCTAACATCGGCGCCGTGAAGCCACGCGCCCCGCGGTGCTCTTTGAGCTCCGAGTCCAAGCAACCCGAATGGGACTGGGAGCGCCCGTTGGGCGCCTTCATGCTGATCTTGGCGACGGCGTGGCTCGTGTTCGATGTCATTACTGTTACGAGGCCGAGCGGTGCGCCAATGACCCAGATCGCCGCCCAGAGTTCGCTGCTCGTCGTGGTTGGCCCCTGCTGCCTGCTGCTGCCCCGGGTTGTGAGCACTCTCCGATTCCACGACAACGCCAGGGTTCGATCCCTGGCGAACTCCGCTGCTGGTTTTGCGGTGCGTGCTGCAACCGATCGCGTCCTTCTGTTCCTGCTCGCCATGTTCGTTAGCGTTGGCGCAACGAGCTGGGATTTGGTGCTGCGGAACGGCCATCCGCGAGCCGCCTTGCTCCTACTGGGAGTCTCGATGGTCGCTGCCTGGTGCGTGGCGCACGCTGCCGTCGCGTTGAGCAGGGGGACTGCGGGCAGTAAGGCGAGTGTGAGCTATCTGCTTGGTGTGCTCACAAACGGCATGCTACTGCTCGCAACATGGAGCTCGGCGCAGCCGCGCCGTAGCGTGCGTCAATAAGCCCGAGCATGCGCCAGCGCCAGGGCGACGCCATGATCCCGGAAGGCGGTCCGATCCGGATCACCCGGGGGTCGGGACACGGAGGGCAATGCTGTACGCCGACGATCGCGGTCGACCTCGCCAACGTGCGCATGTCCGCCTCGATCGCTTCGGGTGTCCTTGAACAGGTGAACTACGGGTACACAGGTCCAGGTGATTGGGCGAAGCCCCAGACTGGCTCGAGATTGGGAAGATTCTCGGGGACGCGTACGTGTCTATTGCATGGGTGCAGGCGGTGCTTGCGGCTCACGCTTGGATCCCCGGCGTGTTTCCGCGTTCCCCGCAAGGCGCGGCTGTCTGGCGCCCGAACCCGACCGCGGCGCTGAGCACGGCCACCAGCTCCACAACTGGTCGGGGGCGTCTGGTGCACGAGGACGATCTTCTTGATGGCAAATGGGAGTTCTCGAGTGGTGTCGACGCGGCTGTGTGGCTTATCTGCTGGTGCGACTGGAAAGAGCCCGGGGCGAGCCAACGCCCACTGGTGCCTGGTGCCTGGTCCCCGTCGATGAGGTCGAGATCATCGATAGTGGTACGCGATGGGCCTGCAGCCGACGGCAGCAAGAACGTGCGGTTGCGCCAGGTGCGAGTGCCATCCGATCCCGTCCTCGAGCTGGGCCCACGGAGGTGATGACCACTCGGCTGCACCAAATTCAAAACCGGTGGAGCCGGTGGATGCCGCCAATCTGCCCAATGACGATGAGCATGGCGGTTGTCGCCTCCGACGCTTCGAGCGAGACGCGACGGAGCCTGGTAGTCCAGGGTAATCCGACATGCCGATTGGCACGTGCCAACCCTAAGGATGCTGCCCCTGGCGCCCAGAGTCGAGTACAAGATACTGGCGGTCTGGGGTATTTCGGTGGCCTGCGCGACACTTTCCGCCAGGAGGGTAACGCGATCAGCGAATTAGCTCAGTAACGGGCTGGTTGCGTCGGGCGGGACGGTGAGCGCTCAGGCGCTCATGCCCGGACTGCAACGACGGCGGGCGCCGAACGCCAAGCATGCACCAGTTCGTCCGCGGTGACGACGGTCGCCCAGGAGCAGACGCGCTGCAGGCACTCCTGATGCCTCGCATCAGTTGAGGCGACGCTACAGTCGGAGACGTACACGATGGCGTAGTCGCGGTGGAAGCCGTCCCGGGCGGTGGCCTCGACGCAACCGTTGGAGGCAGTCCCGGTCATGATCAGCGTCTTCAGGCCCTTGGATTGCAGCACCAGCTCCAGGTCGGTGCCGACGAACCCGCTGTAGCGGTGCTTGGTGACGATGAAGTCGCTGGTCTCCGGGCTGCAGTCGGCACTGCTGCGCGGCTCCAAGCCTTCGTAGAAGTCCGAGCCCCACGTACCAGGCAGGCAGAGCGGCACATTCGACCGGGCATGTCGCCCGCCGGCGCGGCCGAGCCAGACCTCAGAGTTCGTCCACGGGCTGTGGTGCGTGCGGACGAAGATGGTGTGAAGGCACACGGCACGGGCTTCGACGAGGAGCGCCTTGAGGCGCTGGGCCATTGGCGCCGCCAGGCTTACGTCGGCGCCCATGGCCGCCTCGGCGCCGTTCGGATGGCAGAAGTCGTTTTGCATGTCGACCACGACCAGCGCGGCCACGCGTGGATCAATCAGTTCCTCGAGTGTCATCGTCATGCCTCATCAGCGCACATAGCCGGTTTCACGGTAGTAGCGCTCGGCGCCCGGATGCAATGGAATGTCCCCGATGCCCTTCCAGACAGTCCGCGAGTCGTAATAGTACGGGCGATTGAGATACTTCAGCGCACCGCGGTTCTCATCAAGAGCCCTGGCGACGACATACGCGAAGTCCTCCGGCAGATCTTCCCGACCATAGACCGACTGTCCGTTACGCGCCAGTGTGGTCATGGGCTTGTCGATACCCCGCAGCAGTCCACGCGGTACGAGTGCGACCTCGAGCTTGTAGCGCTTCACCATGTGATCTGTCAGTTCGGGCGAAAACGGGAGGTACTCCAGGTCGAACTTCTGGCTGATCTCGTACATCAGATCGTTCTCTATATTGCCGGCCAGTCCACCATGCGCGGTGATGAGCACGTCAAAATCCGACCTGTTGGCGCGCGCCTCGCCCCCGAAGCCGCGTTTGATGACGCCGCCCCAAGACTCCAGTTGATCCAGCCCGTAGTGCGAGAGGATGTCGGGCATGAACGGTGAACCGTCGAGAGCCAGACTGACTCGCAATTGCTTCTGTGCGATGTCCTCCAGTTTTCTCACACCCGAGCCTTTCTTAGCCACGGCCTGGATGAGGTGCACGTCCTCGATGTACGCAAGAAGACGCAGATGCTTCTGCGGTCCATCCTGGTAACCGTCGCCCGTGTACGCGCGCCACAACGTGTGCGAATTCGTCACGCCGAAGTCGACCTTGCCCTTGGGCGGCGCGGGATCACCGAGAGCGATGTCCGCCGGCAGCAACGGCGGCGTGTCCATGGCCCTGGCTACCGTAGGCACGCTGAGTTGGCGGTTGCAGTTCCAGCAAACGCGCACCTTGTAGCCGTAGGGTTTGACGGCGTCGCGCGTCCACGCGGCCAGTGGGCCCCATATGCAGGTGGGGCACGCACCAGCCATGATGGGTTGCTTCGTAAATGGCACGTGTGTCTCCTCTGAAGAATTGGCTCAGCCGACCCAGGCGTCGACGTAAGCCAGGGCACCGGAGGCGTCGAACTGCAGGCTGTGCACGGTGGAGCCGACGACGATCGTTGTGGGTGAGTACGCGTACGCGAAAGTGAACGATTGATCCAGCAGATAATCGTTCAACTGGGAGTAGAGTTGCTTGCGCTTCGCCACGTCCGGCTCGGTCGATGCCGCGTTGACGAGGTTGCCATAGACGTCGTCCTTGAAGCCCGAGAAGTTGTTGGCATAGTTGTAAGCGTTGCCACCCTGCAGCAGGGAAGCAGCATCCACCACGTTCGCCGCGCCGCCGGCGCCAATGCGAAGCCCAGCGTAACTCTGGGAGAAGCCCTGCTGTGTAAACGTCGGGCCATCCACCGGCTTGAGGCTGGTGCTCACCCCGATTTTGGCCAAGTCGGCCTGATAGATCTGGGCGGTACTGGCGTATTCGCCGGCGAAATTGGCTGTGCTGTAAGTGATCTCCGTGTCGACGCTCGACAGGCCGGCTTGTTTGAGCAGCGCAGCGGCCTTGTCGAGGTCGAACGGATAAGCATTGTTCTTGGCGGCGTCGAAGGCTGGTGAATTTTGCGGCCAGGGCAAATCGATCGGCCCGCCGACGAGGCCCTGCAGGACTGTGCTCGCAATGCGGTCGCGGTCCAGGGCATAGTTCATCGCCTGCCGCACAAGCTTGTCGGTAAAGATCGGGTTGATGACGTTCAGGTTCACATAGAAAAACGCGCCACCCTGAGCGTTGATGACGGCCTGGTTGCGCGGATCCTGTTTGAGCCGCACCGCATCGACCAGGGACGGAGCGTACATCACGTCCAGGCTGGACGCCTCAAACTGCGTTGCCATGGCCTGAGGGTCGCGAAGTATGCTGATCCGCAGCTGGTCGATGTACGGCTTCCCGGCCTGCCAGTAGTTCAGGTTCCTGGCCATCGTGATGTGGTCGCCGGAGGTCCATTCCACGAACTTGAACGGCCCCGTGCCGTTGATGGACGTCTTGGCGTTCGGCCCTTCCATCGTCTCTTTGTCGACGATGTTGAAGTTGCGCAGAAAATCGAAGACGCCTGGCCGCGGCTTGTCCGTATGGAGCACCACCGAGTACTTATCTGGTGTCTCGACGCCGGTGAACCAGGCGGCCTGCTGCCCGAGCGTGGCGACCAGCGCGGCCAGCTTGGGGTCCTGGACACGCTGGATGTTGTACTTCACGTCGTCACTGGTGAACTCCCGGCCGTTATGGAATGTCACGCCCTTGCGGAGGTTGAACTTGAACGTTGTCAGGTCGTCGCTGATGTCCCAGCTCTGCGCGAGCATCGGTTGGGGCTGCATCTGGGCGTCATACGCAGCAAGCTTGTCATACGCCAGCTGGACGGTATTGTTGCTGAGCTGGTTCGAGTAATGCCCATCCAGGTTGGCGATGTCGCCGACCTGGCCGGTGTGCACGGTACCGCCGGACTTCGGCTGCGCCGAGGCGCTCGCCGGAGTGGCGACCGAGGCCGCAGCCGGTGGTTGAGCCACGACTGATGTCGGCGTCGAACGATTGGCTGGTGCTGACCCGGCGCCCGAAGCTGTAGCAGTCGAAGCAGCCGGTGTGGATGGCGAGATGCTCGTGACCGGAGAGCCTGGCGCCGTGCCGCCGCATGCAACGAGCAATGTCGACCCAAGCCCGATAGCCAACGCCTGGATGGCGCTACGCCGCGTAATAGTGGCTGAGGCGATCATGTATTTGCCCTGTTTGGCCTGCATGCAACTCGGTGTGCAATTGCATTGCCGGCGGCAGACTTCCAGTCCTTGACCACACTGGCAGTCAATCCGTTCGTCACGTCATTTGCACCCGTGGCGCACCTGGACGTGCTGCCAGCCGAATAGCCCATGTCGGGTCATCGACGCCGACTCTGATGGGCGCCTGCTGACGTTGCATATGGCTCTGGCGAAGTTAGCGTGTGCCTGGCAACTCAGCATCGGTTGTTGGTCCGTGTACCTCCACGGCATGTAGTACTTGGCCTCATCACCTGTGGGGGCGCAGGTGGCGGATCCCATCTTGCGGGGTCCGCGCATTCCACAGGCGGGGCTTGC
>JAFAOS010000023.1 GCA_019247515.1 Chloroflexota bacterium | reverse complement strand
TGAGCGCCACGAAGCTGACGCCCAGCGCGGTCGCCAGGCCGTAGTTGACGGGATAGTCGTACTCGACCGCGGCATAGATGCGATTGGAGAACACCATCACTTTCGCGGGCAGGCCCAGCAGCACCGGCACTTCGAAGGCGTCCATCGCCCGAATAAAGCTGAGCAGCCCAGCGGAGAGGATGATCGGCGCCATCAGCGGCAGCGTGACGGTCAGCGCCGTGCGCACGGCGCCGGCGCCGGAGGCACGCGCGGATTCCTCCAGCGACGCATCCATGTTGCGCAGGGCGTTGACGACGAGCAGGAAAATGAACGAGGTCGATCCGAGCGACAGCACCCAGATCATGCCCCCGAGGCTGTAAATGTTGAAGGCCGACGGCAGGCCCAGGGTCGAGCGCAGCCAGACGTTGATCGTGCCCGCGTTGGGACTGAGCAGCTCGATCCAGCCGATGGCTTCGAGCAGGCCAGGAATAAAGAAGGGCAGCGTGATCAGCACTTCCAGGAGCCCGCGACCGGGCGTGTCGGTTCGCGTGACGATCCACGCGAGTGTCGTCGCCAGGGCTACGGCCAGGACCGTCTTGCCGCCCATGAGGAGCACGGTGGTGACCAGAACCTGGTAGGTCTCGAGGCTGGTGTAGGCCGCGATGTAGTTCTGGAGCGTCAGCGTGCCTGGAAAGCCGGGTCGGGCTGTCCAGAAGCTGCCAAAGAGCAGCATGCAGATCGGAAACAGCACCAGGAACGCCACGACGACCGTCAGCAGCGACATGGCCGCGAACCCGGCGTTCAGACGCACGCGCTGACGACGGCCGCGCACCGGATTCGCGCGCGGACGCGGCGCGGTGCTCAGCTCCCCAGCCTGGACGGCTGTCGCCATCGTTATGCCAGGCTATCAGCGATCACGACCACTTCGGAAGGATCGCAAGTCACAATGACGCGGGCTCCCCTGGGAACGTCGATGCTGGCGGGCGCCGAGAGTGTTACGGACTGTTCGCCGATTTCGACCTGGTACTCGCGGTGGTCCCCGTAGTACACGGCGCCGACGACGCACGCGGTCCACTGATTGGTGGAGGCGCTGACCGACTCCGGCAGAATCGACAGGTTTTCGGGTCGCATCGTGGCCGTCACCGCGTCCCCGCGCGCAAGCTGCTGATCGCTGGCCGCGTGCCCGCGGACCTCGTGCTCTCCGCAGCGCAGCGTCACCGTCGAGCCGTCGACATCAACAACCACGCCCTGGAGCGCGTTCATCGAGCCAACGAAATCGTTGACGAAGCGGCTGCGCGGCGTCTGGTACACGTCAGCTGGACTGCCGATCTGTTCGATGCGACCCCGGTTCATGACGATGATGCGATCGGCCAGAGCCATGCTCTCGGCCTGATCGTGGGTGACGAAGATGCTGGTGATGCCCGTCGCCTGCTGCAGGTTCTTCAGCTCGGAGCGCATATGGACGCGGAGCTTGGCGTCCAGGTTGGACAGCGGCTCGTCCAGCAGCAGGATGCGCGGCTCGAAGACCAGCGCACGCGCCAGGGCCACGCGCTGCTGCTGGCCTCCCGAGAGCTGGGTGGCGGGCCGCTCCTCGAGACCGGCGAGACCCAGCAACTCCGGGGTCTGGCCGACCCGTTCCTGAATGAGCTTGCGCGACACGCGGCGCACGCGGAGGGGATAGGCGACGTTTTCGAAAACGGTCATGTGCGGCCAGATGGCGTAGCTCTGGAAGACCATGCCGATGTTGCGCTTTTCGGTCGGAACGAACACGTTGCGCTGCGCCGAGCTCACCAGTCCTGAGCCGAGCCACACCTCGCCGGCATCCGGTTCCTCGAGGCCGGCGATCATGCGCAGGGTGGTCGTTTTGCCGCAGCCGCTGGGGCCCAGCAGAACCAGGAGCTCGCCGTGCTCGACGTCGAAGCTGACGTCGTCGACGGCGGGGGCGGGGTTACCGGGAAACTCCTTGGCCAGTCCGCGGCAACTGACGGCCGAAAGAGTCCCTCCGGGGGTCAAAGGGGAGGATTCCCCTTTGAAATCCCCACGTCGGACGCGGTCAAGAGACCCTCCGGGGGTCAAAGGGGAGGATTCCCCTTTGAAATCCCCGCGTCGGACACGGTCAAGCGACTCTGTGAAATCCCCGCGCTGGACGCGGTCAGCCGAACCGTTTGACTCCACCACCCCTCTCTGGCGAACTTATGCCGCCGACGGGCAGGTCGTCAACTGTCCACTCGGCTCAGGAACACCACCGACGACGGCGACCCGGTCGCCACCGCCTGGCCCGTGGGCTCGAGCCGTCCGCTCGTCTTGTCGACGCGAAACGCCACTATCGAGTCGCTCGCCTGATTGGCGGCGTACAGGAACCTGCCAGTCGGATCGAGGGCCATCGCTCGAGGCGTCTTGCCACCGGTCGCGCGCCAGGCCAGCGGACGCAACCTGCCGTCCGCCGTGTTGATCGCGAAGATGCCCACGCTGTCGTGGCCGCGATTGGACACATAGACAAAGCGACCCGACGGATGTACCAGGATTTCGGACCCGGTGTTGCGCACGTCGACGTCATCCGGCAATGACGAGACGGTCTGGAGTGGCGCCATGCCGTTGCCGCCCCGCTCGAAACCATAGACGCTGATCGTCGAGTTCAGCTCGTTGACGACGTACGCCCAGTGCTGCGTTGGATGAAAGGCAATGTGTCGAGGTCCGGCGCCCGGCGCGGCCGTCACGAACGGCGGACTGGCGGGTTTAAATCGACCGTCATCGGAGTCGAAGCGGAACACGAAGACGCGATCCAGTCCTTTGTCGGGCACGGCCACGAAGGCCGCGGACGGATCGAACGGGATGTCGTGGGGATGAGGCGAGCCCTGCTGAACGGGGTCCGGTCCACCGCGGCCAGCGAATTTCACCAGGTCGCTCAGGCTGCCGAGGTGTCCGTCGGAGTGGACGGGCATGGTGGCGATCGTTCCGCCGGTGTAGTTCGCTACCACCATCCACCGCGCGGTCGCATCGAAGTCCAGATGGACCGGATTCACGCCCCCGGATGACCATGTTCCGAGCTGCCGCAGCTGGCTGTCGCCGTCGATTGCAAATCCGCTGACCGCGCTCATCTCTCCCCCGTGGACGCAGTAGAGGAACGACTGCTGAGGGTGCAACGCCAGGTACGAGGGGTTGGCGACCCTGGCGACGATCCCGAGCGACTGCCAGTCACCGGAGTCCGGGTCCATTCGATAGGCGCTGATCCCCTCGCCACGTCCCGACCTGTCTGGCGTCGTATAGCATCCAACGTACACGATCGTGGCCATCCGGCAAGGGTACGAGAAGGCGGCGCCGGCTGGTCGACGCGGCCTGGTGAGGCCGGGTGGTGGCACCATACAGCCGATATGCAAGACCTCGAGGGCAAAGTTGCATTCGTCACCGGCGGCAGCGGCGGTCTCGGGACCGCGATCGCGACCGCGCTTGCCAGGCAGGGGGCCGCGGTCGCCGTCGCGGACCTCCCCAGCCGGACATCACAGGTCGCGGCACTGGTCGGCCAGTTGCAGACAAGCGGGCAAGCAGAGGCCGCCGGAGTGGAGCTGGACGTGCGCGCTCCTGCGAGCATTCGAGCCGCGGTGGAGGACACGGTTGCACGACTCGGTGGACTGGACATCGGGGTCTGCAATGCGGGGCTCAACGTCCGCAAGCCGTCGCTGGAGGTCACCGAGGAAGATTGGGACACCGTGCTGGACGTCAATCTGCGGGGGGTCTTCTTCTCAGCTCAGTCCGTCGCCGCGAAGCTGGTCGAGCAGGGTCGGGGCGGCAAGATCGTGTTGATCGCGTCGATCATGGGTCTGGTTGGCTCGCCATTCGGCCACGCCGCGGCGTATTGCGCAAGCAAGGCGGGCGTCGTCAACCTGGCGCGCACGCTGGCGGTGGAGTGGGCCAACTACCGCATTAACGTCAACGCCGTGGCGCCGACCTATGCCCCGACACCATTGACCGAAGGGCTCTTCAACGATCAGAGCAGGCTGCAGGCCGTACTGGATCGGACGCCCATGGCCAGCCTCGCTTCGCCCGAGTCCATCGCAGACGCGGTGGCATTTCTGGCTTCACCGCGGGCGGACATGATCACGGGCGTAACGCTGCCGGTCGACTGCGGCTGGACCGCCTGGTAGACGGGCGAGCGGGTCGGCCGCGGGCGCCGTACCCTGCTAGCAACGACGCACGAAGGAGCGCACGGGTTCATGGCCGATACGTCCCCCAACGGGACTTTGCCGCTTGCCGATATTCGCGTCCTCGATCTGACTCTGGCTCGGGCGGGGCCCACGTGTGTGCGGCACCTCGCGGACTGGGGCGCCGACGTCATCCGCATCGAACCGCCTGACGCCCAGTCCGAGGACGCCGTTGGCATGCGCCACGGCTTCGATTTTCAGAACCTGCACCGCAACAAGCGCGCCATCCGCCTCGACCTGAAGACCGCCCAGGGTCACGCAGCGTTCATGCGGCTGCTCGAGACTGCCGACGTCGTCGTCGAGAACATGCGACCCGCCGTGAAACATCGTCTGCACGTCGCGTGGGACGACGTCCACGCGGCCAACCCGCGCGTGGTCTACGGCAGCATCAGCGGTTTCGGACAGGATGGTCCGTACGGTCATCGAGCAGGCGTGGACCAGATCGCCCAGGGCATGGGCGGGCTGATGTCGATCACGGGCTTCCCCGGACAGGGACCGGTGCGCGTGGGTGTGGCCATCAACGACCTGGTCGCGGGCACGCTGCTGGCGCTCGGCATCTCGATGGCGCTGATCGAGCGCATGCGAACCGGCCGCGGGCGATGGGTCACCACCAGCCTGCTCGAGGCGCAGATCTTCATGCTCGATTTCCAGGCGGCACGCTGGCTGATGGCCGGCGAAGTGGCGCCTCAGGCAGGCAACGATCACCCCACGGGTGTACCGACCGGTGTCTTTCCGACCTGCGACGGACACATCAACATCGCCGCCAGCTCCACGCGCATGTTCGATCGCCTGGCCGACGTGCTGCAGCAACCTGAGTGGAAAGAGCGACCCGAATGGCGCAGTCCGACTGGTCGACGCCAGCAGCGCGCGGCGATCAACGCGGCCATCGGAGAAGTCACGCGTACGCGATCCTCGGCGGAGTGGATCGACGCGCTCGACGAGGCCGGCATCCCGTGCGGCCCGATCTACAGCATCGACCAGGTCTTCGCCGACGCGCAGGTCCAGCACCTCGGCATGGCCACACCGATGCGCCGACCGGCGGCGACCGGTGGCGACACGCTGGCGGTCGCCTCGCCGCTCAATTTCAGTGGGCTTGGACGCGATATCCGCCTGCCAACGCCTGAGGCTGGCAACCATACTGAGGAAGTGCTGCGCTCGGTTGGCTACTCCGATCGGGAGATCGCCGACTGGCGTGCGAGAGGCATCGTGTAGCTGCAGGCCCGGTCAGTACCGATGGTCGAGCCGACAACATTCCGGTTTTCGCCGCGCTCCAATCGAGCCCATCTGATCCGCTGGCGCGAGTGGGGCGCGGCGGCGTTCGACGAAGCCGCCCGCACGGACAAACTGGTCGCGTTGTTCATCACCGCGTTCTGGTGCGGAGTCTGTCAGCACCTGGACGAGACGGCACTGTCGTCGGACGAGGTCCAGTTGCTCCTGAACGCGTACTTCGTGCCGGTCCGAGTGGAGGAAGCTCGCCGGCCGGACGTCGATCTGCGATATACACGAGGGCTGGCCGACGATCGTGTTTCTCACTCCCGGCGGCGAGCCAATCCTCAGCGTCAATGGTCTGGAGACGGAGGCGCTCATTGGTCTGCTGGTCCGGCTGGTGGACCAACACCCGCGCGAGGGCGACGTCTCCAGCGAGCCGCCGAGACCGCGGGCGGAGGAGGCAAGTCAGGAGGTATCACTCGGGCCCGAGTCGGTGGACCAGGTCGTCGAGTTACTCATCGGTCTGGAGGACCGCACGCTGGACGTGTTGGCCGAGCGGACGATCTACGACCAGAAAGACGGAGGCTTCTTTCGCTACTCGTCCACGCCGGATTGGAACGAGCCGCACCGAGAGAAGCTGCTCGGCGATCAGGCCAATTTTGTCGACGACTTGCTGGATGGTCGCCTGGTCGTCCAGGTCCATGGCTCCAGCGGACGTTCACACGAAGCATTCGGTGATGGTGAACACGACGTTGGCACCCAGGCCGGTGGCGATGTCGCGGATAACCTCGCCGTGGATACCGTCGCGCTCGCCGATGGCGATGACGCGTTTGTTGTGCAGATCCAACTGACCTCTCCTTGATGCGACGGCCATACAGGCTAGCACCGCGAACGGGTGATCACAACGTATTGATGGCGCGCGCGGCCAGCACGGCGATAGTGATCAGCGAGATGATGGACTGCAGCATCGCCAGCACTTTTGAGCGCCGGGCGAGGATCATGGTGTCGGTCGGACTGAAGGCGGTGCTCGTGTTGAACGCCAGAAACAAATAGTCCAGATATTCCGGACACCAGTCAATTACCAGGTCGCCACCGGCGGTCATTTGTGGGAACAAAAAGTCGCTGGAGGCATGCGGTCCGGGTTGACGGTGGTGGGGCCCGCCGCCGTCGATCTCCCAGTACCAGAGACTGAACACCAGGACGTTGCTGAGCCAGAGCAAGGCGGCCGAGAACAACAAATCGCCCGCCTCGGTGCGCCCCACCAGGAGCGCGCTCAACAGCAAAACCGCGCTGACGGCCACGGCGATGGTGACCAGAACCAGCAGGATGACGGCCAGCATCGCCCGCGCGCGGCGCAGGCCGCGCCAGTTGAGCACGGCCAGGGAGACGGAGCCGATGACCGCCAGGACGAGCAACAGCCAGGGCGGCCCGATGGTGAAACGCGTCGAGACAAGCCCGTACGCGATGCCCAGGACCACGAACGCCGCGACAGCTTCGATGTTGCGCCTGGAGGTCTGCACGCGCGCGTGAGCAGTGGAGGGTCGCTGACGGTCAGGCGCCAGGTGAGCTGGTGGTGACGACTTCCTCGGGCACTTCGGACGTGCAAAACGCGCAACGTCTGGCCTTCAACGGAATCTTGCTCAGACACTCCGGGCAGATACGCGTCCTGACCGCTGGCTCGGGAGTTGGACCGAAACGATCCAACAGCGTGTTGACGGGCAACACGATGAAGAAGTAGATGATGACGGCCATCACCAGGAACGCCAGGACGGCGTTGATGAATTCCCCGATCAGGAATCGGCTGGCGCCAATGGTGAAATATTCCGCCGAAAAGTCAGGTATTCCGCCGAAAATGCCGACGATGGGGGTGATAATGTCCTTGACAAGGGCGGTAACCACGGCGGCGAAGGAAGCACCAATCACCACGGCTACGGCGAGGTCGACGACGTTACCCCGCAGGATGAACTTGCGAAATCCGCTCATTACTAGTCCCTCCCGCGCATGGTACAGGAGCATCTGGCGCACGCATGAGCGGACGTGGCTACCATTCAAGAGTTGTGACTCATGGCCCGGCCACAACGAGCCCCCGCGTGCTCGTCGTCGACGACGATCCGGTGATCCGCTCGACTGTCGCCGAATTGCTGCTCGACGAGGGCTACGACGTGGACCAGGCGGCGGACGGGGCCGAAGGGCTGCAACTGGTATTTCGGTCGGTGCCCGACGTGATAGTGCTGGACCTGATGATGCCGGTGCTGGATGGCTGGGCATTTGTCGACCGGTGCCGCTCCGTGCCCGAGGCCAGCGAGGTGCCGATCGTGGTCATGTCGGCGACGCACAGCCTGCACGAGTCGGCCGAGCGCCTGCACGCGATGGGCGTGCGCGCGGTGGTGGCCAAGCCATTTGACGTGGACGCGCTGATCGCGATCGTCCAGCGCTACGCGCCGCTTGCCGCCTGATCGATCAGCGATAGGCGGCCGCCTGGATGCCGTACAGCTCGGCGTATTGACCGCCGTGCGCCATCAGCTCGGCATGGCTGCCGACTTCGACCAGCCGCGCGCCGTCGAGGACGACGATCAGGTCGGCCATGCGGACGGTGCTGAAGCGATGTGACACCAGCACGGTGATGCGTCCAGACTGGGCGCCGTCCTGCGCGGCCTGCGCGTACTGCTCGAAGAGGGCGTGTTCCGTCTCGGCATCGAGCGCGGCTGTTGGCTCGTCCAGGACCAGAAGGAGCGGCTGGTCGCGCATGAAGCCGCGCGCCAGCGCCAGCTTCTGCCACTGGCCGAACGAGACTTCGACACCATCCGGCCAGGTCGGCCCCAGCTGGGTCTCGAGCCCGGCGACCAGCCGCCCGACGACGTCGTCGGCCCCCGCGCGGACCACGGCCACCCGTACGGCCGGTTCGTCGTCGAGCCGCGGCACGTCGCCGACGCCGACCGTCTGCCGTGCTCGGAACTCGAAGCGGAAAAAATCCTGGTACGCACCGGCCAGTCGAGCCCGCCAGACGTGCGTGGGCATGCGGGCCAGCGGCTGACCGTCGACCAGGATGCGTCCCGACGTGGGCGCGTAAAACTTGCTCAAGAGCTTGACCAGGGTCGTCTTGCCGGCGCCGTTTTCACCGACGACGGCGACCACCTTGCCGGCGGGCAGCTCCAGCGAGATGTCCTGAAGCACCAGGCGGTCCGTGCCGGGATAGGCGAAGCTGACGTGTTCCAGGCGGATACCCCGGCGCAGCTCGGTCGGCACCGGCAGGTCGGCGTCTACGACGAGGGAGGCGGCGTAGTCCTCGAGCCAGGCCAGCCGCTGCGAGCCGTCCATCCAGATCCCGCGCAGGAAGCCGATCTCGCCAACGGTGGCGCCGATGTATGCCGACAGCCGCGCGCCTGCCGCGAGTACGAGCAGCACACTCGCGGCCGGCGCGGCCAGCACCGAGGACACGAACACGACGGCGCCCACGTACGCCAGACCGAAGATCGCCCAGGCGAGGGTGTGCCAGCCGGCGGATGCCCAACGCGTGGCCGCGATGGGCGTGTACCAGCGTTCCCAGGCCTGGCGCCGCTC
>JAFAOS010000528.1 GCA_019247515.1 Chloroflexota bacterium | reverse complement strand
ATGTTGGTTAGACACCCCGGCGGGCCGAAACTGGGCGCGCTGGCCGGGCTAACGTCGGCCTGCTCAACCTGCTATGGACTGTACCCGGATACCGCCAGCACCGCATTCCGCATGGCGCCAGCGAATCGCCTGCGCAAGCTTAAGCGTCCAGAGTGCGCCTTTCGCCGACGAGTGCGCGTAGACGGTATAGGTGCCGCCGCCGACATGCGCGCTGGACATCGTCGAAGACCCCGATGGTGTGCTGAACGTCGTCTTCGAAGTGCGCCGCCGAGGTGACGCCGGGACATCAACGCCGCGGATTTGCAGGTGGCACCATGGACGCATGCAGCGACGCCCTGATGCGAGGGAGGTCTGGGCTGCGGCACGGCGGCACCTGGCGATGGTCGCCGTCAACCTGCCCGATCCACACGTCGTCCTGCGCGGGCCGGCTCTGCTGCTCATCACGGGTGCGCCAGCGCCCGACTTCAACATGGCCCTGCTCGAGGCGGCGCCGATGGCCGAGACGATCCTGCGCGAGTTCGTCGCGTTGGTGCGCGCCGCGGACGTGCCGGCGCTGTTCATGCTGTCCAGCACGACCGACACGTCCCTGCGTGCGGTGGCGCGCGCGGCGGGGCTGTCGGAGGCCGGCTCCGCGCCCCTGATGGTGCTGACGGACCTGCCCGCGGTGACAGCCGGTCGGACTGACGCTTTTGCCGTCGAGACGGTGGCCGATCCCACGCGACTCGCCCACGTGGCCGACCTGGTCGCTGCCGGCTTCGGACTGGACCGTGACTGGGTCGGCCGCGTCTTTGCCGCGCCCTCGCTGCTGAATGCACCCGGCGTCACGTACTTCCTGGCTAGCCACGCCGGCGAGCCGTACAGCACGGTCACCACCACCGGCACCCAGGGGATGGTCGGCATCTGGTCGATGGCCACCGCGCCGGAGCACCAGCGCCGCGGCGCCGGTCGAGCCGTCCTCCAGGCAGCCCTGGACCACCACCTTGCGCATGGCGCCGACGCCTTCTATCTGGTCGCCACGCCGGCGGGCAAGCCGCTGTACGACGCGGTCGGGTTTGAGACAGTGGACGACCTCGCCATCTGGGTGACGAACCACTCAGCGCAGTTCGCTCACGTCTGACGATCGGCGAAAGCCACCCGCAACCCTGCTCGACAGCCGGGCACATGTCGAGGGCCTCGACCACCAGCGCCGCCACCGACGACGCTGCTCAAGTTGGCCGAAGGGCCGAGTGCTGCCCGAAGCGTGTGGCGCAGCAAGTAGCTGGACAACGGACAGCATCCTTCAAACAGTCGCAGGCGGAGCATTTCGGAGATTCGACCGCCGGACTGCAGAGGCATTCGAGGAGCAACCGGTGGCCCGTGGTCTGTGCCGCGTTGACGATCACGCGGGCCTGGTCAGGTAGCACATAGCGCGGCAGGCTCAACTATGCGGCGAGAGAGACTCAGGACAATGGGGTCAGTGCGTGGACATCGGTCTGGCCCCTTCGCCGGGCGTCGCGCCGCGATGCTCCCCAGCTCGCTCCACCTCGCCGACGCCACTCCGAACCAGGCACGCCGTGATGTGCAGCGATCGTTGTCGGAAGTCGCTCAGCCGTCGCCGCAAACGCGAATCAGGCCTCGGCCTGAATGTCCGTACATGACCGTTGTGCAGTTCGTTGACTTCCAGACGCGAGCCGAACGGCAGGCCTCGCACAGCTGGGCTTGCAGCGGTGAGTTGTCGACCCACCTGGGTCGGCGGTTGCTTGCGCTGGCGGGCGCTCGGACGCGCTGTCGTGTAGCCTGGCCGAGCGATGCAGTTGACGACAACCGAACTTGCGGTGTTGGAGCGGTTAGGCGCACGCGAAGGGTGGCTCGCGGTTCTGGACCAGCCGTCCGGACAGTTCGATCCAGACGTCGGTGGTCAATGCTGGTCTGATCAGGCACCCGATCTCGGGCGAGCGGCTGGTGAGCATCGTCGCGCGGGGCGGCACGGTCAAGCTGCGCAACCTGCGACGGCGGCCGCCGCCAGTAATCTGCCGGAGCTGTTGCGCGAGGTGTTCCGAGCGGCTGGCGGGACGCACGACGATTGGCCCACCTATGACCGTGTCATGGCCGAAGAGCGCCGTGCAGTCATCCTGATCCATCCAAAGCGGAGCTATGGCAATCACCGTAGCTAACGGGACACAGGTGGGTGGGTGGGCCGCGGGACCCGACACGTTGCAGTTGAAGCGGCATATCGCGCCGCCCAGGTGATACGACCCGGCCGATGTGATCAACGCTCAGGGAAATGGCCTTGCCGCCGAGGCGAGCGCGTTTTCGTTCGCAGATTCGGCGCGTGGTAGCCTTCTGTCGCATTCTCGAAGGAGGTTCTTACGCGTGACACTCAGCTCGCCGTGCGTCGCCACCTTCGCGGAGGACTGGCTCTCGGTCTAACGGACCGTCGCTCCTCCGCGCCCTCAAAGATGCTGGTCGTCAGCTCTGAGCACAGAGGAGTGCAGTTGTGCCTCTCCGTCCACGGCGCGGCGATGCCGTCGCCGTCTATCTCATCAACGCCGCCGGTGGAGCGTTCATCAGTTCGCTGATATTCACGCCGCTGGCGGTCTATTACGTCACCACAGTAGGCCTCGACGCGCTCCAGCTGGTGCTGGTTGGCACGGTGCTCGAGGGCACCATCATCCTGTTCGAAGTTCCCACTGGCATTGTTGCCGACGTGTTCAGTCGGCGCCTGTCTATCATTCTGGGTCGACTGTTGCTTGGCCTGGCGTTCGTTGTCGAAGGGTCGGTGCCCGTGTTCGGAGTCATTCTGCTGGCCGAGGTGATTCGTGGAGTCGGCGAGACGTTTCTGAGTGGCGCATCGCAGGCCTGGCTGGCTGGTGAAATGGGTGAAGCTGGAGTCGGACCCATCTTCTTGCGAGCAGCTCAGGTGCGGCGGGCGGCTGCGCTGATTGGAATCGTGGCCGGCGTCGCGCTCGCGAGTGTGCAACTCAATCTGGCGGTGATTGTCGGCGGCTCCCTGTACATGCTTCTGGCGGCGTTTCTCGCATCGAGCATGCCCGAGATGGGATTCCGCCCGGCGGCGCGTGCGCACCAGACTCCCGTCGCTGCAATGCGGCACGTCGTCCGTGTCGGCGTACGCAGCATCCGAGGCAATCCACTGCTGCTGGTGTTCGTTGGCGTCGCCGCTGCGGCGGGCGCTTCAAGCGAGGGCTTCGATCGACTCTGGGAGGCGCACTTGCTGACGTCTTTCATGTTCCCAGCCGTTGGCTCCCTGCCGCCAGTCGTCTGGTTCGGGGTGCTCAATGCCGTCGGCGCACTACTCGGCATCGCGGCCATCCAGCGCGTGATCCGCATGGATACCAACGACGATCAGCGCGTCGTCCGCGCGCTGCTGCTGTTACAGGGTGGATGGGTCGCGAGCGTACTCGTCTTCGGATTGACCACCAGTTTTGTGGTTGCGGCCTTGGCAATCTGGTGCAAGCGGATCGTGGATTCGATGAGCGAGCCGCTCTTCAATGCATGGCAAACGCGCGTGATCTCATCCGAAGTCCGCGCAACGGTGCTCTCTGCTCTGGGGCAGGGCGATGCGCTGGGTCAAGTGCTCGGCGGACCGCTGGTCGGTGCCATCGGAACCGTGGTGTCGATCCGCGCCGCAATGGTCTCCGCGAGCGCGCTGCACACTGCCGTGTTGGCGCTTCTCTTCCGCACGCGAGCCCGCGAAGTGCAAAGCGTATCCGTAGGTTAGGTCGAATTAAACTAGATGGACGCTTTGCGTGCCTGACAATATCTTCGAGCATCCAAGCCTGGCCGCGATATACGACGCGCTCGATTCCGATCGTGCCGATCTCGATGTGTATGTCGGGATTGTTGACGAACTCGGCGCTCGCCGGTTGCTCGATGTCGGGTGCGGCACAGGCACCTTCGCGCTAATGTTGGCCGGGCGCGGCCTCGAGGTGACCGGCCTCGACCCGGCGAATGCATCGTTGGACGTTGCGCGCGCTAAGCCTGACGCCGAGCGCGTGCGCTGGATTCATGGCGATGTGACAGCATTGCCGCCGCTCCAGGTGGATATGACAACGATGACCGGGAACGTCGCTCAAGCAATTGTTGCGGCCTCAGACTGGGACGCGACGCTACGCCGCGTCCACGATGCACTGCGCGCTCGCGGACACCTGGTCTTCGAGTCGCGCGACCCCGCGTACAAAGCATGGCGGGTGTGGAACCGGAGTGCGTCATACCGCGCGACGAATATAGAAGGTCTCGGAACGGTCGAGCACTGGTTCGACTTGATCGACGTCCGCCTGCCCCTCGTCAGCTTCCGGGGGACGTGGGTGTTCCCTGACGGAGAGGTGCTGACCTCGCACTCCACGTTGCGCTTTCGCGAGCGCGACGAGATCGCGGAGGCGTTGATTGATCACGGCTTTGTCGTCGATGAGATCCGTGATGCGCCCGACCGGCGCGGCCGAGAATTCGTGTTCTTCGCCCGCCGTCGACAATAGCTCCGTCACTGGCTAGGGCAGTCAGTGCCGCAAGCGTGCGTCCCCCAGGCCTGCTGGTACGCGCGCCACGAGTCGTAAAGACGTCGGCGGCGTCGGCGTCGCGCCGAAGCGGGGCGGCAGGAAACCGGGCGGGGCGACCAGGAATTGGAGCGTTGCGGCAAGCACACTGACCCGCGCATGGCGGCCAGCGTGCTGCAGGTCGCTCACGCTGTGGACTTTGCCTATCCGATCCTGAACCCCTTCTGGGCTTCGGCGCTGGGTGTGATCGTGCTGCGCAGCCGGGTGCTGCCCACAGTCTTCGGCTACGTGGCGCTGGTCTTCGGGGCCGTCGAGCTGATCGGCGGGCTAGCCGCGCTCTACAGCGAACCCGTCAACGCCATTGTAAATCCCTTGTTCCTGGTCATGATGCTGTGGAATCTCGCCGCCGCCCTCGTGCTCGCCAGGCGCTCCTATGCCGACGGGCGGCAGGCCGTGCCGGCTCAGGTACGAGCGGCTGATGTCTGACGACCCTCACGCGCCGTCGCGGCGCCACGTGCTCACGCATCCCACCACCGTACGAGAAGGCGAGGACCACGAAGTCGTCGGGCAGTCAGGCGACCGCCGCGACGCCGAGGTCCGGATACCCAAGCAACGAGGTCAAGCGTACGGCTTCAGCCCTGCGGCTGGTCTGGAGCGGTCTCGTCGCGGTGGGCCGCGGCCGAGCGAGGGCACCCGCGCGCCCCGAGTCGAGCGCAGCCCCGAGCGAGCTCACATCGCCATGGTCCGCCTCCTGGGGCGCCGTGCATGCGACGTCACCGCGTGACGAGTAAAGAGTGAGAACACCGATGTTCGAGAAGCTATCGCGCACCGCGGTCTTGTCGTTGCCTGGATGTGCCGACGAAACCCGCCCTGGGGCCGCTCGGGACGCTGAGGGACCGCCAGCGACTGTTCCCGGAGGCCCGCCCGTCCGGCGGTGCGTGACATCACGCATCTGCTCCGCCAGAGGCAGTGAGAGTTGCAACGGGACCCGGGCAGAGCGTCACACTCAGCTATACGGCCGCTGTCAGCACCGTCGGCACGTGGACCGGTCCAGAGATGCCACAATCGGGAGCATGCGACATCAGCGCTTGGGAGTTGGAAGCGTCATTGCTATGGCCATCTTCATTGGTGGCTCTCTGCTGGCGACGCCAGTAGCGCAAGCCGACGGCGGCCCGCATCGATTCGAGTGGTCGAACTACAACGTTGTCACCGGACAGACAGAGACGTTCGAGATTGGCGCCAAGGCTGGCTGCGCCATGTACCACATCCTGCCCGGATGGAGCGACTGGGTCAGTCTCGGCGGCTGTCTGCGGCCCGGGTACGGATTCGACCTCGGCAGGAACGCCGACAACCGCTACGAGCTCTTCGCGATCGGATACGACAATCAGGTCTGGCACAACTGGCAGACTCGACCGGGCCTGGGTCCGTGGAGTGGCTGGTATCCATTCGACGGTTACGTGCTTAACGGGCTTGGCAGCGCGTCGGCTCCAGGCGGCCCAACTGTCGATTCCTCGGGGGGTCGCCTGACCGTCACCGTCATCGGCACGAACAACCGGTACTGGGCTCGGCAGCAGCAGTGCGCGAACGGGTGCTGGGGCGCCTGGCATCAGGTGTGATGTTCTCACGCGCCGGGTAACGGCACCTGCTCGAGCCCCGTGGAGCCGTCGCCGGCCTGGTGGCCTGGGGCCCGATGCATGCTCAGCGGGCACGCTACGGCAACGTCGGGGCCTCAGGCGGCCGGCTGGTGCCCGGCTGGGCGAACGCGCCGGCGCTCGACCAGTACGACCCAGCACCTATCTCAGCGCCGCCATATGGCAGCAGTGGCACTCGGCCGCCGCGCTCGACTGGCTGCTGGGTGCCTACGGTGTGCGGCTGGGCCGCATCGACCAGGCGATCGCCCTCATTGGCCCAAACATGGGCATTTCGCCCTCGCTCGGGCTGCTGGACGCCACCGGTCGGCCGCTGGCCAGAGCCATCGCCGCCCGCGGGCTCAGCCCGCGTAACGGCCAGGTGCATTCGATCGCCGAGTTGGAGGCCTGGCTGGACCGCGGGCCGCTTGGCCCTGGACGGCGCCAGATGGTTTGGCGAAGGCCACTGGTTCGTGGCCACCGGCTACGACACCGCTGGCACCTTCATCCGTGACTCCAGTGGCTGGGACACCCGCTACCTGAGCTGGTCACGACTGCACGGCGAGGCCGGCTTTAGCGGCTGGTTGTCGGCGTGCAAGGTGGTTAGGCGCCGGCGGCGGGATCCCTGCGCAGTCAGCCGAGTTCATCGAGAAGCCTCTTTGGTACGCGGAGACGCGTACGGTTCGCCCTTCAACATCGAGACACATATCGCACACGCCTACCGCAAGCTGGGCATCCCGCGTCGGTAGGAAGTGATCGCCACGCTGACCGTCGCGTGAGCGGACGAGGTGCGGGCGTTGCCGAGCAGGCGGAGGAGGCCAGCAGTCGAGCAGCGAACTGCCCTTGGGCTGACGAGCCGGCTCGGAGGAGCGGCGCGACGGGTGTCTCCGGCGACGAAATCGGCGTACACTCGAGCTCCAGCTCCCATGTCCGGGCAGTTAGCCGCCAAGCACGACCTCGTGACAGTGGGCGGCGGGCTGGCCGGCTCAGCCCTGGCCAGCGTGATGGCCTCCGCAGGCGCGCGCATGCTTGTCCTGGAGCAGGAGGCGCGCTTCCGCGACCGCGTGCGCGGCGAGGCGCTGGTGCCGTGGGGTGTGGCGGAGGCGCGAATGCTCGGTCTGGAAGCTCCACTGGTCGAGCGCGGCGCCCACATCGTGCCTGGCTGGACAGTCTATGCGGGCGGCGCGGGACAGCGGCGCGACTTGCCCACCACCACGCCGGCGCACGGCGGACTGCTGAACTACTACCACCCGACGATGCAGGAGACCTTCATCGGGCTTGCCGAGACAGCCGGTGCCGAAGTTCGTCGAGGGGTGATCGTGACCGGCGTCACACCCGGCGCATCGCCGTCGGTGACGGTCCAGCGGAACGATCGAACCGAGCGGATATGGGCGCGACTGGTGGTTGGGGCGGATGGCCGCGACTCACGGGTCCGGACCTGGGCCGGATTCAAGACGAGTCGTGACGCACCAAACATCCTTATCGCTGGGCTGCTATTCGAGGGCATGGCCATCGTGGAGGACAGCGCGCATGTTTTCATCGCGCCGACCTGGGGCGAAATCGCGTTGTTGGTGCCGCTGGGCCATAGCCGCGTCCGCGTCTACCTGATGAGCGTCAGACGCGCCGAGCGCGGCCGGCTGAGCGGACCGACGCGAATCGGCGATTTCATTCAGGCTTGCATCGAATGCGGCGCGCCAGCCGACTGGTTCTTTACCAACGGTGCGAGGCCATGTGGACCACTGGCGAGCTTTGAGGCCGCGTCGAGCTGGGTGGACCACCCGTACCGCCAGGGTGTGGCGCTGGCTGGTGACGCGGCCTCCGCCACCGACCCGACATGGGGCCAGGGCCAATCGCTCACGTTGCGCGACGTGCGCGTCTTGAGTGATCTGCTCCGCGCACACGAAAGTGACTGGGAAACGGCCTGCCAGCGCTATGCGACCGAGCACGACCGCTACTTCGACGCGCTGCACACGATTGAGGGGTGGCAGGCGCGAATCAATTTCACGTTGGGAACCGAGGGTGACCGCATCCGGGCGCATGCGTTGCCGGCGCTGCGACAGGGCTTCGGTCCCGACCTGCTCGGCCGCGGACCGGATGCCCCAGCCGATGAACCGGCGCGGCACCGCCTGTTCGGTGCCGAGCCCACATTGGGGGGTGGTGCGTCCGCCCCTGGCGAGTAGGAGCCGCCGGTCGGGCTGCTGCAGTCGATCAGTGAATTCGAGAGCTGGCTGAATCAGGGGCTGCTGGCGCTCGACGGCGCTAAATGGTTCGGCGAGGGCCACTGGTTCGTGGCCACCGGCTATGACACCGCTGGCATCTTCATCCGCGACTCCAGCCGGCTGGGACACCGCTACCTGAGCTGGTCGCCGCGGTATGGCGAAGTGGGCTTCAGTGGCTGGGTTGTCGGCGTCTCGGGCTAGCCACGAATCAGGCTTCCTGCGCCGGCTGCGTTCAGGCCGCCGCTCGGCCAGACCGATCAGCATCCCGCGAGTCCCGAGCGAATGTGATCACGAGATCGCGCGAGCCAGTCTCGCGCAGGCGAAACCTGATCGAATCCCTGGCCTGGTTCAGGGCTTCGTCCAAGGTACGGCCGAACACCAGGAGGCAGAGTGCGGGCGCGACCAGGACGACGCCGTCATCATGCAGCGCGTCGATCTCGACGATGTACTCGTCCATGCGTTCGCTCGCCTCCTCTCGTCAAGCTCATCCCCAGTGAGTCCGCGCTCCTCGAGGCGCTGGCCGAGCATACGCCCGCGCCGCTCGCCCGACTACGTCCGATCGGCCCGATCCCGAGCACTGTCTAATCGTCAGCTCAGTGATCTCACCTGATACTGTCGCGTACTAGACGTGGATTTTCGACACGCGCTGCCCAGCATCGAGCTGCCGCGCAGACAGTGTCTTGAGATGAGAGGGACGAT
>JAFAOS010000527.1 GCA_019247515.1 Chloroflexota bacterium | reverse complement strand
CGTACTGATCGCCCCACCTCGCGCCAGACCTGGTCACACCTAGCTACATCGACACCTGCGGGCCGAAATAAAGAAGGAGGGTGGGCCTTTCGGCCCACCCTCCCTCAACTGCCTCGGCCTGAACGATTAGGCCGTGATACGGCTCCGGCGACGAAGTGCTTCGCCCAGGAGGACCAGCAGCGCGCCGAGAACGGCGAGCTCCTGAATCGGTCCACCCGTACGAGGCAGCGCGTTGACCGGCGAAGAGACCTCGGTCGGAACGACCGGGGGCTTCGGCTGGGTCACCGGCGGCTTCGGCGTCGGCGTCGGATGCTGCTTGTGGCAGGGGCAAGGCGGCGGCGGAAGCTGCGGAAGCTCAGGCTTCGGGCAGCGCGCAGTCGTGTTCACCCCGGTGCAGGTGTTCGTCGCGGACTCGTTGCCGATGGCGGTGGCGTTGCCCGTGTGGACGGTGCCGGAGCCATTGGAGTTGTTCCGCGTCGTAGCACTGTTGTTGGCCACCACGTTGGGACCGCCACCGACCGAAGGCCGCTGGTGGTTGTGCGTGGCGTTGTCCGAGTTGTTCCCCTTGGAAGAGTTGCCACCGGTGCGAGCCAGCGCGGTACCAACGTTCGAGACGTTGGGCGTCTGGGTCACGAGGGTGAAGGACTGGCCAGGATCCACGCCAGCGGCCTCACCAAGGCCGGTAGCGGAGTGGTTCCCGATCGCCAGGGCGTCACCCGTGGTGATGGCGGACTTTCCGTTGGAGTTGTTCACGGTCGAGGCGGTGTTGTTCGCGACGGCGTTCCGAGCCAGGCCGACCACAGGAGCGTGGGCGTTCTGGTTGTTCCCGGCGTCGTTGAACGAGACGTTGCCTCGTGCAGTGTTGTTGCCAGTGGTGGCGACAGCCGCACCACGGTTGGTCACCAATCCACGCTGATCGACGATCGCGAAGTCGTTCTTCTTCGCGAGATCCAGGTTCAGATCCTGGTCGATCTCGTCATTGGTGGCATTGCCGTACGCGGTGGCGCTACCAGTGTCGATGGAAGCACGACCATCGGACTTGTTGGCGGTCGTCGCCGTGTTGCTGGCGACGGCCGAGCGGGCACGGAGCGCACCAGCGGCGCCCACAGAGGCGTGCTGGTTGTTGTGCGCACCGAAGAACCCGTTGTCCGAGTTGTTACCGATGGCCTTGTTGTTCCCGGACGAGGCAACAGCCCGGCCCGTGTTGGTCTCGATCACGCGCTGATCACCGATGACGAACCCGTGACCGTTGATGCTGATCGGCGCGTTCTGATCGATGTTGGTGGTCGAGTAGTTACCCCAAGCCGAAGCGTCGCCAGTGGTGATGCTGGCGTGGCCGTCGGACTGGTTCGACGTGGATGCGACGTTGCTTGCAACCGCATTGCGGCTGCGGATGGCACCAGCGGCACCAACATGAGCATGCTGGTTGTTGCTGGTGTCGTTGAACGACACGTTGCCACGTGCGGTGTTGTTCCCGGACGATGCCGTACCAGTACCACGGTTGGTCACTCGAACAACCTGACTCGGCAGGGTGAAGCCGTTGCCGTCGATGTTGGCACCTGCTTCCTGCGAAATGTTGGTCGTCGTCGTGCTACCGCTGGCGTTCACGGCGCCGGTGCTGATGGAGGCGCTGCCGTCGGAGTTGTTCCGCGGAGCACCGGTGTTGTTTGCCACAGTGCTGCCAGCAAGGATCCTCGCTGCGCCAACGCTCGCATGCTGCGGGTCGGTGACGGTGTTGAAGGAGTCGTTGCCGACTGCGTTGTTACGACCGGAGTTGCCGACGCCCGTGCCACGGTTGTCGAGACTCACCGACTGGGTGGGCAGGGTGAAGCCACCGCGACCGAGGTCGGCGTTGGCGGTCTGCCCAATGTTGGTGGTCGCGACGTTGCCGCAAGCGGTGACGTCACCGGTCTCGATGCTGGCGCTGCCGTCCGAACGGTTGGAGGCAGTGCCGGTGTTGTTGGCAACGGCGCTGTTACCGCGAATCGCACCAGCGGCATTGACGTTGGCGCGCTGACGGTTGATGGCGTCGTTGTCGCTCAGGTTGCCCTTGGCCGTGTTGTGGCCAGAGTCACCCGTTGCCGTGCCACGGTTGTCCACCCGAACGGTCTGAACCGGAAGCGAGAAGCTCCCGCGACCGCCGTCGAAACCAGCCTGCTGGCTGATGTTCGTCGTCGAGTAGTTGCCGTTTGCACAGCAGCCACCAGTGGTGATGTGAGCGGAACCGTCCGAGTTGTTGGACGCGCCACCGTTGTTGCTGGCGACGCTGTTGTTTCCGCCACGACCACCGCTCGTGTTGTTGGCCCGCTGCGAGTTCAGCACCGTGTTGAACGATGCGTTCCCAACAGCGTTGTTGCGGCCACTGTTCGAGCTGGCGGTACCGCGGTTGTCGACGCGGGCAGTCTGGGTCGGCAGGAAGAAGCTTCCGTTGCCGCCGGCGAAGTTCGCCGACTGGTCGACCGTCGTGCCTGCGCTGGAGTCGTTGCCGGTGGCGGTTGCGTCACCGGTATCGACAGTGGCCGTGCCATCGCTGTTGTTGCGGGCCGTGCCGGAGTTGTTGGCAACCCGGTTCGTCCGGCCGAAACCACCGCCAACGGCCACGCGGGCGCGCTGGTTGTTGATGGCGTCGTTGTCGGACAGGTTGCCACGTGCCGTGTTGTGACCCGAGTCCGCCGTGGCGGTCCCGCGGTTGGTCACAGGGGCACGCTGATCGACCAGGCTGAAGCTTCCATTGCCCTTACCGGGATCGAAGTTCGAGGTCTGGCTGATCGTGGTGTCGCTGATGTTGCCGTTCGCTTCGGCGTCGCCAGTGGTGATCTTGGCGGTGCCGTCGCTGATGTTGCCTGCCTGACCGAAGTTGGCAGCTACTGCCGAACGCGGACGCCCACCAACGGTGCGCGCACGCTGATTGTTGACGGCCGTGTTGAACGAGTCGTTCCCCACAGCGCGGTTGTTGCCGGTACGAGCCACCGCCGTGCCGTGGTTGAACACGGGCGCGGCCTGATCAACGATGGAGAAGCTGCCGGCGCCCTTGGCGTCGTAGTTCGCCCACTGCGTGATCGTGGTGGAGGCATCGTTACCAGTGGCAGAAGCGTCGCCGGTAGAAACCCGGGCCGTGCCGTCGCTGTTGTTACGGGCCTGACCGAAGTTGGCCGCAACAGAGTTGCGAATGGCGGACCCGGCGGCTGCCTGCTGCCGGTTACGGACGTCATTGTCGGAGAAGTTCCCGATGGCGCGGTTGTTACCCGTGGTTGCCACCGCGCTGCCGGTGTTGGTCACCGGTGCGTGCTGGGTCACGAGGACCAGGCCTCCGAGCTTTCCGTCAATGCTTCCGCTTGCTCCTTGGGTGATGTTGGTATCCGAGCTGTTACCAACGGCGGTGGCGTCACCCGTCGTAATGCGGGCGGTGCCGTCGCTGTTGTTGGTAGCGGCTCCGCTGTTGTTAGCAACGGAGTTGGCTCCCGGTGGACCGCGGCCCGACACTGCACCCTGGACGTTGTTCGCCAGGTTGTCGGAGTTGTTGCCGATGGCGTGGTTGCCGCCGGTCTTGGCCGTCGCCGTCCCGTGATTCGTGACGTGGGCAGACTGGTTGACAATCACAATTCCACCGAGAGAACCCGTCGTACCGCCATTGGCGATCTGGTTCACTCCAGTCGACGACGAGTTGCCAGTCGAAGTGGCGTTACCGGTGTCAACACCGGCGGTGCCATCCGAGTGGTTCGTCACCGTGCCCACGTTGTTCGCGACACGGTTCGTATGGGGATCCTGACGATTGCGAACGTCGTTCAGGGAGTTGTTGCCGATGGCGTTGTTGCCGCCAGTGGTCGCAGTCGCTGAACCGGAGTTCAGGACGTTTGCGTTCTGGTCGACGATCAAGACGCCGCCGAGCTTGCCCCCTGCAGAGGCGTTCACCGTCTGATTGATCCCCGTGGTCGAGGAGTTCCCCGTGGCTGAGGCATTACCGGTCGTGATGCCGGCGGTGCCATCGGAACGGTTGGACGCCGCGGACGTGTTGTTCGTGACGTTGCCGTTCCCAGCCTGCTGGTTGTTGTTCGCCGTGTTGACGGAGTTGTTGCCAGTCGCAGTGTTGTTGCCGGTCGTTGCAGTCGCCGTGCCCTTGTTGGTCACGTGACTCCGCTGATCGACGATGACGACACTGCCCTGACCACCGCCCACGCTCAGCTGCGAAGGAGCAGTTGAGGAGCTGTTACCCGTTGCGGCGGCGCCACCGGAACCAATTCCGGCATTGCCACCTGACGAGTTCGAGCCCGCACCAGACGACGGAGAGGCGGAGGGCGTAGAGCCACTGTTGGACAGATCCGCGTAAGCCCTTCCCTGACCGAGAAGGAGCGCGAACCACCCGGCTGCCAGGAAGGCAAGCGTGAAGGTGACAGCTCTACGGGTTCCCCCGCTTCGATGAGTTGTTTCGCTCGTTACCATTTTCACCTCCTTTC
>JAFAOS010000434.1 GCA_019247515.1 Chloroflexota bacterium | reverse complement strand
GGAGATGCTGGCGCCAGCTTGCATGGACAGGTTCGTGGCGCGGCCTGTCATTGACGCCACCAGCGGTCCTGCGGGGGTGAGCCCGTTGCTATCAGTTGCGCGGGCACACCACTGATGCTGGTCCGCGTGCAGATCGATCTTCAATTGCTGCGCAGGTCCGGCGACCGTCAGCTTCAGCGGCACATCCGCTGTCAGCGTCGACCCACTCGTGCGCACCACGCCGCGCACTTGCGCGGGCTGCGCGGCATCAAAGGGGAGCTGCACGAGTGACGTGGCCGTTCGCATTTCACCCGGCGGTACCACGAGCGGCGGGGGCGCTGGCGCGGGCCCGCCGCGGAAGATAGGCAGGGAGCGCGGATCGGCGGGTGCGATCTGTGGCCACGCAAAGGCGCTGAGGACGACGGCGGCGGCGCTCGAGCCGGTGTTTCGCACGGCAATTTCGGGCTGAATCACCGCGCCCGCCACGAACGTGGTCCGCGGTAAGCGGAGTTCCAGATGCAAGCCGGGCATCGGCTCGCCTGCCGCATACACTGTCAGGCCGGTTGGGGCAACAGGCGTGCTATACAGCGGTACGCTCACCGTCCGATCTGCGAACTGACACGTGACGGGCCCGAGCGTCGGCGGCGCAGCCATCGGCGGGCTTGCTGGCCCGACAGTTGGCACCGGGGGTGCTGGCTGGCCGCCCGGACCTGCCTGAAGCGGGGCTCGAGCCGGCGTCGCAGTTGCCCCGAATGGCGGCGGCGCGACGGTTGGGGCAGCTCGCGCCCCGCCAGTCGGTGTCGGAGCCGGCGCTAGTGTTGGAGCAGCCGGCGGCCTCGCAGCCAGTGCGGCAGTTGCTGTCGGGGGTCCAGCCGTTGGCGTCGGCTCGATCTGCCACAGCACCGGCGTCGAGGTGGCCTGTGCCTCGAGCGCGATCGGCGCTGCGTTCGGCCCGCAGGCTGAGGCGATCATGACCAGTGCGATGAAGGTCAGCCAGCGCACGCCCGTCTCAGTACCCGCCCTTAGCCGGCTGCATCAATGTAACGACACTGGTTCTGCAAATGCCCACTCACCTGCTCAGACGGTCATGTGTGACCCACTCAACCGCACAGCGGCCTCGGCATACGTCAAAAAGCTTGCGCAGTCCGCATACTACTTGCTCGCGTCGCGCCGTTGCGGATCGCGTGCGACGGTCCGGTTCGGCCACACAGTCGAACGTAGACGTCCTCGTACTGCTCGGCCATCCGGCTTGGCGAGAAGCGGCGCTCAGCTTCGGCACGGCAGCGTGCGGGGTCGAGCTCGCCAAGATGCCCGATAGCCTCGACGAGTTCGTCCTCGGTGTCGCACACGAACCCGGTCACGCCGTGCTCGATCACCTCGGGCACACTCCCGGCATGCAGGGCAATCACAGGCGTACCGCACGCCAGGGCTTCGATCATTACCAGGCCGAACGGCTCCAGCCAGCGGATCGGGAACAGCAGCGCCGCAGCCTGACCCAGGAAGCGGTCCTTGGGCCGACCGTCAAGTTCGCCAACAAAACGGGCGTGGTCCCGCTCGAGCAGCGGCTTGACCTCGTGGTGGTAGTGCTCCCAGTCGACGCGGACACTCGGGTCGTTGCCGTTACGCAGGCGTTTGCGAGCCGCGATCCGCAATGGCCAACTCGCTCGCCGGGCGGCGCGAATCGCGGTGTCCAGACCGTTCTCGGGCGAGATGCGGCCGAGGAACGCCAGGTAGCGGCCACCTCGGGGGTTGAAGGTGAACTGCTCGAGCTCCATGCCGTGGGGGATGGTCGCAACGAAGTTCGCCACGCCACCGGCCGCCGCTGGGCGTCGCTGATGGAAACTAGCGGCACGTCCGCAAAGCGCCGATAGAGAGGCTGCAGCTCGGGCAAGTCCAGCCGACCGTGGAGAGTGGTGATCATTGGCACCCTGCCGTGGCGCGCGAGCGGGTAGCCCCAGTAATCCAGGTGACTATGGAGGACGTCGAACTCGTCCACGTGACTCCAGATGGCATCCAGTGTCGTTGACCAGAAGGGGTTGAGATCCTTCAGCGGTGGTTCGCGGTGCCAGAGGGTCTTGTCAACTGTAGGTTCCAGC
>JAFAOS010000002.1 GCA_019247515.1 Chloroflexota bacterium | reverse complement strand
CCCAGGCTGCGAGGGCGATAGGCGCGGGCCGATGGGCGCGCGAGATCCGCGGGCCGACACTGAGACGACTTCGAATGACACACTGTTCTGAACGACGAACCAGCAACACGAAGTGTGGAGATTGACGTGGACCTGAACTATTCAGCTGAAGACGAACAGTTTCGGCTTCGGGTGCGGCAGTGGATCGCGGAGCATCCGCCAGGGCCACTCGGCACGCTGGCGCAGAAGAAGGCCTGGCAGCGGACGCTGTACGACGCTGGCTACGTGGGCATGGGTTGGCCGAAGGAATTCGGCGGCCAGGACGCGCGACCCATGGAGCAGGCCATCGTCGCCGAGGAGATGGCGCGCGGCGACGTACCGGGCGCCGTCAACAGCCTGGCGCTGGGTCTGATCGGTCCGACGCTGATCGTCCACGGCACCGACGAGCAAAAGCGGCGCTACGTGCAGCGCATGCTGACCGCCGACGACATCTGGTGTCAGCTGTACTCCGAGCCCGATTCCGGTTCCGACCTGGCTAGCATCAAAACACGCGCCGTGCTCGAAGCCTTCGAGGACGGCAACCGCTGGGTCATCAACGGGCAGAAGGTCTGGACCAGCCTCGGACCAATCGCCGACTACGGCGTGCTCCTGGCGCGCACCGATCCGAGCGTGCCGAAGCATCAGGGCATCTCGTATTTCATCCTGGACATGCACCAGCCAGGCGTGGAGGTACGACCGCTCAAACAGATCACCGGCAGCTCCGAATTCGCCGAAGTGTTTTTCAACAACGCCGTCGTGCCGCCCGAAAACATCATCGGCCGCGAAGGTCAGGGCTGGGAACTGGCGCAGACCACGCTGGGCTTCGAACGCGGCGGCAGCCTGCTGGCCCGCGTCACGCGCCACCAGGCGAGCATGCGCCGGCTCGTCGAAGTTGCCCAGGCAATGAGCCGTGACGGCGAGTCAGTCCTGGAGGACCCGGTCATGCGCCAGAAGCTCGGCCGCATGGTTGTCGAGGTCGAAGTGCTGCGCTACGCCGGCTTCCGCATCCTCAGCAAGCTGGAGCAAGGCAAACGCCCGGGCGCCGAGTCGTCGATTGACAAGCTGTACTACAGCGAGATGGACAAGCGCCACCAGGAGTTCATCCAGGACCTGCTCGGACCCTATGGCCAGCTCGAGCGCGGACTGCCCGACGAGCTGTCCTTGAATTCCAGCACCCTGCGCGGCGACGACGCGACGTGGGCCTACAACTTCCTGTGGGCGCGGGCTGGCACCATTTACGCGGGATCGAGCGAGATTCAGAAAAACATCATCGGCGAGCGCGTGCTGCGGCTTCCGCGCGAACCGCGGGCCGACCGTGCCGCGGCCGGCAGTCGAGAGGGCTGAAGGGACATGGATTTCGACTTCACACAGGAACAGGTCATGCTCCGCGACCTGACGCGCGAGTTCATGACGCGCGAAAGCACGCCGCGCGCGGTGCGCTCGTTCATGGAGGACGAGCGCGGCTTCAGCGACGCGACCTGGCAGCAGCTCGCGGAGATGGGCCTCCAGGGTCTGACCATCGACGCCGGATATGGCGGCCAGGGGCTCGGTATGGTCGAGCTGGCGCTGGTGCTCGACGAGATGGGCCGCGCCGCGTATCCCGCGCCGTTCTTCGCCACCGTGGTGCTGGGCGCGGGCGCCATTGCCGCCAGTGGTCAGGCGAACCAGATGGCGCGATATCTGCCCGACATCGCGGCCGGGCGCACGCGCGCCACGCTGGCGCTGATCGAGAACGCGCTGTCGTGGACGCCCTCGATGGTCGACCTGCGCGCCGAGCGGCGGGGCGACGGATACGTGCTCTCGGGCGTCAAGCGCTTCGTGCCGTTTGCGCACGTGGCGGACCTGATCGTGGTGGTGGCGCGTACGTCCTCGACGGGGGCTGACGGAACCACCGTCTTCGTGGTTCCAGGCGATGCCGCGGGACTGTCGCAGAAGCCGAACGTGGAGATGGACCGCACCAATCGCACGTCGACCCTGACCTTCGACAACGTGACCGTCGGCGAGGACGCGGTTCTCGGCGAGGTGGACCACGGCTGGGCAATTATCGGGCCGGTCCTCGAACGTGCGGCGCTCGCGGCGGCGGCCGAAATGCTGGGCGCCTCACGGCGCTGCATGGAGATGAGCGTCGAATACGCCAAGGTGCGCCAGCAGTTCGGACAGCCCATCGGTATGTTCCAGGCGATCAAGCACGCCTGCTCCGAGATGCTGCTCGAAGTCGAAAACAGCCACGGTGCGACGTACTACGCGGCATGGGCCATGGACGCGGGCTCGCCGGATGCGTCGCTGGCGGCTTCAGCCGCCAAGGCGTATGTCGGCGACGCCTCGCGGAAGGTGTGCGGCTCGTCGATCCAGGTCCACGGCGGTATCGGCTTCACGTGGGAGTACGACCTGCACCTGTACTTCAAGCGCGCCAAGCACTTCGAGCCGCTGTATGGCGACGCCGACTATCACCGCGAACGCGCGCTGCAGCTGGTGCTGGCCCGCGAAGCGGCTGACGAGTCTCAAAAGGCAGCCCCAGCCTTGACATCGTAGGCCGGCCAGTTCAGCCAGAGGCCACGCCCTGCATCACCATGTCGATCAGGGCGTCGGCCACCTGGTCGGGGCTCAGGCGGCCGTCGGGGCGGTACCAGCGGAACAGGTAGTTGCACATGCCGATCATGCCGAGCATGACGATGCGCGTATCCATCGGCCGGAACTCGCCCGATGCGATGCCGTCGCGCAAAATTTCGTGAAACAGGAAGGCGTAGCGGGCGCGCTGATCGCGATTGGTCGCCAGTGACTCGGTGGCCAGCTGGCGCCATTCACTGAGATAGACGGTCAACACGTCGAGGTTGTCGGCGACGGCGGTGACGTGGGCGTGGATCGCACGCTGGAGGCGCTCGGTGGCCGACAGGCTCGCATCGGCGCAGATCTGTTCGATCTGGCTCGTCAGCACGCCCTGGGCCTGCTCGAAGACCGGCACCAGCAGGTCTTCTTTGGATTTGATGTAGCTGTACAGACTGCCCTTGTTGATGCCAACCGCCGCGGCGATGTCGCGCATCGACGTCGCGTGGTAACCCTTTTCCCTGAACAGGCGCAGCGCCGCTGCGCGGACCTGGTCTTCGCGGGCCGGCGCGGCGGCCACGCCGTCCTGCCGGCCATCTCTATCCTGCACGTCGGGCGCAATTGTGCCAGGCTGACCGATCTGTCAGTCAGCGCGCGGGCGTGAGGAAGTGGGTGCGTGCCAGCAACGCGGCGGTGTGCGGACCGACGGGCAGGTCAGCCAGCGCGGCCAGGTCGGCTGGCGTGTCGACGTCGAGGGCCAGGCCCAGGTTGGATTGGACGCGCGTCAGCGCGCCCGCCTCGAGAGCCGCGCGCGCGTGGCGGTCGACCGACGGCGGCCCGAAGCTCGGCGCGATCACGTCGACAGGGCGCAGGAGCAGGGCGTTGGTGCCCTGCCCATCGCGACTGGCGCCGATGACGACCGCGCGCGGGCCCTCGGCCGCGGCGGCGAGGAGTGCTCGCAGGTCCTGGACGCTCAGCAGTGGCACGTCGCCCGGCAGCACGATGGCGGTGCGGGCCCCGCGCAGGCGGGCGTGCTCGAGGCCGAGCCTGACGGCGGCGTTCATATCACCAGGCCGCGGGTCGTCGACGACGAGCGCGCCGGATCGTTCGGCCTCCAGCCGCGCGGTGGCGTCATCCACGACCGCGATGATGCCGGCGAGGATTGCGCGTGCCTCATGGCACACGTCGAGCACGTCCGCGAGCATGGCGAGGGCGAGGTCTCGGCGCTGCGAATGGTCGAGCGTAGCCGCCAGACGAGATTTGGCGCCGTTGGCGACGCGCGCGACGACGACGGCCCAGGCATCGGCAGGCGGCATGCTCACTTCAGTCTACGCAACACACCTTTGGTAGGCTGAATTCCACTGCCTATGACTTCGATCGTGGCCCTCGCCGGCGGAGTTGGCGGCTCGCGCTTCGCGCGCGGGTTGCGCTCGGCCGCGGGAGCGGCCGAGCTGTCGGTCATCGTCAATACCGGCGACGACGTTACCGTCCACGGGCTGCGCATCTCACCCGATGTGGATACCGTCCTGTACGCGCTGTCGGGTGTCGTCGACGAGAAGCGCGGCTGGGGTCCGCGCGGCGACACCTTTCGCTGCATGGAGGCCCTCGAGCGCCTCGGTGGTGAGACCTGGTTTCGGCTGGGTGACCTGGACCTGGCAACGCACCTGCGGCGTACGGAGCTCCTGGCCCAGGGCGAGACGCCGACGCAGGTCACCGCCGAGCTTGCGAGGCGGCTGGGCATTCACGACGTGCGGATTCGGCCCATGACCGACTCGCCAGTTGAGACCTGGGTGGAGCTGCGCGACGAGCAGGGCTGGGTCCATTTTCAGGAGTACTTCGTGCATCGCCGGACGGAGGTGGCGATTCGGGGTGTCCAGGTGCGCGGGCTGGCCGAGGCGTCGGCCGCCCCAGGCGTCCTGGAAGCACTCGCGGCCGCCGACGCCATCCTGCTGTGCCCCAGCAACCCGTTCGTGAGCATCGGCCCCATCCTGTCGGTACCTGGCGTGCGCGACGCGATCGACACCGCGCGGCGGCGAGGGGTGTGTGTGGCGGCGGTGAGTCCGCTGATCGGCGGCGCCACGATCAAGGGCCCCGCGGCGCGCATGTTGTCGGAGCTGGGCTACACAGCGAGCGCGGCCGGCGTGCTCGAGGTGTACGCCGGTCTGGTCGACGTGTATCTGATCGATCCTGTCGACAGAGGCCTGTCAGCTGAAATCGAGCGTCACGGCGCACGGCCAGTCGTCGCCGATGCGCTGATGCGCGGTCGGCGGGGTGAGGCCCGCCTCGCCCGTGTTCTCCTCAAAGCCGCGTTATAGAGCTACGCGGATTGCGTCGCCACCTCGTCGGCATCCTTGGCGGCCGCGTCCTGGGCAGCCTGCAGCACTTGCTGCCCGCCGCCGCCCCGGAGCTCCAGCCAGATGGCAACCCCGATCGCCTGCAACAGGCCGGCCAACGGCGCGGCGAAGAGTGCGCCCCAGATGCCGAACACTTCGGTACCGGCGACCAGCGCGATGAGACCGGTGGCCGGATGAATGCCGACTGCCTTGCCCATGATGCGTGGGCCAATCACGTCGCCTTCGATGACGTGCACCACGATGAAGTACACCAGCACGATCACCGGGTGGATCAGGTCGCGGTAGTTGACCAGGGCGATGATGACCGCCGCCGCGCCGGAGATGAACACGCCAAGGACGGGAATGAACTCCATGAAGAACGCCAGCACGCCGAGCAGCACGGCGTAGGGCACGCCCAGGACGGCCATGCCCGCGCCGACCAGCACGCCGATGAGCAACGCGAGCAGCAACACGCCGCGGATGTAGCCGCCGATCACCCGATTCACGATCGAGACCAGTTGCCGCGCGCGGGCGTTGTTGGCCCGCCCCGGCGTCTCGGTCTTGAGCCACTGGGCGATCCTGGCGCCGTTCGAGCACAGGTAGACGCTCAGGATCAGCAGCAGGATCACGTCGATGATCGCGCCGAAGAATTCGGCCACGCGCGGGAACACGTCGGCGGCCACGGCGCCGATGGACGCCTGCACCTGGCCGATGCTCTGAGATTCCAGGTCGGCCGACCAGCCTGGCTGGAAGCCCAGGGGTGTGAGCAGGTTATCGACCTCGGGCTGGAGCGCCTGGGCCTGCTGCGAATAGGCGGGCAGATTGGCCACCAGGTTGGTGGTCTGGTCGATCGCGGTCGCCACGACGTAGGCGCCGAAGCCGAAGACGATCGCCAGGCCCAGCACGTAGGCCAGGCCGATGGCCAGGGCGCGCGGCAGCCAGCGGCCAAACAGGTTGGCGAGCGGCGTAAAGGCAAAGGCCAGGACGGCGGCCAGGACGACGATCAGGATGGTGCGCGTGAAGTGGCCCAGGATCCAGATGGCGAGGATGGCGATGGCCAGCCAGGCGAGCACGATGAGCGGCAGGACGAGGGCGCGCAGCCAGGCGCTGGGCACGCCGGCGGGCCGATTTGATTGGCTGTCGGTCCGCGCTGGGGGCGCGTCGGTCCGCTGCCGCGCGCTGCCATTGGGTTGGGCCACGGCCTCAGGATCGCACGAAGTGAGCCGGGCGGCGAGTGGGTTAGCATTTCGCCAGACGGAGGGCAGCGCAGGCATGGCACTCGAGACCCCGACCCGGGCACGCAAACGCGAACGCCCGGGCAGCAAAAACACCGCCGGACTGGACCTGGACGAGCTGCGCAAGCTGTGGCTGAAGCCACTCTGGCTCGTGCTGAGCGACGCCTTCACCGACGAGCCGCGAACCCAGATCGTGCCGCACATCTGGAAGTGGTCGGACGTGCGGCCGCGCATCCTGGAGGCAGGGCGGCGAATTTCGGCCGAAGAGGCGGAGCGGCGCGTGCTCATGTACCTGAACCCGGGCCTCAACGGCGCGCCCGGCGCAACGCAGACCCTGTTCAGCGGCGTCCAGCTCATCATGCCCGGCGAGATCGCGCCAACCCATCGCCACGTGCCGTCCGCCCTGCGCGTGGTGATCGAAGGCAACGGCGCGTACACCACCGTCTCGGGTGAAAAGACGCTGATGCGCCCCGGTGATTTTGTCACGACCCCCAACTGGGCGTGGCACGACCACGGCAACGAGACCGACGAGCCGATGATGTGGCTCGACGGACTGGACATGCCGTTCGTCCTGGCGCTCAACGCCATGTTCTACGAAGAGCTCGGAGACGGCTACGACATCCAGCCCGTCACGCGCGAGCTCGACGACTCGCAGACTCGCTACAACCGCGGTTTTCGGCCGCACCGCGACGCGTTTGCCGGCAATTACTCGCCCATCCTGAACTATCGGTACGCCGAGGTGCGCGAGACGCTGGCGCTCATGGAGCGCGCCGGTGACGCGCTCTCCGAAGAGGAGGGCGTGATGCTCGACTACATCAACCCGTTGACGGGCGGTCCGACGCTGCCGACGATCGACGCCCACGCCCAGCTGATTCGGCCGGGCGAGCACACCCGCGCGGTGCGCGACACGGCCTCGCGCCTGTACTTCGTGCTGGATGGGCGAGGGGCGAGCATTATCGGCGGGCAGCGGCTGGAGTGGGAAAAAGGCGACACGTTCTGCGCGCCGACGTGGGCGTGGCGCGAGCACCGGGTCGCCTCATCTGACGCACCAGCGGTGCTGTTCTCGTTTGACGACGCGCCGATTCAGAAGCCATTCTCGTTCTACCGACGTCAGGCGCTGCTGGAGGGAGACGGCCACCAGTCGTCACTCTGAGTCCCTTCGCCAGATTGTGACGCGCGCGAGACGCTTTTTGGTCGCCGTGTGACGCTTTTGCGGATCCGTGTAACGGTTGGTGTGACGCCTCGTCGTTAGGCTTAGCTGCAGTGAAAGGGCGCGGCGGGCGGCGGCAAGCGAGGCGATCTCGGACGAGCAGTGGTGGTCTGGTCGCTGGCGGCTGGCTGAGTGGCGAAGAGCTACACGCCCGCGTGCGAGACGGCCGCCAGGTGGCTGCGCATGCGTTCTCGGGCCAACTCGGCGTTGCGCGCGGCGATCGCCTCGAGGATGCCGGCGTGGAGGTGCGCCACCCGCTCCGCGATTGGCGGCGTCGTTTCGGGGCCCAGGTGCTCGAGCTGGGTTGCGCGCAGCGCCCCGAGCGAGGCTCGCAGCGCGCGATTGTTGGAGGCGTCGGCGACGGCCTGGTGAAAACTGACCGCCAGGCTGGTGAACGTCCCGGGCGTGCCAATTGCCGCCCGAGACTGCTCGACGAGGTCTTGCAGCGCGCGCAGCTCCGCCGCGGACGCTCGCCGCGCGGCCAGCGCGGCGGTGACCGGCTCGATGGCCAGCATCGCCTCGAACAGCTCTTCGCGGCTGAGGCCCATCAGTCGGAGCTGGATCGAAAACGCGTCGATCAGGCGATCCGGATCGCCACGCGCAATCCGCAGGCCGCCGCGCGCGCCGACGCGCACGTCGATGAGCCCGCGCGCGGCAAGCGCGCTGACCGCGTCGCGGATCGTGACGCGGCTGACGCCGAAGCGCTCGGCCAGGTTGGCTTCGGTGCCGAGCCACTCGCCAGGCTTGAGTCCGTCCGAGTAGAAGGCCTTCAAGATCTGGGCTGCCACGTCCTCCGAGGCTCGAGCGCCGCGTCGCATCGCCGTCGCCCGCGGCACGGCGTCGTCGGCATCTGCCTGACGGGCAACGGATAGCCGCTGGGCTTTCGCGGGACTCATGGGTAGAGCCGCGAGCTTTTGTCGTTGACGACGAACGCCTCGCGGCGGCGGAGAAAATCCTGCACCAGGCTGGCGAAGGCTTCGGGCCGCTCGGCGGCGGCTTCGTGGCCGGCGTCGTACAGCAGCACGAGGTGACAGCGCGGCATCTTGTCGCGGTAAATGCGGCCAAGCTCGGGTGGGGTGAGGCGGTCGTGGGTGCCGAAGATGACCAGGGTGGGCACGTCCAGCGACGTGAGCGCCTGCTCGACCTCCGCCCGGGGCACCGCGCGCATGCGCCCCAGCAGGGCACGGCGTTGCGCCAGCAGCGCTGGATCGAGCGGCGGCGCCAGCGGATGGCGATCTGGATGGGCGTAGAAGTACTGGTGGAGCTCTTCGGGCGAGCGCACCGCGGGGAAGCCGCCCGGCGGCTCAATCGCGCCGCAGCCATCCAGGACCAGCGCGTCGATGGCCTCCGGCGCGCCAATCGCTGCCCACAGCGCCACCGCGCCGCCGAAGGAGGTGCCCCACAGGTTGAAGCGTTCGAGTCCCACCTGGCGCGCGGCGCGCACCAGGCTCGCGCCGACGTCCGCGTGTGACCGCGACCGCTCGTTGGCGGGCCCGCTGAAACCCGGGACCTCGAAGGCGACCACGCGGAAGCTTGCGGCCAGGAGCTCGTGGGCACGCGAGAGGCGCAGCCCGCCCGCGGAGTGGACATACACCAGCGGCGGACCGCTACCCGCCTCCAGGTAGCGGATGAGAAATCCGTCGGCGTCGACGAATTTCTCTTCGAAGCCGCTGCGCGGCAACGTGCTCGTCTCCGTCACCCGGCGATACCGGCCTCAGCCAGGCGCGGCGTGCCGTCCGGGTTCATGCCCATCGCATCGCGATAGGCCTGCGTGATGTCCTCGGGCTGGCCGGCCTGGAAGACGAAGCTCTTGGGATAGCGGAAGCCCGCGTTGCCGCCCGCCACGTCGCGCATCGAGTAGCCGGCCAGGAAAAAGTCGCGACCGATGATCGGCAGCTCCACGAAGCGCGCGGCCTGTGGATCGCGAATCACGGCTTTCGGCTCCTGCCCGGCGCGCACCTTTGCGGCTTCCTCCAGCAGTCGACGCCGCATCAGGATAATGCCGCGATCGCTCTCGCCCAGGTGCTCCTGCGTTCGGTCCGCGATCATGCCCTGACCAACCCAGGCCACGAAGTCCTGGTTCATGACGTGCGAGTCCAACCAGCGGCCGGTCTTCTCGTCTTTGATCGGCCCGTACCAGTAGGGAATGCGCTGCTGTCGGAAGGGCTCCATCTCCTCTGGAACGCGGTCGAAAAACCAGCCGACGCTCAGCGTATTGTCGTCGTCGATCGGCACCCGCCACTCGAAGTGATTGCCGGTGAACAGACAGTTCGGCCACAAACACGTGCGGCCGACGGTCCACAGCTCGTCCTGCTCCGACTGGCCTTCGCGAATGCGGCGGTAAGTGAAACCGTATTCAAATTCGTCGAAAGCGACCCGCAGGTGGGTGGGCGGCTTTCCAGAACGGCCGTTGGACGGGCCGCGGAGGCGCTGGCTCCAGTTGTCGTGGAGCCACTCGAAGTGGACCGGATCGATCGAGTTTTCCTGGCACTGGAACCAGTTGCACGGAATCTCGCTCAACACGATTTGAACAAATCCGTTGCCCCACGTGAATGGCTCCCACACCGGTACCTCCGGAACCGGTTTCGGACCCATGTACGCCCACAGCAGGCCGGCGCGTTCTTCCACCGGATAGGCCTTGATGGTGATGCGCTCCTTGAAGCGCGCGTCCGGATGCGCGATCTCTTCGAACGGCTGATGAATGCAGGCGCCGGTCTCGTCGTATTTCCAGCCGTGGTAGTTGCAGCGGATTCCGCACTCTTCCACCCAGCCGTACGACATGTCCGCGCGGCGGTGGGGGCAATGCCGATCGACGAGTCCGTACGTCCCGCTCTGGTCTTTGTAGAGGACCAGGTCTTCGCCCATCAGTCGAACTGGTTTGATGGCGGTCCGGTCCAGCTCGCCGGCGGCGGCGAAGGGGGTCCAGTACCAGCGGAGGAGATCGCCCATCAGGGTGCCCGGGCCGACTTCCATGAGGGCCTGGTTCTGTTCAGGTTTGAGCATGCCTTTTCCTCTAGTGCCAGCGGCCGAAGGCCCAACCGCCACCGGTGTTCGCTGGAGTGCGATACACGGGCACGTAGTCCACCACGTCGAAACGCAGCGGCTCTTTCTCCATCGCGCCGCCGACGGCAATCCAGTTCAGCGACTCCGACGTGGCGGAGTACAGACCGGATTGCGGAATGCTGGTCAGTACACCCGCGTCCTTTGCGCCAAGCGCGCCGAGGAGCTTGCGGTCCTGGTCTTCATCCACCACGAAGTGGCTCAGTCCACCGGAGGCAACCACCGCCACGCGGGCCGGTTCGTCCCAGGAGCGGATGGCCGCGCCAATCGCCTGACCCAGCTGATAGGAGCGCCGCGCGGAGGGCGTATTGGGCGGATAGCAGGTATTCTGGAACATCGGCAGGATCGGCCGCGGCTGGTTGTTGAACAACCGCTTGACGACGAACGCAAAACCATGCGGCAGGCCCTGGTCGCGCATTTTCGTTTCGCGGACCGAATTCAGCTCACCATCGGGCGTCGGATATCGACGCGCGACTCTGCCACCGTACGGCTGCTGCACGTGCGTGATGTGCGCCGGATCGAATTCATGCTCGCACAGATACTCGACCAGGTGGCGTCCAAAACGGCTCGCGACCGGCACCTCCAGCGGAACGTCGCCGTAGCCCTGCGCGATGCGGCGCGCCATGTCGGGCGCATCCGGAGCCACCGGCCGGGGTATGAGCTGCACGCTCTCGCCCCAGTACACCGCGAAGCGCGGCATGTTGTGTTCGTAAAACCATTCGTCCTGGTCGTCGCTGATGATGACCGTGACGTCCGGCTCCGCGTCCTGGAGCGTGGTGGCCAGCACGTCGAGGGCTGACTGGCAGCGCGCCGCCTGGTCCGCGAACGGTTCGGAGCCCGCGTAGCGCGACTGCCCATCGGCTTGCAGCGTCTCCGCGGCCTGCGCGTAGGGCATGACGTAGCCGTTGGGTGGAAACGACAATTCGGAATTGCGCTCGTCGTTCCTGGCATACTGCGGCCACATTTCGGGCGGCAGCGACAGCATCGGGGTATGCGACGTTCCGATGCCGAGCACGATCTTGGCCATACCTGAGTCCTCCTGGTGCTGAGGCAAACGCGAATTGGTCCCTAATGTCATACATTAGCACCTGACCACCGCGCACGCAGTCAGGCTGGCTCGTACAGGACCAGTCTGTTGCCGGCGGGGTCCGTCAGCGTCGCGCGGCGTTCGTGCGGACCGCTCTCGACGGCGCTCACCGTGGCGCCGCGACCGCGAAGTTGATCCACCACGTCGGCGAGGCCGTCGCAGCGCAGGCTCACCGTGGCGCCGCCGCTGCCGCCGGGGGCGCCGCCCTCGAGCGCCAGCGTCATGCCGCCGACGTCGAAGGCCGCCCAGTGGTCGCCGTCGCGGAACTTCAGGGCAAAGCCCAGGATGTCCGAGTAGAAGTGGACCGCGGCGTCCATGTCCGCGGCGCGGTAGAAGACGTTGCCGATGCGCTGAATGCCTGGCATGTCGGTTGGCTCACAGGTCCTCGAAGTCGGTCAACTGCTTGAGCGCGCGGTAACGGGCGTTGATTTCGTCGATAGTCAGCCGCTCCAGTCGGTGCGTCCCGAAGTCCTCGACACAGAAGGAGCCCATCACGCTGCCGAGGATCATCGCCCGCCGCAGCGTTGCCTCGTCGGTGGACTGCGACTGGGCCAAATAGCCGAAGAAACCCCCGGCGAAGCAGTCGCCCGCGCCGGTTGGATCGGCCTCGTCCTCGAGCGGGTAGGCCGGGGCCGAGAAGATGCCGTTTGGCGTGAACAGCATTGCCCCATGCGAGCCGCGCGTGGCGATCAGCGTGCGCGGCCCGAAACCCTGAACCGCGGCGGCGGCCTTGCGCAGGTTGTACACACCGGCCAGGTCGCGGACTTCGGAGTCGTCGATCTTGACGATGTCGACGCGACCGAGCACGTTGCGCAGTTCCGTGGGCGTGGTCTCGATCCACAGGTTCATCGAGTCCATGCCCACGACGCGCCTGGTTTTGACCTGGTCCAACACGCTCTGCTGGAGGAGCGGATGCATGTTGCCCAGGAAGACCACGTCGGCCTGGCGGTAGGACTCGGGCAGATCCGGCTGGAAGCCCTCGAACACGTTGAGCTCGGTGAACAGCGTCTCGCGGCTGTTCAGGTTGAGACTGTACTCGCCGCCCCAGCGGAAGGTCTTGCCGTTCGCGTGTGCGACGCCCTTCAGGTCGATGCGTCGGCCACGGAAGATTTTCAGCTGGTCCTCGCCGAAATCCTCACCCACGACGGCGACCAGGTTGACGTCACTGAAGAATGAAGCCGCCAGGGCGAAGTAGGTCAACGAACCACCCACGATATCGGTGACCTCGCCGAAAGGCGTCTTGATCGTGTCAAAGGCGACGGAGCCGACAGCCAGTATGGACATAGATAGCTGTCAGACTACAGGGAAGGTATCTTCTCGGAACAATCATGGGCCAGATCGCCGCTACCCCGCCGCGGGCGCGCACCACCTCGGGGCTTTCGGCGCGCGGGCTGCTGCTGGCGTTGCGTCCACGGCAATGGCCGAAGAACGGGTTGGTATTCATCGCCCTGGCGTTCACGCTCAATCTGCAGGACGTTTCGCTGCTGCTGCGGAGCGTGGCCACGTTCGTGTGCTTCTGCGCCCTGTCCAGCGCTGGCTACCTGCTCAACGACGTGATCGACATCGACGCCGACCGTGCCCATCCCACCAAACGCCTGCGGCCGATCGCCGCCGGCCAGGTGCCCGTCAATGTGGCGCTGGGGCTGGGCGTGGGCCTGGTCTGTCTTGGGCTGATCGGCACCTTCATGCTCAGCGTGCCACTCGGCTTGCTGGCGCTGACCTACGTGCTGCTCACGGCCGTGTACAGCACAACCCTCAAACACATCGTCTTGCTGGACATCTTCGGCATCGCGGCCGGTTTCGTGCTGCGCGCGGCGGCGGGGGCGGTGGCCATCGACGTGCCGATCTCGCCCTGGCTGTACATCGCCACGCTGCTTGGCGCGCTGCTGTTGGCGCTCGGCAAGCGACGCACCGAGCTCGAGACACTTGGCGTGGAAGCAGCCATCGGCCATCGTCGCAATCTGCAGTCCTACAGCATCGAATTCATCGATCAGCTGATCCTGCTGGTCAGCAGCGCTGCGCTGATGACCTACGCCCTGTACACGTTCTCGGCGGAGAACCTGCCCAGGAACCATTCCATGATGCTGACGATTCCGGTCGTGATGTACGGGCTGTTCCGCTACCTGTTTCTCGTGCGAGAGGCCGACGTGGGCGGCGCGCCCGAGGAGCTGCTGTTCCGCGACCGCCAGCTATTAGCGTCGGTGGTGGTCTGGGCGGTGCTGGCGGTCACGACGCTGTATCTTGGACGCTAACCAGGGTCGCAAGCCCGCCACACGTGAGCGTGGTGAGGGCGCCGGCGAGCCACAGCAGCGGTCCTGACCAGGTCGCCGCATCCGCGCCGAGAAACACCTGATAGCCAGGCTCCACCAGCGACAGGACCAGGCCGAATACCCCACCCGCCAGCAGACCGCGCCCGTGCGACAGCGGACGATTCGAAGACGGGCGAGGCCGTTTGCGCCAGATGTCGCGGCGCCGCGGCCAGAGCTCGCGCAGCCCGATCACGTGCGACATGCCCAGCCACAAGACGAGGTCGAACGCGATGGCGGGCACCAGCAGGAGGGGTGGTGGCGGGATGGCTGGCGCCAGCAAACTGATCGTCGCGCGCGGCAGCAGATACGCGCCGCACACCGCGGTCGCGGCGCCTGGCGATCGCACGATGCGCTCGGCCAGGGCCAACGGCAGCAGCGCCGTGACGCCCAGCACGAGCAGGTCAGGCAGCGGCCTGGCGATGGCGCCGATCAGCACCTGGCCGACCGCCAGGAACCCGGCGCAGGCCAACAGCATGGCGGCACCCGAGGGTGTCAGCCCCGGCCAGGGGCCGGCTCGGTAACGATTACCCTGCACAACGGTGCCGATTCCTCTCGTCGACTACCACGTCCATACCGCGCGGTGCGGCCACGCCAGTGGCGCTATGGAACGCTACGTGGAACGCGCCATTCAATCAGGCCTGACCGAGCTCGGCTTCTCAGACCACCTGTTCATGTACTGGCTGCCGTCCGACCGTCGCGACCCGGAGCTGGGTATGGCGGAGTGGGAGCACGACTTCTACGTCGAAGACGTGGAGCGCTGTCGGCGCCAGTACGCGGCGGACATCACGATCCGGCTCGCCACGGAGGCCGACTTTATCCCAGGCTACGAGCGCGAGCTCGAGCGCATCCTGCGCGGTTACGAGTGGGACTATGTGATCGGCAGCGTGCACTTCCTGGGTGAGTGGGGCTTCGACGACGGGCGCCACGTTGCCGAGTTTGCGCGCCGTGATATCGACGCGCTCTACGCCGAGTACTTCGAAGTGGTCGGCGCCTCGGCTGAAAGCGGGCTGTTCGACACCATCGGCCACAGCGACCTGATCAAGAAATTCGGCCACCGGCCCACGCTGGACCAGTGCGCGGCCTACCAACGTCTGGCCGAGCGGTTCGCGCGCGCTGGTGTCTGCGTCGAAGTCAATTCGGCGGGTTTGAGAAAGCCGGTCGGCGAGATCTACCCGCACCCCGACCTGCTGCGCGCCTGTCACGCGGCGGGCGTGCCGGTGACGTTCGGCTCAGATGCCCACGCGCCCGCCGAGGTCGCCGCCGACATCTCCGCTGCCTGCGAGCTGATGCGTGTCGCGGGCTACACAGAGTACGTGCGCTACGACCAACGCCACCGCCAGATCGTCCCCATCGAAACAAAAACAACCCCCTCTTCCTGAGATAGGAAGAGGGGGCAGGGGGAGATGGTCGACCAGCCTTCGGGCTCAGTCGTACATGTCCGGCGCGCCCGCGGGCGCCGCCGGAGCCTTCTTCTCAGGCAGCTCCGTCACCAGCGCTTCGGTGGTCAGGATCATGCCCGCCACGCTGGCGGCATTCTCCAGCGCGCTGCGCGTCACCTTGGCAGGATCGATGATGCCCTTGGCCACCAGGTCCACGTAGTCCTCGGCCATCACGTCGAAGCCCCAGTTGGCGCGCTCCTCGCGGCTGAGGCGCTCGACCACGACGCTGCCCTCGAGCCCGGCGTTGCGCACCAGCTGGCGAACGGGCTCTTCGAGAGCGCGCCGCAGAATGTCGGCGCCGACCTTCTCGTCGCCGTCCAACTTCAGACCCTCGACGGCCCTGGCCGCGCGCAGCAGCGTCACGCCGCCGCCCGGGATCACGCCTTCCTCGACCGCGGCGCGCGTCGCGTGCAGCGCGTCCTCGACGCGAGCCTTCTTCTCCTTGAGCTCGACCTCGGTCGCCGCGCCGACCTTGATAACGGCAACGCCGCCCGACAGCTTTGCCAGGCGCTCCTGGAGCTTCTCACGGTCATAGTCGCTGGTGGTCTCGTCGATCTGGACCTTGATCTGGTTGATGCGACCCTGGATGTCCGCCTGCGAGCCGCGGCCTTCGACCACCGTCGTATCGTCCTTGGTCGAAACGATGCGGCGCGCCTGGCCGAGGTCCGCCAGCGTGGCCGCGTCGAGCTTCTTGCCCAGCTCTTCGCTGATCACCTGGCCACCCGTCAGCGTGGCGATGTCGCGAAGCATCTCCTTGCGGCGGTCGCCAAAGCCTGGGGCCTTGACCGCCAGCACGTTCAGGATGCCGCGCAGCTTGTTGACGACCAGCGTCGCCAGCGCCTCACCATCGACATCCTCGGCGATGATGACCAGCTCCTTACGGCCGGTCTGGACCAGCTTTTCGAGCGTCGGCACGATGTCGGCGATGGCGCTGATCTTCTTGTCGGTGATCAGCACGTACGGCTCGTCGAGCTCGGCTTCCATACGGCCGGAGTCCGTGATGAAGTAGGCCGAGATGTACCCGCGGTCGAACTGCATGCCCTCCGTGTACTCGACCTCGAGCTTCAGGCCCTTGCCTTCCTCGACGGTGATGACGCCATCGCGGCCGACCTTGTCCATGGCCTCGGCCAGGAGCCGCCCGATCTCGGGATCGTTGGCCGAGACACTGGCAATGTGCTCGATATCGTCGTGGCCCTTCAGCTCGGTCGAGGCCTTCTTGATCTCGTCGACCACGGTGCCTGTGGCGGCGTCGATGCCGCGCTTCATCAGCATCGGATTGGCGCCCGCGGCGAGGTTGCGCAGACCTTCGGTCACGATCGACTGGGCGATGACGGTCGAGGTCGTCGTCCCGTCGCCAGCGACGTCGTTGGTCTTGGTGGCGGCCTGCTTGAGCATCTGGGCGCCCATGTTCTGGAAGTGGTTGTCGAGCTCGATTTCTTTGGCGACGGTCACACCGTCGTGGGTGACGGTGGGGGCACCCCACTTCTTGTCGATGGCGACATTGCGGCCGCGCGGGCCGAGGGTCACCTTGACGGCATTCGCCAGCGCGTCGATGCCGGTCTTGAGCTGCCGGCGCGCCTCGGCGTCGAAGATAAGGTCCTTCGCGGGCATGTAGTGTCCTCCTTCGGGTAAAGGTCAGAACTCAGAAGTCAGCTGATTTCTGAATTGTGATTTCTCAATTGGTTCCGTTGTTGATGATCGCCAGCAGATCGCTCTCGCGAATGACGAGGTAGTCCTCGCCGTCGAGCTTGACCTCCGTGCCGGCGTACTTGGCAAACAGCACGGTGTCGCCGTCTTTGACTTCCATTTCGACGCGCTTGCCATTGTCGAGTACGCGGCCAGGGCCGACGGCCAGCACGGAGCCTTCCTGCGGCTTCTCGCCCGCGGTGTCCGGCAGCACGATGCCGCTGCGGGTCATTTCCTCCTTGGCCTTCGGCTTGACGATCACCCGATCGCCCAGCGGCTTGAGACTCGTCGCCATCGAAACAGTCCTCTCCCTTGCGTCCTTGATCTGAAAAAGCGCTATGCGCCGAAAGGCTGCCTAACCGCGTGTTAGAGGTGTGTTTGAGCCAGTGTTAGATTCTCGTTAGAAGCCCGAAACCGGGTAGAGTGAGGGCCAGACAGTGTGAGCCGGCTCAGGTACCCGTTTACGGAGATTTCAGCGCGGTGCCGGTTGTGTGGCGCGGTCGGGCTGACAGCTTCGTCGGAGCATGCCCTGGGCGGCAGGTTGATCGACTGGCGGCGCGGTCACGCGCTGGTGTGCCCCGAGTGGCCGCGCTGGGCCGAGCGCAAAGGCCTGCGGCTCGACGAGCGCGGCGCGCTGCTGTACCCGAACGAGACGGGGCCGTACGAGCCGCGCATACGCCCGAAGGGTGAGGACGAAGACGACCTCGACGAGGTGCCCGATTCAGAGCCGGAGCCGCGCATCAACCTGATGCTGGTGCCGGCCGAGGACCTGGAGCAGGCAGAGCTCTTTTAGCCGGCGTGGTCGAGCTCCACCAGCGGATCGCGGTCTCCCTGGTGCTGTACTACGCGGCCGTCGGCGTATGGGGCGTGTTCCTGGGGGTCCGCAAGTCGCCGCTGACGCCGAACTACCGCGGCGCCCTGGTCATCGGTGTCGGGCTCGGCGTTGTCCAGGCGCTGATCGGCCTGTTCCTGGTGCTGAGCGGCGACCGGCCGGCGGACAACCTGCACTTCCTGTACGGCGCCTCGGTCATTCTGACCCTGCCGCTGGTCATGTCGTACATCACCAACAAGAAATTCTCGCGGCCGCTGGCATTCGGACTGGCCAGTTTGTTCATGGCCGGCCTGGCGATCCGAGCGATTACGACGGGCGGCGTGCTATGAGCTCCGCGTCCTGTGCGCGGGCCATGGCGGCGATTTCCGCCTTGTAGTCGAGCATCCGCTGCAGGAGCGCCGCGTCCGAGCTGGCCAGAATCTGGACCGCCAGCAGGCCTGCGTTGTGACCGCCGCCAACTGCCACCGTCGCGACCGGAACACCGCGCGGCATCTGCACGATCGACAGGAGCGCGTCGAGGCCGTTCAGGGTGGTGGTCGGAACCGGCACGCCGACGACGGGCAGAGGGGTGTTGGCCGCGAGCATGCCCGGGAGGTGAGCGGCGCCGCCGGCGCCCGCGATGAGTACCTTCAGGCCCCTGCCGGCCGCTTCGCGCGCGTAGGCGGCCATGGCGTCCGGGGTGCGGTGGGCGGACAGCACGCGCAGCTCGTGCGCGACGCCGAAGCGCTCGAGGATGTCCGCGGCTGGCTGCAGGGTCGCCAGATCCGACGCGCTGCCCATGGCAATGCCGACCAGCACCTGGCCGTGCGTCATACGCGGACGCGTGCCGCGCAGCTCTGGGCTCGTCCACGGGCCTCTTCCAGCGTGTCGCCGACGGCAGTGACGTGGCCCATCTTGCGACCTGGACGGTTCTCGAGCTTGCCGTACAGGTGGACGAACGCCCGCGGCTCGGCGGCAAGGGCGGCTCCCGCGTCGATGGGTGCGCTGGACGTGCCGAGCAGGTTGACCATCACCGCCGCCGGCACGCGCAGCGTCGGGTCGCCGAGCGGCAGGCCGAGGACGGCCCGCACGTGGTTGTCAAACTGTGAGGTCCAGCACGCGTCGATGGTGTAGTGGGCCGAGTTGTGCGGACGCGGCGCGAGCTCGTTGACGACCACCTGGCCGTCGGCCAGAAGGAACATCTCCACGCCGACGGCGCCCAGGCCGTCGACGGCCTCGACGGCGCCTCGCGCAATGCTGGCGGCTTGTCGCGCGGTGGCCGCTGAAATCTCGGCTGGCGCCAGGACCGCGCGGCAGATGTGCAGGGCCGAGTCCTGAATTGTTTCGACGACGGGGTACTGACGTGTCTTGCCGTCCAGACCCCGCACGACCAGGCAAGCGAGTTCCCGCTCGAAGTCCATGAACGCTTCGACGTACAGGCTCCGCCGCGGCCAACCGAGGCCCTGGCAGGCGGCCGCGGCCGATTCCGGACCATCGACGACGACGTTACCGTGGCCGTCGTAGCCATCTCGCCGCGCCTTCAACATCAGCGGCCACCCCAGGTCGCTGCCCGCGTCGCGCACGTCGTCTGGACCGGTGACTTCACGAAAAGCAGGCACGGGCAACTCGGCGCGGGCGAGGGCCTGCTTCTGGAGGAGCTTGTCCTGGACGACGCCGACGCAGGCGGGTGTCGGCCTGACGGCGACACCCCGTTGCTGCAGCGAGTCGAGGACACGCCAGTCGACGAACTCACTCTCGAGCGTGACCACCTGCGTCAAGCGCGCGAGCTCGTCGAGGCGCTCGACATCGTCCCATCCCTGGGGAAAGACCAGTGATTGTGAGGTGAGCCGCGCCGCGGGCGAATCAGCAAACCGCTCGGCAATGACGACGTCGATCCCCAGTCGGCTGGCGGCCTGGAGCGTCATGCGTCCCAGTTGCCCACCGCCGAGAATCCCGAGAGGCCCCATCACTCGAGATGCTATCCCCCGA
>JAFAOS010000469.1 GCA_019247515.1 Chloroflexota bacterium | reverse complement strand
AGTGGTCGGACATAGAACCGCTTTGGTCGAGCAGACAAGGGTCGCGCGATGGCTGAAATCAGCGCGTCGCGCGCTCGGTGATGCAGCCGCGGACGCGGCATGGACGAACGGCGGTGCCATGTCACTTCGCGAGGCGGTTGCGCTATGCCAGATCACGGACCAGCGTCCAGCATTGTCACCGGCCACAGCACAGGCAGTGGGACTCAGCGACCGCGAGGTTCAGGTACTGCGTCTGGTCGCACTCGGCAAAACTAATCAGGAGATCGCGCTTGAGCTCGTGATCAGCGAACACACCGTCGCGCGTCACCTTGCCAGCATCTTCAACAAGCTTGGAGTCGGCTCCCGCACTGCGGCGGCTGCCTTCGCATTACGCGCGGGCCTGGTCTAATCGCCGTGCATCGGCACGTGGTGAATATTGACCATGCCGCCTGACGTCTCCCATCCACGAATGGCGCGTACTGGGGATGGTTGTTCAGCGGCCAGCTACCACACTTGCCCTAGCTCAACACAAGGCGGAGGTGCAGCAGTGGAAGGTATTGGGGCGGCAGAGATCGTCTTGGTGAACAGGCGGGAGCTGCGGGACGCGCTGATTAGCGAACAGTCCAGTGAGCGACAGCGAGTGGGCTGGATCGGTTCCGGCCTGCATACGCGGAGCACCGGGCTACTGCGGACGTTCGCTCGTTTGGTCCACTGGCCGGCGGCGCCTCAGAATCGTCAACGCTGGAGTCTCGGGCTCGGTGGGGGGCGCCCTGCCCATGGACGGTGAGCGCGGTCAGCGCCCTCTAAGCTCGGTCCAAAGTCGTGTGCAGCGGCGGCGCGGGATCATTTTCGAGATCCCGTGTGTGTGCGTCAACGCCGACGCAGCCGGCGAATCCCACTTTGAGAAGTCTAGGCACCCCTCAGCCAGATCGACTTCTCGCCACCCACTTCATCACCGGTGAGCATCTCGCCGTTCACGCCCGCGCCAATGGGCGTTCTTGCACATGGCGGCCTGGTGCTTGGAGATAAACGGGCAAGGGACAACGCAGTCGAACGATACGTGAAGGCGGATTCGCCGCCGTTATTCAACTGCACAACTAACTCCAGTGGGTTTCGTTAAGATTCCCTGCCTCTTTCCGCGCACCTCGAATGAACCAGAGAATCTCTGGGCTTATCGACGGAAATTGTTCCGCTACTATCGGGAACCCGTTTTCCCTGCACACGCGTTAAGCGGCCCCGCCGCATCCGGGCAACGCCGACGATCTGCTTGCTATTGGCCGTTGTCGGCAAATCGAACATTTGGCATCCCGAGTTCGGCGCAAACCGCGTTCGTGACGAGCTGGTGTTCAACCGTGCGGTGCAAATCGGCATACTCCAGGCACCACAGAAGCTGAAGCACCGGCCGCCGCATGGGATATCCGTCTGAAATAGTGGCAAGCTCCGCGTAGCCGTCGCGAACAGCGGTGCCGCGGGTGAACCACCACAGCTCCAGTCGCGCCATGTCCGACTCGCCGGTGCTCGCCCAGGCGCTTTCGAAATCAACAATGCCAGACAATACCGGACGTCCATCGCGAAGCTCAAAGAGCAGGTTATTCGCGTTCAGGTCCTCGTGGCAAAGGGTCGAGACTGTCACATCCTCAAACAGCTTTGCCCGGTCCTCGAGAACGCCCAACATGATGTCTTGATAGCGAGGAGTCTTGATTCGCCGAAGCGCGCGCCGCTTTAGCGCGGTGACTACCGAGCTCCCGTCGCGGACGGAACCATTCGCGTCGAGTCCTCCGAACGAGTCGAACCGCAGTGTATGCAGAGCGGCCGCGCTCCTGCCGATTTGTCGCTGGGCGGCTGCGCGCGCGGGCGCGTGAAGCTCTGGATAGAGTGTCTGCCATGTGACACCTGGCAACCGCGTCACAATCAGATACTCCCACGGCCATTCTCGACGGCTCACGTCGACCGCCACGACATCGAAGGTCGGCGCAGAGGTATGCGCTCGAACCATTCGAGCAATGGTCGCCATGACATCCAGATGTCAGTTTGGCCGCTCACCCGGCACCTCCAACTTCACAATGAGCCGCACTGAAGGCGAGTCGCATTCAACGGCTGCGACGACATAGTTGTCGCGGCGCACGTACCAATCGGTCACCTGTGCGCTGAGCCAACCTCTGCTCAGGGCAAGGCGAACCACTGCAAGCACAGCTTCCTCGCTCGGCAAGGGTGGAAAGTCGGAATTCGTCGACGCGCTCATCCGTAGGACTGGCCAAGGTGCGGCACCGCGTCGCTGGGCTCCTTGTCCTCAAGCATACGTAGATCGGAGACTCTAACCCGAGACATGTCTCGTACGCTGCGCACCACGGTCGTCCGTAGCGGTTCGGTAGAAGGGGGAGCGCTGTGGCTGCGAGTGAGTGATGCCGGGCCGGGCATTCCAACCCAGGACCGTGCACGCATCTTCGAAAAGTACGAGCGACTCGATCATGCCGCCTCCGGCGTCGGCCTGGGGCTGACCATCGCACGCGCGGCCGTGGAGGCACAAAACGGCCACTTGTTTGTCGAGGACAGCTGGCTCGGCGGCGCGTGTTTTGCGATCGAGATCCCGCAGAGGATTGTGCCCGCTTCTCGAGATGGGTCCTAACTCGCCGCTGGCAGCCCGCGCATGGCGATTACTGCCGCTGATCGTGGGCGACGAGCGAGCCAGCCACGCCGTCAACCCTTCGACGTTCGACTAGGATTCTCTGAGAACCTTGAATGTCATGAGCGCGCGGTGTTCTGCTGCCACGGCGAAAAGCGAACACCCACCCGGAGCTGAGCTTGTCCTTGGCACGTTCGGGCTCGCCGTGGTGCTCCTCGTGCTAGCGCTGGGCGAAATTGCGCTCCGCGTCGCTGCCTTGCGCGAGTCCGGTCTGGTGAGCTGCAGTGCTCAGCGCTTGCGTCGCAATCGCGGCCGTTCCGCCCGTAAAGATCAGCGCCAACGCGGTCCGTCTCCTCACCTGTTTCATCAGGTCAAGGGTGCGAAAACTCACGGGATAGCCCAAGGCTCCTGCTGGGGTGGCGACACCCAGCACTGCGGCGCGCGCAGGTGTTGAACTGGTACGTGTGGTCTCAAACTGTACCAGCCGCGAGCAGCCCTGCAAGCGGACCGACGTCGTCCTGCTGCTCCAGCAAGGCTACGAGCTCGACCACCGCCTCGACGCGGTCGGCCGCTAGCGGCCTCGCGGCGTGCCCTGCGCAGAGCCGCAGCTTGGCGACACAGTCCGCGAAGCGAACCGGGTCCTCCGGAGTTCCGCGCAGGTGCTCTACTCGCATGGAGAGCTCGCGGCCGTCGCGCAGCCGCACGCGCACGATCCCCGGCGGAATTACCCGCCCGAGGTTGGGATCTACCTCGACACGAACTCGTGATGCGAGCCGCTGTACCACCTCGTCCGCGAGTGCCGAGGAAGTGAAGTCGCCGAGATCGACGTGGCCGCGCGCTAGCGCACACGCGACGGTGTAGAACAGACTGAACTTGGCGTGCTGAACGTTGGTCGGGGCTCGTCGCTCCACCTCGGGCAGGCACGTCATCCGGTAGCCACCCATGGTGTAGGTCACCACGACTTCCTCCACGTCCTCGGATCGCAACCCGTGCGTCTCGCGCAGCGCAATCGCGGCCTGAATCGGTCCATGCGTCACCCGGCCCGACGGGTATTGCTTGATTGATACTTGCTCGATCTCGAAGCGCTGCCCGAGCTCGTACGTGATCACGTCGGCCGCGTAATCGCCCCGCTCGTAAGCCTGATAGAAGCCGAACGGCCCGGTCAGGAAGTGCTCCATGCCCGGCAGCCCCTGCCTGGCCAGCATGGCGCCCTGCACGCCTGTCGCGGCGGCCAGGCCGTGGTGCACGTGCAGGGTAGACGTTCCACCCTGTTGCAACTGCAGGGAGCCCGCCGCTTGTGCAGACGCCCAGCCCAGCGCCGCGTACAGACCGTCGTCGCGCAGGCCAAGTAGCCAGCCCGCGGCTGTCGCGGCGGCAAACGGCGCGTACGTATTTGCGGCGAAGTCAGTGCCGCCGACCTTCCTGGTCGGGGCGAGGCGGAGGCGCGACACGAGATCAGCCGCCAGAACATAGGCGGTGAGAAATTCACGACCGCTGACCCCTCCACGCAGCTCGGCCGCGGCGAGTGCGGCCGAGAAGATGGGAACGCTGGTGTGGTCTCCAGTCGGGTCGTGCGAGTCATCGAACTCGTGCGCGCGGGCCATCGCGCTATTGATCCAACTCGCATGGTGCGCCGGCAGGCGCGTGCCGTAGACGAGGGCACCCGCCTCGCCCGGACCACCTTGCGCCTCGAGCCACTGGAGCAGCTTCTGGATATCCTTGCCGGTGCTGCCCGCCACGCAGACAGCCACGGCATCCAGCACGCAACAGCGCGCTGCTTCGACGCTCGCAGCCGGAAGGTCCTCAAACCGGGCCTGCGAAAGGTGATCTACGAGTGTACGCTCGAGCTCAGGCGTGCCTTCCGTCATCGGTCAAGCACGCGTCGGCGCGGTCTGGCGCAGCAAGTCGCGTGCGGCCGAGCTGGAGGGAAGCACATCAGTAGAGTACGGCGCTGCGGCCCTGCTCGGGAACGGCCAATTTCGCGCAATTTTCTGATCCGCGAACTCCAGTCCCTGCACATTCAGCCCATCACCAGCAGCGAGGATGACCCATGCGCGAATTACCAACTGTTGAGCAGCCGTGTGAGTGTGCGCACCAAGCGCTCCAAATCCGTTCGCTCACGATCAGTTAGCACAATCTCGGGTGGCCTGGTGATTGGAGGGGGGCGCTAGACTGACTGCTCGAGGTCAGCCAGTTTGGCCACGCGGCGGCGGAACTCCTCGCTTGTGCTGAATTCGGCAGCCAGATACGTTCGCAGCAGATCGAACGCCAGCTGATCGCCAACAATCTGAGCTCCAAGGCAGAGCACATTTACGTCGTCGTGCTCCACGCACTGGTGTGCCGAGTAGACGTCGTGGCAGACAGCCGCGCGGATGCCGGAGTGCTTATTCGCGGCGATCGCCGCGCCCACGCCCGTGCCGCAGACCATGACCCCGCGCTCGGCTTCGCCGCGCTGAATGACCGAGCAGAGTTGCCGAGCGATGTCGGGAAAGTCAACCGGCTCAGACGAGTGCGTCCCGACGTCTGTGACGTCGTGGCCCCAAGTACGCAAGGCCTCCACGACGGGTCCTTTCAGTGCGAATCCGGCGTGGTCGCCGCCCACAACCACACGCATTAGCGGAACCCTGTGCTGACAATGCCCTGCGTCAGCAGACGTTGGAACGCCAGGAAGAAACCCAGGACGGGCAACAGCGACAGAATGGACATGGCAAATAATGGTCCCAGCGACGAAGCGCTCGTCGCGTCAATGAACGCGCGTAAAGCGATTGGCACAGTAAACATTGCGGGGCGTGTCAGATAAATGAGTGGACCGAAGAAGTCGTTCCAGGTGGTAATGAATGTGAAGGCCGCCGTGGCAGCCAGGGCAGGCACCGTGAGTGGCAGGATGATTCGCGCGTAGATGCCGAAATGCCCGCAACCGTCGATGCGAGCGGCCTGATCGAGTTCACGTGGAATGCCGCGAATGAACTGGACCATCAAGAAGATGAAGAACGCATCGTGCGCGAGGAACTTCGGCACAATCAATGGATAATAGGTGTTGATCCAGCCGAAACTGCGAAAGAGGATGTACTGGGGAATGATCAGCACCTGAGCTGGCAGCAGAATTGAGCCTACGGCCAGTGCAAACCACAGGCGACGCCATTTGAAATCGATCCGCGCGAACGCATAAGCAGCCATCGAACAACTGATCAGATTGCCAATGACGGCGAGGCCGCTGACCAGAAACGAATTCAGGAAGAACCGACCGAAGCCAACACCGCCAATCCCGTTCCACCCTTCCTGGTAGTTCTGGAACGTGACGCCTCGAGGTGGGATCAGGCCTGCCGAGCCGGTTAACCCGCCTGGTGTGACCGACGCCGAGACCATCCACAGCAGCGGGTACAGCATGACGAAGGCGAGCCCGAACACAAACAGGTACGTCGCGAACTTGCGTGGATGGAGTGTCGTCACCGGTCCTCGCCGTAGAACACCCAGAATTTCTGGGTCCAGAACAGGACACCGGTGCACACGGCGATAACCGTGAGGAGTACCCAGGCCATCGCGCACGCATAACCCATGTTCAAGTTCACGAAGCCGCGCTGATACAGGTAGACCTGGTACATCAACGTCGCATCCGCCGGGCCGCCCGTACCGCCACTGATGACAAATGCGCTCGTAAACGCCTGAAAGCCACCCACCAGGCCGAGCACCGCGTTGAAGAACAGCACTGGGGTGAGCAGGGGCAAGGTGATACGCCAGAATCGCGCCCACGCTCCTGCGCCATCCAGTTCGGCCGCTTCGTACAGATCGGTGGGAATCTGACGCAGACCCGCCAGAAAAATGATCATGCCCGAGCCGAACGCCCACAGATTCAGCACGACCAGCGTGTACAGCGCGAATGAGGGGTCGCCGACGTAACTCTGGCCCTGGATTCCCAATGGACGCAGCAGCGCCAGGTTGATCAGGCCGTCCTTACCGAAGATGTAGTACCACAGGATCGCGACGGCGACGCTCGTGCCAAGCAGCGACGGGATGTAAAAGATGGCCCGAAACAACGGGAGCAGCTTGAGCCCCTGATTCAGCAACAGTGCCAGCACCAGTCCCCACACCAGGACGAGCGGCACGGCGATGGCGACGTACGTCAGGGTAGTACGGACCGCGGTGAGGTAGCGGGCGTCGGCCGTGAACATTGTGACGAAGTTCGTCAAACCAATCCAGTGCGGAGCACCCAGAATCGAGTAGTCGGTGAAGGCCAGGGCCAGTGAAGCCAGTATGGGTCCCAGGGTGATAGCGACCATACCGACGAACCACGGCAGCAAAAACAGGTAGCCGTACAGATTGTCCTGCTGTGACACGCTGAGTCGTGACAACCCGCCCGACCACGGCATCAGCCCCACGCGGCGCGCGCCGCGTATCGTGCCTGCAGTTGGCGGAACCTGTGTCACGCGCCCTACTTGTTCAGGATGGCGTTCGCCTGATTGAAGAAATCGTCGACCGCGGCCGAAACCGTCATCTTTCCAAACGCCACGTTCTCATATGTTGTGGTGAGCAGTGGCGGCAGGGCCGAGTAGCCGGCGGCATACGTGATGTCCTTGACGAATCCCCCTGTGGTCAGGTGCTGCTGGAACTTCAACTGCTTGATCAGTTGCGGGTCGCTGTTGGGATCGTCAATCTGCGCCTGCAGCAAGGGCGTGGAAGACACCGCGCCGTTGTCCGACTTGTACGCCGCCCCGGCCTGAGGGTCATTCAGGAAGAAATTGATGAACGCGGCCGCCGCGGGCACATTGTCACAGTTGGCGCCGATAGTCAGGCCGTTGGTACCGATAGCGTCGCCAGAGCCAGCCGGCCCGTTCGGCTCCTTGATCAGTTGAATTGTGCCTGGCTTGCCTGCTTTGGAGAGACCGCCCTGAACGCCCGCGATCTGGTTGGGTGCGTAGCTTCCGAACACGACCGTACCGTTGGCCAACGGATGGAGCTCGAGCGGCGCGTTCGCGGCTCGCTCGGCGACTTCAGTGGCGGAGGTGGCCACTCCGGCGTTGCGCAGGCCCTCCCAGTACTGGAACCAGTCAGCCAGGACCTGCTTGTCGAAGCCGAGGGCCTTCTGCTTGAACACTGGCTGGCCGTGGCTCAGTACCCAGGTCACCAGCGGGTTCATGTCACCCCCGTTGTTCTCGAGAGCATTGACTCCCTGCGGCAGCTTGGCCTGAAGCTGAGTCATATACGTCTTGTAATCGTCCCACGTCCAGGTTTCCTGTGGCGCGGCAATGCCGGCCTGCTGGAGCAGCGCGTCGTTGTAAAAGTCGACGCGCGAGAAGACGCCGGTCGGGATCATGTAGAGCATGCCGTCGAAGCCCCGCCCAGTGTCGACGACGCCCTTCGGCACGTTGGCGGTGTCGATCGTCTTGTTCTCGACCAGGTCGTCCAGTGGGCGCAGGATCTTGGGGTCGGCGTAGGCCTGCAGCCCGGTCGACTGCATCTGGGGCAGGCACGGCATGTCACCGGCGGCGGCGCTAACGGTCAGCTTCTGGAAGTGTGTGTTGAAGTCCGAGATGGACGGGTCGATTTTGACATTCGGGTACTTTTGCTGGAAGAGATTGATGACGTCCTGGGTAACCTGGTTGCGAAAGGCGCTGGTGCCCCACCATGCGTAGGTCAGCTCACCCGACAGCGAGCTCGGGGCGGGTGTTGGGGCCGCGGCGGCCGGTGCAGCCGCCGTTGTGGGCGCCTGAGTGGGTGCAGTTGCCTGCGGCGCGGCGCTGCAGGCCGAAAGAATCAGTGTGAGAACGGAAAGCCAGCGAAGCGTCGTGCGCATAGCGCGTAACGTGCCAGGCTGGGCCGGCGTTGTCAAACGCTTTCGGGGAAGGCTAGGCTGCCAGGCATATGACCGCGACGGCTGATGCGGCGCAACTCGCCGCCAAGTTCAAGTATTTTCGAACGACCGATGTCACCGATGCGCTCGACGCGCTGGGCCGCCAGGATTTGACCCTCATGGACGAGCGGGTCCGTCCGCTGTGGCAGGGCATTCGGTTCTGGGGACCCGCCATCACCGTGCGTGCGTTGCCAGCCAACGTGCGCATGCCAGTGCTGTCGCCGGCGGATGCCCTGCGCTCACACGCCATCTGGTTCGCCGAACATGGTGGGATGAAGATTCGCGAAGCGGTCACGCCGGGCTGCGTTGTGGTGACGGCGACCGGCGGCTGCGGCGAGGTTGGCATCTGGGGCTCCAACAACACAATGGAAATGATCACGCATGGCACCGTGGGAGTCGTGACCGACGGTTACTGCCGTGACACGGACGAACTGATCCTCCAGCGGACACCGATCGCTTCCCGTGCGCGGGGGCGCACGATTATCCCCGGGCGGTGCACGTTCACCGGCATCAACGAGCCGGTGGGTTGCGGCGGCGTGCTCGTGCGGCCGGGCGACATCGTCGGCTGCGACGGTGACGGGTGTGTGGTCGTCCCGCAAGAGCTGGTTCACGATGTGATCGTGATCGCCAAAGGCATTCTCATCGACGATGCGCACAAACGGCGCGCACTCTACGAGCGCCTCGGGCTGCCAGCCGACGAGACCGTCGACGTCGAAGCCATGCAGGATTTCTACGCCGATGTGAACTGAGGCTGAGGCGACCGCGAGTTGCTCGCTGCGTCGGTCGCCGCGCCAGGGGAGACTAACTGGGAGCGCAGTTGTCCCCACCATGTCAGCTGGACCACCGATGTCTCGCAGACCAGCCGTCGTGGCGGGAACAATGGCCCGTTGAGGTGGAAGCCACCGACGACCACGTGCACCTGCTGGATGCTTGTGAGCTACTGCGCATGGCACACGATGTTGAAACGATGTCACGACCGCAGCTTCCGACGAGACCACCACTGCTGGATGGCCGATCGCGGCCGTCCCGGCCAGCGTCGCGCCGACCGAGCAGTACCGCTCCACCGCCAGAGTCAGCGCGCGCTCGTCGAGGTTCCGGCCTTCAAGGGTGAAGACCACACGTTGCGGCGGGCCGCCCACGGCGGATCCTGGTCGTGCTCGCCGCGGACTTCGGCCGCGATACAACCCGCGTCCCTGCCAGGCACTCAACTAACCAAGGCGCGAAGCAGTCGCAAGCATCTCAGGCAGTTGCGTTCTGCCACTGGCTGCCGGGACCTGACGCTGGATGGGCAGCGCCGCGTCGTGTGCATCTTGCCAGGCTGATTGACGTGGCGCCGAGCGGGTGAGCAGCGTGCGTCCCGTGGTGCGGCACAGACCTGAAGGTCGACAAAAGCCAGGGCGGCTGAGCTCGAGTGCAGGCAACGCGAGCACCCGTGCGCGCTTGAGCCGGCCGGACGCTGAGCTGCTTAACGGCGTTGCACGCATCACCGGTGGCAACCTTTCGGCTTGTCCAACGTCTGTTCGCCCAGATCGAGCGCTTGATGTCCGTCAACAATAGCGCCACGATCACCGCCGAGCTGCTGGAGGCCGCACGCGAGAGCCTGGTTATCAGCGTCTAATCCCTCGATACGCGTCAATTAGCTGGCAGCAATCGCGCCAATAACGTGCAAAGTCACACGAACGGGTCCGCTCGTCCGAACTCATCGAACGACTGGATGCGATTCCCGGAGTCGGGCGCCGCGTTGCCGAGGTCCTGGTCGCCGAGGTCGGCACGGACATGAGTCGCTTTCCGAGTGCGGCTCACCTCGCCTCCTGGGCGGGCGTCTGTCCCGGCAACAACGAGAGTGCCGGGAAGCGCAAGAGTGGGCTCGTGGCGGCGATGTCAGCGCGGTGATTCGCGTCATCTGCGACGGGCTGCGTACCCGACACTGACCCCCACCAACTGCGCCCGCAGGCCGACGCCGCCCGTCCTGAGCTGGTCAGCGTCAGCGTCATTGTTCGGTTCAGGTAGGTCGGTCAGGCTCTGGGCGTCACGTTCAGGTTCAGCCTGAAGAGGTTTGTCGGGTCGTACTTCGCTTTGATCGCCCCAAGTCGTCGATAGTTGTCCGGGCCCACGGAGTCGCGCACCATGTTCTCCCCTTCCTCGGCGAAACCGGGAAAGTTCAGATACATGCCGCCCGTCGAATATCGCTGAGTGTCCGCCCAGACGGAGCGAGTCCACTCGATATTGCGGTCCGCTTGCGCCGGATCTGCCCACATTGAGTCGAACTCGAGCATGTACGGGATATCGCGCCGTCCAAACGCCGTGTCCTCAGCGCCGACACGAGTGAATGCGCCTCCGAATGGGAAGATGACCAGGTATGTATATGTGGAGGGAATCGTGGCCGCGCGCTGGACCACGAAATCCATTACGTCATTTCCGAGGCCCGTCAGATACGTGCACTTCCAGTAATACTGCAGGTCGCGCTTGGGCACGAATGGGTCGAACATGGACTGCAGCGCGGTCCACGGAATTGGTCCGCTCAGGTCTACATAGGGCGTGCCCAGCGAGCGAAGCGGCTGCGTCAGTTTGTCGCCACGATCAGGATCGCCGACATAGACAGCAATAGGGATGACGCACGGTTTGCCGTGGTGCTCGGTCGGAAAATACGGGTTTGCGGGAATGGACCAGAACAGAAACCCGCCGCCTACCTCGTCGGGCGCGTCCTGCATGAATTCGTGCCAGGCGCGCACTGCGGAAGCGCCCAGCTCGGCGGGATACAGAGGCGCGCACAACATCACATTTGGCCCAACCGGGTGGGCCTGGAACTCGAACGAAGTGACTACTCCGAAGTTACCGCCACCACCCTTCAGACCCCATAGCAAATCCGAGCTTGCTCCGACCGAATCGCTGGCAACGCGAAGCTGTCCGTCAGCCGTCACCACATCGGCCGAGATGAGGTTGTCAATTGTCAGTCCGCGCTTGCGCGTTTGCCAGCCTGTTCCGCCGCCGAGCGTCAAGCCAGCCACACCAGTCGTCGAGACGACGCCGGCGGGAACGGCAAGATTGAACACTTGCGTTTCACGGTCCATGTCCCCGAGGGTTGCTCCGCCCTGAACGCGGACCGTGCCGGTGCTTGGATCGACCCGGACGCCGCGCATCAAGGACAGGTCGAGCATCAGGCCGTCGTCACAGGCGGCCCGGCCGGCCACGTTATGGCCGCCTCCGCGTACTGCCAGGAGTAAATCGTGGTCACGTGCGAAATTCACGCTCGCGATCACATCGGCGGCGCCGCTGCATCGGGCGATCAGCGCCGGGCGTTTGTCGATCATGCCGTTCCACAGCAGGCGGCCCTCGTCGTAGCCGGGCTCGCCCGGCCGCACAACGCCTCCGCGCAGACTCGCGGCGAACCCCTGTACTGCTTGATCGTCAAGTTCGGTGAAGCCGCCGTCTCGCGTCGCGAACCGTACGCCAGCGACAATAGCCATATTGCTTCTGTAACCTCCGTGGTGCGCTGTGACACTACCTCCGGCTTGATAGCCGGTCAATGCCGCGTTCAGGTGGTTCAGGTGTTCGAGCCCGGATCGTGGATGCGCTGAACGTAGTTGGCCATGGTCACCCCGACAACTTGCTGCTGGGCAAACGCGCCTAGCAGATAGCCATGCGCGCCGAGCTCCGCCAATCGCCCGACGTCGCCGCTGAGGACCGCGCGGCGCTCCTCGTCTGTGAGAGGGAAATCGGCAATTGCCGTCGACGGGTTCACGCGCATGCGCTCGCAAAATTGCGGATCCTTCCGCAGCAACTGAGCGACTTTGTGGACAGCATAGATGCTCATGGTTTACTCAAGTAATCAATCCCAGCGCCACACGCCATACGCGTGGCCATGTTCCATTTGCGGTTCCAGAAAACGCGGTCTGCGTGTGCCGATCACTCCGAGCATGGCAATCCAGTTGAGCAGTTCACCTGCCACATTTCCAGCGCGTGCCAGGCGCTGGCTGGTCGCCGCGTTCAACAGGTCGTCCGTCTTGCTCTCGCGCAAGTACCCGAGCACCGACTCGGCCCAGCCGGAATCGGGCACGCCCGAGTAGGTCCCGCGCGGCGACAGCGGACCGCCGACGTCGAGCGAGAAGCTGCCACTTCCCAGGACCGCCACGCGCGCATTCCCTGGCAGCGCCTCCACCGCCTGTCGCAGCATCTGGCCCAGGGCGTAGCAGCGCTTCGCCGCTGGTAACGGGTGCACGACACCGTTGATGAAGATCGGCACGATCGGGATTTGCATTGTCGGCGTCAGGAAGTGCAACGGCACGAGGATGGAGTGATCGATCTCGAATTCTTGCGAGACCGCGAAATCAAAGCCGCACTCGAGTCCTGACGCGTACACATGGCTTGCTAACGCTTCGTTCACCGGGACCGAGTACCGCGGCAGCCCCGGTGTTCCGTCATTTGGCCCGCTAGTCTGGCTGGTCAAGCCCACCGACATCGTCGGGAAATTGTTCAGAAAAAACGTGTTCAAGTGATCTGAGTCGAAAATCACCAGGGCGTCCGGACGAACCGCCTCCAGGTGATCCGCCACGGAACGGAACAGTTGTGCCGTCTCACAGTGAGGTCCCTCCCGCGCAACCAACGCGGGAAACATCGGTGTGTGCGGCACGCCAAATCCGGCGACGATCTCAGCCATGCGCTGCCCACCCTCCTCTCATATCACGTGGTCCAATTATTCGCGTCGAATGCGTACATCCACCACTACCGGTCGTCCTTCCTCGACGGCGCGCACGGCGCGTTGGAAAGACGGCGCGAGGTCCTCGCCCCCTCTCCACCGGGCCCAAGCCTTCCACTCCGAGCGAGTTCGCGAGAGCGGCAAAATCCACAGGTGGTTGGTCCAGCCGCAAGCCGACCCAGTGATTCTCTACCGGTCGACCGCGAGTTATCGCCATGTGAGTCTGGTGTACTTCGTCGTTCTGGTATGTCTGATTGTTGGCAACCACGACCAACAACGGGATGCCGTGGTGTGCTGCGGTCCACAGCGCGGCTGGGGCCATGAGCAGGTCGCCGTCGCCCAGGATCGCCACGGGTAACTCCGCGCGACCATGCAGCGCTAGCGCCGCGCCCACTGCCATACCAGGCCCAGAGCCGATGCCAGCCCCGCCGTCGTAGCCGAGAAACGCACCCGGCCGTGTGAAGTGCCACGTTCCTGGCGGCCACTGGAGCGGTCCTCGCACCAATGTAGCAGGCCGGTCGCCGAGCGCGAGGCGAAGCTCGCCTACCAGCCTGGTGATCGAGATTGGCAACGCGCCCCAGGCAGCCTCTCTCCTGGCCTGCCACTCCGCCTCCAGCTCACGCCGAACCTCCGGTGCTGTTCGGCTCTAGCGCCCGCCCGCGCCTGAGCGCCGTTGTCACCGCCGACCAGACGCTCAACGTCTAGCCGCAGCGCTTGGATGGCTTGGTCGGGCGTCGACAGGGTCGATATCGCAGCCTGCGGAATCAGCTGATAGTCCGCGGCCCACGAGCGGACGGCGTAGTCCTCCATTGAAACGTTGATCAGTCGGCTCAGCGACACTAGCTTACGGAGCGTGCATTCGTGAGAAATGGACCTTCACCGTCGATCCCAATACTGTTGATGCGCCTCGGTCTGATGCGGAACATTTCGGGGTCGAATCCAGGGCCGATGCTGTCACCGGCTGTTGACACGACCTCCGCCTCCCCGCGCACTTCGATCATTCGGGCACGCCATGGATCAACCGATGCCAGATCATCGACCACGAGGGCGAACTTCGGATTACGCTGGACATCGCGGAACTTCTTGCGCTGCGTGAAGCCGTGGCCGCCGACGTCGATCGTATCCGCCTCGGCGTTGTACCGAAATGAGACCGGCACGACGTGCGGCTGTCCGTTCGACGATGTTGCGATCCGTGCCAGGCGCTGGGATTGGAGATAGGTAATCTCCGCGGGAGTAAAGACGCTCATTGACAAAAGGCTCCTTCGGCTCAGATCTACGATTCGCAGCGGGTGGTTCTCACGTCGCCTTGGCGCGCACTCGACTGATCGGCGTCGGACGAACGACCGCAACTCGCAGTCGTGTCTTGCGATGGTACTCGAGTTCTGGCCCGATGCCAGGCAGGATCGAGACGTGTTGCTAATGACTCAATAAGCGGAGGCTATGTGCTGAGAGAGCGGCGCGCGAGTGCCATGAATGCCTGTGCGGTTCGGGAGACACCAGCGTGTCGTGCTGGAGACCATCTGCACGTCGATCCGCACCGGCGGCAGCAGATCCAGAACCTGGGCGCCCAATTGACACATGGTCGTTGCAGACCTGGCGACGAGCGCAACGCCAAGCCCCGCCTCGGCCTGCCGCAATGCCACGAGCACATCCGCCGTCTCAGCTGCAACATACGGCTCAAAGCCTGCGTGACGACAGAGACCCACGAAGGCGTTGTATGTATCTGAGTCGCGTCTTGGAAAGAGAAACGCTTCATCCTTCGAGTCGGCCAACGGCACGGCCGAACGATCCGGCAGTTCAACCAGGAGACGAGCCCGACGTCGAGCCGGCCGTCCCTGACGCCTTCAAGAATCGCGGCGGTGCTTTCTTCATGCAGACGCAACTCCGCTTGCTGACGCTCCGCTCGAAAAAGCGGCGATGAGCTCGGGAACCTGCAGACTGACGACTGCTGTCGTTATGCCGATGGCGACAGCACCGTTGTCGGGATGGCACACGTCCCGAGTCTCGCGCTCGGCGCTGTCGAAACTGTCGAGCGCGTGGTGAGGTGCTTTTTCAGACGCGCAGAGCGGGTCCTCCAGGAGGTTGCTGAGGCGCAGGCAGAGCTCGCAGACTTTCGCACGCTAAAGAAAGGCGAGATCCGCCTGGGCGGCGCTGGGGCTCTCGGAGTGCTCGACTGGGCAAACCTCCTGGTGCGGTTCCGTGCGCAATATCCAGGAATGAGAGTTCGGTTGATTGGGACCGGCACCGCGCAAACGCCGGACGAAATTCGCGCGGGCGACATCGATGTTGGGTTACTGACTTGGTTCGGCGAGGGCCCCAGGCACGAGCGACTTGCGTGGGAGAAGGTCGTGGAAGAGGAACGACCTCGAGGCGGGCCACACCACCCAAGCCTGGTTGGCAACTAGTGGGGACATCGAGCCGCTCACGGGTGGATACTGGTACCACCAGCACGTGCAGCATCCGCATCCTGCGGCGAAGGATGCAGCCTGCCAGGCGGAGGTCATCGCAGCACTCGAAGCGCACACGGGCGTCACCCTCGGCTGAGCGATTACAGCAGCTTGTCCGGGGTGATCGGCAGCTCGCGAACACGCGTGCCCGTGGCGTGATACACCGCGTTGGCGATCGCCGGCGCGACACCCACAATCGCCAGCTCACCAATGCCCTTCACACCCAGTGGATTCACGTGCGGATCGTGTTCGTCCAGGAAGGTCACGTCCATGACCGGTGGGCAGTCGGCGTGGACCGGAACAGCGTACTCGGCCAAATTGGCGTTCGGCACTCGCCCACTGCGAGCATCCACCGCGGCATGCTCCATGAGCGCCATGCCAATCCCCCCAATCATCCCGCCAATGCACTGGCTTCGCGCCAGTTTCGGGTTCACGACACGGCCCGCCGCGTAGGCGCCGACGATCCGTCTCACGCGCGTCTCCGCGAGATCCCGGTCGACGGCAACTTCCACGAAGACGGCGCCAAACGCGTGCATCGAGTAGTGCTGACTTTCATCGCCCGGGCCAACCTCCGCCGAGGCCTCGACCGGCTGGTCGATGCGCTGCAACGCCTCGACGAGATCGCTGCCGCCACCACGCTCGAGCGCGTCCTCACGCGCCCTGCGGGAGGCGGCTTGCACCGCACTGCCGACGCTGGCCATGGTCATCGAGCCTCCGTGCACCGGCGCCCGCGGCAGTCGGCTGTCGCCCAGCACGAAGCGCACCCGCTCCATCGGCAGGCCGAGCGTCTCGGCCGCGACCTGTGTCATGGACGTCCAGGTGCCTGGGCCCATGTCGCTCGCGGCGCTCGTCACTTCGGCCGTGCCGTCGGGCAGCAGACGCGCGGTAGCCTCCGCGGGCGCCTGGTGGACGGGGTAGGTCGCGCTGGCCATACCCCAGCCGATCAACCACAGCCCGTCGCGCATCGAGCGTGGCTGGGGGTCACGCTGGCTCCAGCCGAAGCGCTCGGCGGCGGTCCGGTAGCACTCCCGCAGAGATCGACTCGAGAAAGGAAGCCCGCTGGACTCATCGTGCTGCGGCTCGTTACGCAGCCGCAGTTCGACAGGATCGATGTGCAATGCCGTGGCGAGTTCGTCCATGGCAGATTCGAGAGCGAAGACGCCGCTCACCTGCCCCGGCGCCCGCATGTGAGCCGGCGTGTGCACGTTCATGGGCGCGAGCCGACGGCGTGTGTAGACGTTCGGGGACGAATACAGCATCCGCGTCGGACCGCCGAGCGTTTCCGAGAACTCCTCGTATGTCGAGGTCTCCTGGTAGCCGTCGTGCACGATCGCCGTGAGGCGCCCATCGCGGCTTGCGCCAAGCGCGATGCGCTGGACCGTGTGGGGACGATAGCCCACTCCGTAGTACATGTCGCGGCGCGAGAGCACGAGCTTGACGGGCCGCGCCGCCACGCGTGCGCCAAGAGCCGCCAGCGTCACGTGCGCCCAGGTGCGCAGTCCGGAGCCAAAGGCGCCGCCCACAAACGGCGAGATGACGCGGACGTTATCGGTGGGGATGCCGAACACGGCCGCAAGCTCCTCTGCGGTGTTGTGCACCCACTGCGTTTTGTCCCAGAGGGTGAGCTGGTCGTCGTCCCAGGCAGCGATGGTGGCGTGCATCTCGATCGGGTTGTGATTCTCGCGTGGGATCACGTACGCCTGGTCGAGCGTGACCTCCGCGTCCCCCAGCGCCGAGTTGGGATCGCCGCGTTGCAGGGTTTCGCTGTGCGTCGGCTCCACCGCTTCGACGTGGCTGACGTCCGTGATCGCTGGCTCGGTCGCGTAGGTGACCCGCACGAGTGTCGCGGCGTGGGTCGCCTGTTCGAGCGTGTCGGCCAGCACCAGGCCGATGGGTTGGCCCTGGTTGTGCACCCGATCGTCCTGGAGCACGTGCAGTCGCTCGCCAACGGCCGGATCGGTGAAACCATGGTGCTCGCGATACGCGAGCTTTGGGGCGTTGCGATGTGTGAGCACCGCGATCACACCGGGAAGGCGTTCGGCCGACGCGGTGTCGATGGCTGCGATCCGACCGCTCGCGACGGTACTCCGCACAACGGCGGCGTAGGCATGGCCGGGCACCTCGAATTCGGCGGCATAGGTTGCCGCGCCACTCACCTTGAGCTGGCCGTCAACGCGGCTCAGCGGTTGTCCGATGATTCCGACGCTCATGCTGCGCGCTCGCCCGCGGTTTGCACGGCGCGCACGATGACGCGCTGCATGAGTTCGATCTTGAAGTTGTTGTGGCCGTAGCCCTGGGCCCCGCGGGCGGCATATGCCGCCGCGCCCCGGAGTGCGGCAGGATCAAGACTGGATCCGACCAGCGCGGCTTCGACCTCGCGTGCTCGCCACGGCTTCGTCCCGACGCCGCCTAGCGCAACGCGCGCCTGTCGGATGCGATCGCCGTCCAGATCGAGCGCAACCGCCGCTGAGACGAGCGCGAACTCGAACGAGGCGCGGTCGCGCACCTTGAGGTAGTGCGATCGCCGCGCCAGGGGACTCGCGGGAACCATGACGGCGGCGATCACTTCGCCGGGTTCGAGCACGGTTTCGAGGTGCGGAGTCGACTCGGGCAGGCGGTGGAAGTCGACGAGGGCGACGGTGCGTTGGCCGCTCGGCCCGCTGATCTCGATTGCCGCGTCGAGCGCGACGAGGGCGACCGCGAGGTCGGACGCGTGGGACGCGATGCAGTGCTCACTCGTGCCGAGCACAGCGTGCCAGCGATTCTCGCCGCCGATCGCGGCGCAGCCTGAGGCCGGCACGCGCTTGTTGCAGGCGGCGTAGCCAACGTCGCGGAAGTAGGGGCAGCGGGTGCGCTGGAGAAGGTTGCCGCCGATGGTCGCCTGGTTGCGCACCTGCGGGCTGGCCGAGTTCAGCAGCGCCTCGGCAATGACCGGGAATCGCTCGAGCACACCGGGGTGCGCCGCAACGTCCGCCATCGTGGCGGCGGCGCCGAGCCTGAGGCCGTTCAGGCCGGCGTCGATCGTGTTGGCCAGGAGGCCCGCCAGGCTGACCAGGCGCTCGGGCTGCCGAACGTTTTCCTGGAGAAGCTGGACCATGTCGGTGCCGCCGGCGATGTATTCGGCCGCCGCGTCGGTGCGCCCGGCCTGGGCCCGCAAAGCAAGCGCGGCGGCCAGGTCGCGCGGACGTTCGAGGGTGAACGGCTGCATCGCCTCACTCTCCCTGCGCGTGTGCGGTGCTGCCCGCGGCGTCCTGGATCGCCGCGACGATGTGGTCATAGGCACCGCAGCGGCACAGGTTGCCGCTCATCCAGTCGCGGATCTCCTGCGCCGAGCCGGCATGGCCCTCCGCGATGCACGCGACGCCCGCCATGATCTGGCCCGACGTGCAATAGCCGCACTGGAAAGCGTCGCGCTCGATGAAGGCTGCCTGGAGTGGGTGGAGTTGCTCGGCCCGCGCGAGGCCTTCGATGGTCGTGATCTCGCGCCCCTCGGCGAGCGCGGCAAGCCAGAGGCACGCCTTCATGCGTTTGCCGTCCATCAGCACGGTGCACGCGCCGCACTGGCCAAGGCCACAGCCCTTCTTCGAGCCTGTCAAACCGAGGTGCTCACGCAGCGCATCCAGCAGCGTGGTGCGCGGATCGAGCCTTAGCGGATGCTCGGCCCCGTTGACGCGCAGCACGACCTCGAGCACAGCGGCCGTGGCGCCGGTTTCATGAGCGACAGGCATCAGGTTCGCGAGAGCCTTGCAGGATCCGGTCCAGCGTGCCCGGTGGGATTGACCAGGATCTTGCCGTGGGTGCAGTCCGAGGCGGGCGGCACCAGACCCTCGCAGACGAGGTGCTCGAGCGGGACCACGCCTTCGATTTACCAGCGGCGCCACGTCCATGCGGCGAGGGCTCGGCCCGGCGGCGACGGCCAGCACGATCCCGCCTCGGCGTGCGCTGGTCAGCGCTATGCTGGGAGCACTGCGAGAGGGAGTCGACGGCGCCACTCTATCCATGCACCGCGACCCGCAGGACGCATAGTCCACAAAGAGGAGACGCAAGCATGTATCGGTTCGTCCTCGTGTCTATCATGATGGTGGTGCTGGTGGTAGCCAGTGGTGGCGGTGCGGTTGCGGCAAGCCCGCGGCTCGCGCAGAAGCCACCTGCGCCCACAGTCACGGAGCTGCCAACGACTGCCACATCGCACCCGTGGATTGCCTGGGCGCCGCTCTCGAACGGCTATGTGGAGCAAGAGTTCCGATTCCGAGGTATGGCTGGCATCTACGCGTACGCCTCCGATCCACCGCCGCCCTGGGACCTGACGCTGCAGGACACGCAGCCGTATGCCACGCGCATGCTCGTGCGGCGTCCGTCCGACCCGGCCGCGTTCAACGGGACGGTGGTCGTCGAATGGCTGAATGTGACCAATGGCTATGACATCGACCCGGTGTGGGGCACCGTCGCGCAATACTTCGTGCGCTCCGGCTACGCATGGGTTGGCGTGAGCGCGCAGGCGGCTGGTGTGGATGCGCTGAAGAAGTGGGATCCGCAGCGGTATGGTGATCTGAATATTGCCGACGACGGACAGTCGTATGAGATCTTCACCCAGGCGGCGCAGGCGCTGCGTCAGCCCGGGTCGCGCATTCTCGGCGGTCTACCAATCCAGCAAGTGATTGGGACGGGCGTGTCGCAGAGCGCGATGCGGCTGGTGCCATACATCAATGCGTTCCATCCGCTGGCACACGTGTACGACGGGTATTTCGTGCACAGCCGCGGACGAGGCATGCCACCAATACAGGGTGTCGGCGTGTTCTCCGACCTCGAGGCAGATCCCATCAGCGCCGACGTACCCGTCATGGTCTTTCAGACCGAGGGCGACCTGATGGCGATGGACTACGCGCCGGCGCGGCAACCGGATACGGATATGGTGCGCACCTGGGAACTGGCCGGCGCCTCACACGTGGGTAGGGGGACGCCGCTCGATCTCGCGATTTCTGGCGGAGTGCGCTCACGTGATACGGGCGCCGCCGCGGGGCTCGGCAATCCGGCCTGCCAGGCCAATCCATTTCCGTCGTGGCCAGTCGCCGACGCCGCGTGGGACCACTTACGCA
>JAFAOS010000499.1 GCA_019247515.1 Chloroflexota bacterium | reverse complement strand
GAGAAAACTCGAACGCTCGCTCTTTGAACCTGTGGCCGAGTCACGGGGTGTGGTGTCGCTGGTCGGCGCCGGCCCGGGCGATCCCGATCTGCTCACCCTGCGCGCGGTTCAGCGCCTGCGCGTCGCCGACGTCGTCGTCCACGACCGGCTCGTCAGCGACGCCGTCCTCGCGCACGCCTCGCCCACCGCCGAGCGCATCGACGTTGGCAAGCGCCCCGGCGCACACGGCGCCACCCAGTCGGACATCAACGCCCTGCTCGTCGACCTGGCCCGCCAGGGTCGCCGCGTGGTGCGCCTCAAAGGCGGCGACCCGTTCGTCTTCGGTCGTGGCGGCGAGGAGGCCCTGGCGCTGGCCGCCGCCGGAGTCGACTTCGAGATCGTGCCTGGCATTTCCTCCGCGTTGGCCGCGCCCGCCGCCGCCGGTATTCCGGTTACCCATCGGGGTCTGAGCGCCTCGGTCACCGTCGTCAACGGCCACGACGCCGCCCAGCACGACTGGCGGGCGCTCGCGCGCGGCGGCGGCACGCTGGTGTTCCTGATGGCCGTCGAGCACCTCGAGACCATCGTCGAGCGCTTGCTCGCGCACGGTCGTTCACCCGAGGAGCCCGCCGCGCTGGTCGAATGGGCGACGCTGCCCCAGCAGCGCGTGCTGGCCGCGCCGCTCGCCGAGATCGCCACCCAAGCGCGCCTCGACCAGTTTGAGCCGCCCGCGGTGCTGGTCGTCGGTCCGACCGCGGCGCTGGTCGGCGAGCTCGGTCCGCGTCAGGCCGCGTCTCTGCCCGCACGGGAACTGGTGGCGAGTTAGAGCGTGGCTGACCTGCAGCGCCGCGTCGTCGCCTTCCTGGAAGGCCGCCGCGCCTCCGAGCTGGCCGACCTGATCGAACGGCACAACGGCATTCCGTTCGCCGCGCCGTGCCTGCGCGAAGTCCACGCTCCGGATTCGCCCGAGTTGTGGGCCTCCATCGAGCGCGTGCTCGCCGCCGAGCTGTCGGTTGCGATTTTTCTCACTGGAGTCGGGGCCACCACCGTCTTCGAAGCCGCGCAAGCCAGGCGGCGCGACGCCGATCTGCGTCGGCAATTGCAGCGCGCGACGGTCGTCGTGCGTGGGCCAAAGCCGGCCGCGGTGTTGCGCAAGCTCGACGTCCGCGTCGATCTCAGCGCGCCGCCGCCGAGCACGACAGCCGAGGTGCTGACGCTGCTCGAGCCCGTCGACCTGCGCGGCAAGACGGTCGCCGTCCAGCTTTACGGCGAGCCGAATCCCAGGCTGAGCCAGGCGCTGGCCGAGCGCGGCGCGCACGTGCTGGAGCTGGCGCCGTACGTCTGGGACCGACCCGTCGATCCCGCGCCTATCCTGAGCCTCCTGGACGCCCTCGACCGGCGCCAGCTCGACGCGTTGCTGATCACCTCCCAGGCGCAGGTCGACAACCTGTACGCCGTTGCGGCCGAAGCCGGTCGCGCGCCCGCGCTCGACCGCGTTGCCATTGGCGCCCAGGGACCGGTCGCCGAGGCTGCCCTCGAGCGCCGCGGCCTGCGCGCGGCGTTCACACCGTCACACGCGCATATGGGCGCGCTGGTCCTGGCCGCCGCCGACTACCTCACCATCGAAGGAGCACTCACCACGTGACTGACCGAGCGACCCCTGGTTTCACCATCTGGCTGACTGGATTGTCCGGCGCGGGCAAGAGCACCCTCGCGCACGCGCTGGATCAGGCGCTCCGCGAGCGGCAGCGTCACGTCGAGATCCTCGACGGCGACGAGGTCCGCGAAAACCTCAGCAAGGGCCTGGGCTTTTCGAAAGAGGACCGCGACACCAACATCCGCCGTATCGCCTACGTCGCCAAACTGATCAGTCGCAGTGGTGGTGTGGCCGTCACGGCCGCGATTTCCCCCTATCGCGCCATCCGCGACGAGTCGCGGGCAAATATCGGTCGCTTCGTCGAAGTCTTCGTGCGCTGCCCGCTGGACGTCCTGGTCAGCCGGGATACCAAGGGTCTGTATGCCAGGGCGCTGCGGGGCGAGATCCAGCAGTTCACTGGCGTCTCTGACCCCTACGAGGAGCCGCTGGCAGCCGATGTCGTGGTCGATACCGACGTCGAAACGCCCGAGGAGAGCACCCGCAAGATCCTGAACAAGCTGGAGCGGCTGGGCTACCTGGCGCCGTCGGACGGTCAGATCGCACCCCACGGTGGACAACTGGTCAACCGTCTGGCGTCCCCGGCCGAAGCCAGCGCGCTGAGCGAGCGGCTGTTCATGTTGCCGCGCGTGACGCTGACCCCGCGCGCGATGTGGGACCTGGACATGCTCGGCGTCGGCGCCTTCAGTCCGCTTACGGGCTTTCTGGGCGAGGCGGATTACACCTCGGTCGTGGAGCGCATGCGACTTGCCAACGGGCTGCCGTGGTCGATTCCCATCACCCTGTCGGCGACCGACTACGAAGCCGCCCGGCTCGAGCCCGGAGCGGAGGTGGCCCTGGCCGACGCCAGCGGCGATATCCGCGCCGTCCTGTCGTTGGCGGAAATCTTCCGCCGCGACGTGAACCGCGAAGCGGAGCTCGTGTACCGCACGACCGAGTCCGCCCATCCGGGCGTGGCGATCATTCAACGCGAAGGTCCGCTCCTGCTCGGTGGAGCGGTGACGGTCCTGGAGCGCAACGTCCTCGGCGAGCCATTCCGCCCGTTTGCGCTGGACCCCGCTGAGACGCGGCGTGCTTTTGCCGAACGCGAGTGGCAGACCGTCGTGGGATTCCAGACGCGGAATCCGGTCCACCGCGCGCACGAGTACCTCCAGAAGTGCGCCCTGGAAATCGCCGACGGGCTGCTGCTGCACCCGCTGGTCGGCGAAACCAAGGACGACGACATTCCGGCCGACGTCCGCATGCGCTGCTACCAGGTCCTGCTCGACGCCTACTACCCGAAGGATCGCGTGGTGCTGTCGGTGCTGCCCGCGGCGATGCGCTACGCCGGCCCGCGCGAAGCGATCCTCCACGCGCTCGTGCGCAAGAATTACGGCTGCACGCACTTCATCGTCGGACGCGATCACGCCGGAGTCGGCAACTACTACGGCACCTACGACGCGCACCACATCTTCCACTCGTTCGCCCCGGGCGAGCTCGGCATCCAGCCGTTGTTTTTCGATCACGCGTTTTTCTGCACGGTGTGCAACAGCATGGCCTCGACCAAGACGTGTCCGCACACCGCCGACTCGCACGTCGTGCTGAGTGGCACGAAGGTCCGCTCCATGCTGCGTGATGGACAGGCGCCGCCGCCGGAGTTCAGTCGGCCGGAGGTGGCCGCGGTGCTCATCGAAGCCGAGCGGCAGCGCGTCGCCGCGTAAAGGAGGCGATTGGCACCACCATGTCCGAAGCTCCTCAGAAACGGCCATCGGCCAGCGAGGCCGCACGGGCTGCCGTCGCGGCGACGGCCGCTGCGCGCGCGGCCCCGGATTGGGACCTCGTCCTGCGCCGCAACAACGTCGAGCGACTGAAGCGCGAGAAGTTCCCGCTCGAGATCGTCGAAGACGTCGACGACCTCGCCGCCAGGAACTACCTCGACATCTCCGAAGAGGACATGGTGCGCTTCCAGTGGTACGGCCTGTACCAGGACAAGCCCAAGGTCGGCTACTTCATGCTGCGCATCAAGGCGCCAAGCGGCATCCTGACGGCGGCCCAGTACCGCGCCATCGGCGAGCTGTCAGTCAAATACGGTCGCGACTACACCGAGCTGTCAACTCGTCAGAACGTCCAGCTCCACTGGCTCCAGATCAAGCAGTTCCGTGAAGTGTTCGCCGCGATGGATGCTGTCGGTCTCACGTCGCTGGGCGGCTGCGGCGACTCCGTTCGCAACATCACCGGCTGCCCCGTGGCGGGGCTGGACGCCGAAGAGCTGTTCGACTGTCGGCCCCAGCTCGACGAAGTCGTCCACTACTTTCTGTCCAACCGCGAGTATTTTGACCTGCCGCGCAAGCACAAAATCACCATCTCGACCTGCGCCGCCCAGTGCAACGCACCCGAGATCAACTGCATTGTGTTCATCGGCACTCGGCAGGACGGTCGCAATGGCTTTTCGTTGCGCGTGGGTGGCGGGCTGTCGTCCACGCCTCGCCTTGCGCGTGACCTGAACGTCTTCGTCCGACAAGACGAGGCGCTGGCTGTTTCCAAAGCCATTCTGGATGTGTGGCGGACCGACCTCCGCTACCGTCTGTCGCGGGCCAAGGCGCGCTTGAAGTTCCTGGTGGACGACTACGGTCCGGATGGCGTGCGCGAGGCAATCGAAAAGCAGCTTGGCCGCAAGCTGGAATCGCTGTCCGATACTCCGCTGCCGGTCGGCTCGGTGGATCATCTGGGACCGCATCCGCAGAAGCAATCGGGACTGTATTACATTGGCTTCCCGGTGTTCCTCGGCCAGGTGACCGGGCAACAAACGCTCCAGATCGCCGACCTGGCTGCCGAGATCGGCAGCGACATCCGCCTGGCTCGCCAGCAAAATTTTCTCCTGACCAACGTGCCCGAGAAGCGCCTGGACGAAGTCATCGCTCGCGTCGCCGAGATCGGGTTTCCGCTGGACGTGAATCGGATTCGCGGCGCGAGCGTCGGCTGCACCGGAGAACCGCTGTGCAATTACGCGGTGGCCGAAACCAAGACGAAGCTCGCGGAGATCGTCGTGCGCTTGGAGGAGCGGTTCGGTCGCGACGTGGAAGGCATCAAGCTCGGCGTCGACGGCTGCCCGCATTCCTGCGCCCACCACTGGGTGACCGACATCGGGCTCCAGGGCACGACGGCGCGGGGCGACCAGGCTGGCCACGGCAAGCTGGAGGCCTACGAGGTCTACCTGCGTGGCGGACTCGGCGAACACGCCGAAATCGGCCGGCCCCTGCTGCGGCGCGTGCCGTCAGAGGAAGCGCCGGCGTACGTGGAACGCCTGGTGGCCGCGTATCTCGCCGAGCGCCACTCCGGCGAAACGTTCCAGAGTTTCGCCAGACGCAAAACCGATGACGAGCTGATCGCCATCGGGACCGGTGCACCGGAGCCGGTGCCCGCATGAACCACATTGCTACCTGCACTTTCGAGCCCTACGAGGAGTACCGCTGATCGCCATGGTTGTCTACGCCGACGTCGAAGCAGAACCGAGGGTCGTCCTCGACGAATGGGAAGCCGGTGAGTTGTCCGTCGAGTACGACGACAAAGAGCCCCAGGAAGTTATCGGCTGGGCGCTCGATACCTTTGCTCAGGAACGGGTCGCCATCTGCACCAGCTTCCAGAGCGACGGCATGGCCATCCTGGACATGGCCTGGCGCCTCCGCCCCGACGTGCGCGTCTTCACCGTGGACACCGGTCGCTTGCCGCAGGAGACCTACACCCTGATCGACCAGGTGCGTAACCACTACGGCATCGAGATCGAGACGTACTTCCCCGACTCGCGCGAGCTCGAAGCGCTGGTGCGGCGCCACGGCGTCAACATGTTCTATCAATCGGTTCCGCTGCGGCTGACCTGCTGCGACGTCCGCAAGGTCCGTCCGCTGGTCAAAGTCCTGCACGGACTGGACGGCTGGATCACCGGCCTGCGGCGCGACCAGTGGGCTACGCGTTCCAACATTCGCAAGATCGAGCTGGACCACGATCACGGCGGCATTGTGAAAGTCAATCCGCTCGCCGACTGGACCGACGAGGAAGTCTGGGACTACATCCACGCCAACGACGTCCCCTACCACACTCTGTACGACCAGGGCTACCAGAGCATCGGCTGCGCCCCGTGCACGCGCCCGGTGGAGCCGGGGGCCAATGCTCGGTCCGGTCGCTGGTGGTGGGAAAAGGACGGTCCAAAGGAATGCGGCATGCACTGCGTCATCGAGACCGGCGGCTTCGAACACGAGATCGAGGTGCTGGTCGAAGACAAGCACTGAAGTTATCGGAGTCCGGAGCGCATTTTGCACCTCGAGACGGCAGAGGCCGACGTCCTGGGCGTGGAGTCCGCCGCCTTTGCCCGCGCTCTGCCCGACCCCGCCGCCCGAATCCGCTACGAGCAGCTGGCCGCGGCCGCGGCTTCGGGCGAAGTCCCCGATGACCTGATGGCGCCGTTGGAGACGATGCTGGAGCTGCTGTTCAACACCGGCCGAGTGGCCAATCGAGCGGTCCTCCAGTCGGTCTTCGGCCGCACGCGGCGCGGTCGCCACCTTGCGTCGGCCGCGCGCGAGGTCAACCGCGCGCTTCGGACCCTCCGCGGCCAGACCGTCGCGGAGCTGCGTCTCTCGGCAGTCGGACCGTCGCTCCAGTCGCTGGTGATCGAGACGGATCGTTGCCGGCTGACGCTGGACATCGACCGCGACGGCGCGCGCATCGCGAGCCTGGAGGCCGGCTAGCCCGTCATCGCGGCATCATGTACGTGCCGCCAGCGCGTGGCGCGCCTGGTACTCGCGCAGCTGCGGAATTCGCGCGGCGACGACGCCGACCACCACCAGACACGCGGCTCCGCCACTGACCACCGCGAAGACCGCGGTCGTGAGCGTCGCCACCAGGCCCGATTCGAGCCCGCCAATCTGGTTGGAGGCGTTGACGAAGACAAAATTGACCGCCGTGACCCGTCCGCGTAATTCGTCGGGAATCGCGAGCTGGATTGTGTTGAGACGCATGACCACGCTGACCTGATCCGCCGCTCCAACGGCCGCGTAGGCGATGACCGACAGCGGCAGCCAGGTCGACAGGCCGAACGCCATGGTCGCCAGGCCGTAGGCGACCACTGAGCCCAGCAGCGCGCGCCCGGTGTGTCGCGGCACGGGCAGGCCGACCATGATCGCGGCGGCGATCAGCGAGCCAACGTCGAGCGAGGCGGTCAACACCCCGTAGCCGGCCGCGTCGGCGTGCAGGATGCTCACGGCGTAGATTGGCAGCAACGCCTTGGCGCCGCCGAAGAGCACCGCGAACATGTCCAGCGTCATCGCCCCGAGTACCACGGGCTGATTCTTCAAGAAGCGCAGGCCCTCGCGAATGGCGTCGAGGCGCACGCCCGCGCGGGACGGTCTGCTGCTCCTGGCGCGTGGCGTGTGCACCGGCCACAGCACGAGCATGGAGAGCAGCACCAGTCCGAGGTGCGCCGAGTAGCCCAGCCCGATGCCGTCCAGCGCGATCAGCGCGCCGCCGAGCGCCGGGCCGGTCACCGAAGACAGCGACTGCAACGTGGAGTTGAACGTCATCGCCCGTGAGAACAGGTTGCGCGGCACCAGCGCCGGGATCATCGTCTGGCGCGCGGGTCCTTCAAAGGCCGACGCGACGCCCGCGAAGAAGACGAGCCCGTACACCATTGGCAGCGACGCGTTGCCGCTGGCGATGGCGACGAGCATCAGTGTGGAGGTCAGCGCGGGAATGGCCTGTGCGCCGAGCAGGATCAGGCGTCGGTCGTAGGTGTCGACGATGACGCCGCTGACGAAGCTGAGGAGCAAGGCCGGCACGAATCGGACCAGTCCCACCAGGCCCAGGTCGAGCGCGGACCCCGACAGCGCGTACACCTGCCAGGCGATGATGGCCTGCAGCATGGATTGGCCGACGGCCGCGGCGATGCGGCTGGTCGAATAGCGACGAAAGGCCGGCACCCGCAGCACGGCCGCGAGGTCGCCCTGGACAAAGCGCAGCACCTATGCCGTGGTTGGTCGCGTGTGGGGAGCTCCGCGCTGCGCCATTCCCGCCCATGGTAGACGGGCCGTCGGCCTGGACAGCGTGTCAGTCCGTCGCGGGTGTTGGCCTGTGGGCGATCACCGCTGCAACCCCTGGTCACTGATCGTGGCGGTCACGGGCCTGGGACTGGCGAGCCGCCGAAGGCTGCCGCTCAGCCGCCGAGGCGCAGCTGGCTGAGCACGGCGTAAACGACGGCGATCACTCCGACGCCGATGAGCACCACGCCGAAGCGCTCGCGCGCGGTAGCGCCCAGCAGGTCCGAGACGCGAGCGTGCCGACCCCCCGGCGCCGCTCCGACAGGCGCAGGAGATGCTGCCGCGCCGACAGACGCAGGAGATGCTGCCTCCGCGACGGGCGCAGGAGACGCTGCCTGCGTGACAGGCGCAGGAGACGCCGCCTCCGCGACAGGCGCCGCGACTCGCGCCGCGGGCTGAGACGCACCCTCCGCCGCCCGCGGCCCCGCGTCATCCGTGCCGCCGGGCGGCCGCTGTGCGCCACGAGGCCCCGCCGCGGCGACGGCCTGCACGGAGCCCGCCGACCTGAGCGCGTTATTCGAGGCCGAAGATGCCGCGGTCATGTGATTGTGTCCCCCGGCCGACGGCGGCGCCGATTGAGAGATCGCCACCGTGGCCGTCGGCGTGTCGGCGGCCAGCGGCGACCGCTCCTGAGCCTCCGCCCTCAGTCCTCGAACCTGTTGGCGAAGCCCGGCGAGCCGCTCGTCCAGCTCACCATCCGTCCGGCTCGGTTGGAACCGGCGCAGCAGGCGCCCGAGTTGATCCTCAATGCCTGCCAGCCGGGCTTCGAGCGCGGCGTACCGCTGCTCGTCCGCCGAGGCTCGCGCCTCCGTCTGAGCTATCTGCGCCGCAACCCAGGCCTCGGTCTCCCGCTGACGGCGGACCAGCAGTGAGACCGCTTCGATGAGCAGGCTGTCCTCCTCGGTCGCATCGTTGTCGGACGGATCGGAGGACACGCGGCCGGATTGTAGGTCGGCTACGAACGACGGTCGAGATTGGTACGCTCAGGGCATCCCTGCTGTCTCGCAGCCCGAGCCGCTGCCACTACCGCGTTTCGACAGGCCAGCGGCCGCGCGCTTTCCGTTCGGGGCGCGCTCGGAGGCGGCAGTCTACGTCGGTGAGCTGCTGCGCGAGTCGGTGCCCGCGCTGGCGAGTCCGGACGGTCCGCTGGAGATCGTGGCCATCGCGCGGCGGCCGGGGGTGCTGTCCAAGGTGGCGCTTCGGCCACGACAGGCGGTCGTCACTCCGCTGAGCGTGGGCATCGGCGCCGACCACCTGCGGCGCGTCAGCGAGCAGCTCGAGGGTGAGCGCATCCAGGTGGTGCGCTGGCAACGCTCGGCAAGCGCGTACATCGCCGATGCGCTGGGGCTCGGCGAGGTGCCACCCGTCGTGTTGCTGCCAGGTCTCGGCCAGGCGCGCGTGTTGCTGGGGGAGATCGACCTGCGCGGCATCGCCGGGTGGCGGGGGGTGAACGCGATCCTGGCGTCGGCTCTGACGGGTTGGCGCATTCGTCTCGAAGCGGTGGCCGCCACCGGCGCCTGGGCGGCCCTCAGCGCGGCCATGCGGGCGCGGCGGCCCGTGACCGGTACCGTGCTGGGGCGCACCGAGCGCGGCCCGCGGCTGGAGGTCCTCGGGCTATATGCGGTGCTCTCGAGCGGCGAATCGTCTGAGCGGATGCCCGCTCAGGCAGTCGAAGTCCGCATCACGCGCATGGACCCTGATGAGGGTCGCATCTTCGCCAGCGATCGGCTGAGCACCCGCCCTCAGCTGCCCCTGTTGTAAGACCCGTCATCGGCGAGCCCTCAGCTGCCCTTGTTGTAAGACTCGTCACCGGCGCTTGCCCGGGTGCGGCCGCGTCGACTTCGGGCTCGGAGCGGTGGCGATCCGCGCGAGCGTTGAACGCGCCGGCTCAGCGCGCCGGACGCAGCGCGGGCGCGCAACTCGAGCACAGGCCGTGGCTCACCTCGCCCTGCAGCAGCCCTTGCGCCCAGATGCGGAAGCGGCCTGCCCGATCCAGCACGCGCCGACACCAGGCGCACTGGTGGACCAGGCCGTCCGCGGCGCGCGGATAGGCCAGCTCGTCGAGTGTGGGCAGGGGTGCCTGGATGAGGCGAGGGCGCGTCATCTCGGTGCCAAAGGCCGAGGCAACAATGGCGGTTAACGGTTGGCGTGTCGAGGGCTGGGGCATCACGGCTGCATCACGCGGCGCGGATGTGGCAGCCGCCGGCATGCTGGAAAGCAGGCGCGGTCGTCGCGTAGGGTTAGCCCTTTGGCGATAACCCGACAACGGGAGGTAGACGTGACGCAGAGTAATTCGAACTATGCCCCGGGCACCCCGATGTGGGTGGATCACACCAGCCCCGACGTGCAGGCCGCGGCCCGTTTTTATGGCGAGCTCTTCGGCTGGAAGTCGCAGGACCTGGGCGAAGAAGCCGGCCACTACACGATGTTCACCTCGAACGGCAAAGTGGTGGCCGCCACCACGCCGCCGATGAGTCCAGGCAACCCGCCAGCCTGGTCGACGTACATCAGCACCGCCAATGTCGAAGAAACTGCCAGGCGGGTTGACGGGGCTGGCGGTAAAACGCTGGTAGCGCCAATGCAGGTCATGGATCAGGGGAGTATGGGCGTGTTCATGGACCCGACCGGCGCGGTCTTTGCCGCGTGGCAGCCGGCGGCCATGAAAGGCGCGGACCTGGTCAATCAGCCCGTTAGCTTCTGCTGGAACGAGCTGGCCACGCGCGACCTGGAGGCGGCCAAGAGCTTTTACACGCGTGTCTTCGACTGGGGCGCCAAGTCCAACAAGATGCCCGACGGCGGCGAGTACGTGGAGTTTCAGGTCGGCGGCCGCAGCATCGCCGGCGGCACCGCGATGGGTTCGATGTACCCGCCCCAGGTCCCACCCCACTGGCTGGTGTACTTCGCCGTGGCCAACACCGACGACACGCTGAAGAAGGCGCAGTCGCTGGGCGCCAGGGTCATGAGCCCGGCGATGGACATCCCGCAGGGCCGCTTCGCGGTGCTGAGCGATCCCCAGGGCGCCGCATTCGCGGTCATCCAGATTGCAAATCCCCAATGAGGCACGGCCGCGCGGCCCGAAAAGGCAAACTGTGACACGCGCATGACGCTTTTCGGGTTCGCGTGACGCTTTTCGACTGCCGCGTGACGGTTCCTGTGACGCTTTGTCGTTACGCTGAGCCAGGGAACAGCGGGCGGGCGGCGCGGCGGAAGTGGCAGTGGTAAGCAGAGCGGCCGGAGGGTCATCGGTATGAGCAGCAGCAACGGCAACGGCAGTGGCAACGGGCGCGGCGGCAGCCGCAGTCGCGAGGCGGTGATCCTCGGCGGTTGGCGGACGCCGTTCGGCAAGCGTGGCGGCTGCTTCAGCAACTGGCACCCGGTCGAGATGCTGAGCTTCACGCTCAAGGCGCTGATCGAGCGTACGGGCGTGGATGCCGCCGAGGTCGACGACGTGATCGGCGGATGCGTCGGACAGGTCGGCGAGCAGGCTTTGAATGTCTCGCGTTTCGCCTGGCTGGACGCGGGTCTGCCGGAATCGACGCCGGCCACGACGGTCGACCGCCAGTGCGGCTCCGGCTTGCAAGCCATCCAGTTCGCGGCGCAGGGCGTCATGGCGGGCGGCTATGACCTGGTGGTGGCCTGCGGCGTCGAGAACATGAGCCGCGTGCCGATCGGCTCACAGGTCACCACTGCTCGCACGCCGATGACCGCCTCGGTGCGGGAGCGCTACGGGGTCGACGAGTTCAGTCAGTCGGTGGGCGCCGAGATGGTGGCTCGAAAATGGGGCCTCGATCGCGCCGCCCTGGACGACTACAGCGCCCGCAGCCACGCGCGCGCCGCCAACGCCACGACCAGGGGCTGGCTGGCTGAGGAGATCGTGCCGGTGCCGCTGGAAGGCAACCTGATCCAGGCGGACCAGGGCATTCGGCCAGACACCAGCGTGGAGAAGCTCGCCACGCTGAAGCCCGCGTACCCGGGCCTGGAGCTGCTGACCGCCGGCAACTCCAGCCAGTTGACCGACGGCGCGAGCGCCATGCTCATCGCCTCGCGCGACAAGGCCGACGAGCTCGGCCTGCGCCCGCGCGCTCGGTTGGTGCAGTTCAGTCAGGTTGGTTCGGACCCGGTGATGATGCTGACCGGGCCCATCCCCGCCACGCGCAAGGTCCTGCAGCGCGCGGGATTGGCGATCGACGACATCGACGTGTTCGAGGTCAACGAAGCCTTCGCGCCGGTCCCGCTGGCCTGGCAGGAGGAGCTGGGCGTCGGAGCCGACCGCCTGAACGTCAACGGCGGGGCGATCGCCCTCGGCCACCCGCTCGGCGCCAGCGGCACGCGCCTGATTATCACCGCGCTCAACGAGCTGGAGCGCCGCGGCGGTCGCTACGCGCTCGCCGCGATCTGCGAGGGTGGCGGCATGGCCAACGCCGCGATCATCGAGCGGCTCGACTGACGCGCGCTTCGGGCTTCAGGTCCGGCAGCGCGCCGCGACCTGCCTCCCGGCGCGGACCACTGGCAACGCCGCGCCGAGAAGCACCGCGGGCGCGCACCGCCAGCGTCACCCCGAACCACAGTCCGTAGAAGAACACCAGGCTGACCGCGGCCAGCGCCAGCGCCAGGCCTGGCGCCTGGAGCACCTTGTTGGCCACCACGTAGAAATCGCTCGAGAGGCCCAGCCCGAGGGGCACCAGCGCCGCCAGCACCATCGCCGTCGAGAAGCGATGCAGTCGCTCGGTGTCCTCGCCGCGCTCGACGATGCGGTGGAACGCGGTCGGGGCCATCAGCAGGACGATCGTGACCGCCAGCAGCCCGAGACTCGCCAGGTGCACGTACTGCGACGCTCGCGGCAGCTGGGCAAACGCGTCGGTCAGCATCGCCGCGAGCTGAAAGCCGAGCAGCGCTTGCGCGCCCGGCAGCACCACCCGCGCCTCCATGAGGACCTGCTTGATCCTGGTCTCCAGCGGCGTCGCCTCCGGTTCTGGCTGATCCGTCATCGCGTCCTGCCTCGGACCGTCGCGCAGGCGCCACGCCCAGTCGAGCCCATACCAGAAAAACAATGCGAACGCCGTGCCAGCCACGCCGAGTCCCACGGCAGCGGCGCCCCCGCCGACCACCACGAGCCCGGCGATGTACGCGTCGAGGCCGATGCCGATCGCGAACGGCAGCAGCGCCAGCGCCGCGATGCGCCCGGTGTAGGCAATCACGCCTGGGGTGTCATGGCCGCCGGCGACGATCTGGTGGAAGGAGCTCGGCGCGATCAGCAGGCCAACGGCGACAAGCATGAGTCCCAGACCGAGGATTTCGAGCTCTTGCGCGGCGAGCGGCAAGCGCGTGAAGCCTGGCTGAAAACCCGCCTGGAAACTGAAGCCCACGAGCACCTGGGCGCCCAGGATGAGCGTGCGGGTTTCGTTGAGGGCGTTCTCTGCCTTGTCGGACAGGCTGGTCATGCGTTTTACGCGGTGTTAACAGTGCAGGTGGTGTGCCGGCCTCGCTCCTCCAGAGTGGCGCAATCGCCAAAGTGGCGAGGGTGCGTCGGCGGCGATGATGGAGGCTCGCGGCAGCTACGCCGCGTCCGACGTCGACTGCAGCCACGCAACGCGAATCCGGGTCAGTGCCGCAGCGGCACGGCCGCGGCCGCGGTGGGCGAAACGCCCCGCTCCACCCAGTCGCGACTCATCTCGAGCGTGTCCGACTGGATCGATCCCAGCGCCAGCGCCGCCAGTCCCGCGGCGAGTAGCAGCAGCGCCGGCGAGACGATCAGCAGCGCGAGTTGCAGGCTGCCGAGAACGTCCGAGAAGAGCCCGATGGCGGCCGGCGCGTACGAATCGCCCAAAAGATGCGCGATCAGCAGCGTGATGGTCACCGCCGAGCCGCGCAGCGACGGGACGACCACGTTCTGGCCGATGGCGGTAAACGGCGCCATATACAGGTACAGGCTGATCACGGTCAGCAAAAACAGGGGGACGAACCACGCCTGGGGTCCGATCAGCGCCAGGCTGATCAGCGCCGCGGCGGCCACGAAGCCCACGATCGAGACCTGCAGGTCCGCGGTCGGCGAGCGCCGACGCCGCCAGTCGGCGACCCACCCGCCGGTCAGCGTGCCGAGCACACCGCCGGTGACGATCACCCCACCCGCGAGCGTGCCCGCTTCCGCGACGTCCATTCCGAACCGCCGCGTGAGCACAGTCGGCAACCAGTACGCGTTCGCGCCGAGCACGAAGAACAGCGCCGTCTGGGACAGAATCGTGTTGCGCAGCGTCTTGATGCGCAGCAGCCGCAGCATGTTGCCAACCGAGGCGTCGTCGGAGTGCCGCAGCAGCGGGCCACTGGCCTCCGCTGCCCCGCGGGGTGGTTCGCGGAGTCGAAAGGCGAGCACCGCCAGGACCAGGCCGGGCACGGCGCTGGCGAAAAATGCCGGCCGCCAGCCGTAGCGTGCCGCCAGGATGCCGCCGCCCGCGAAGCCCAGCGCAATGCCGAACACCGCGCCGGACGACCAGATCGACATGGCCCGCCCGCGTACCTCGCGCGGAAAGAAGTCGGCCAGCAGCGAGGTGCTGGCCGGGTAGTAGCTGGCCTCGCCGATACCCAGAATCGCGCGGGTCACGAACAACTGCAGGAAGTTGGTCGTAAGGCCGGTCAGCAGTGTGGCCGCGCTCCAGATGGCGACGCCCGTGCCGATGACCGTCTTGCGCAGGCCCCGATCGGCCCACAGACCGAACGGCAGCGCGCCGATGGCGTACACCAGGGTGAAAGCGCTGCCAAGCAGACCGACCTCGAAGTCGGTGAGACTGAACTCGGCCTGGATCAGCGGGGCCACGGCGGACCCGACCCAGCGGTCGGCATAGTTCAGGAAATTGATGCCGAACATCAGGGCCAGGGCGTAGATCGCGTAGCGGTTCGACACGGACAATTCTCGAGCGGTTGCCTGCACGTTACCCTGATCGGATGACGACGACGATCAAGACCGTAGGCATCCTCAGTCCAGGCGACATGGGCAGCGGCGTGGGCGATGTCCTCCACCAGCACGGCGTGCGCGTGCTGACGTGCCTGGCCGGTCGCGGGCGCGGCTCGCGCGAGCGGGCGCTGCAAGCGGGCTTCGAGGACGTTCCCGACCTGGAAGTGCTGGTCCGCGAGTGCGACGTGGTGCTGTCGATTCTGCCGCCGGCCGTCGCTGGCGCGGTCGCCGATCAGGTCGCGGCGGCAGTGCGCGCGACCGGAGCCGACCTGCTGTACGCGGACTGCAATGCGATCGCGCCCGGCACCGCACGGACCATCTCCCAGACGATGCTGGACGCGGGCGCGCGGTTCGTCGACGCGGGGATCATCGGCGGTCCACCCAATCGATCTTCGAACCGGACCTTCGCCTCCGGACCAGGCGCGCGTGAACTGGAGGGCTTGCGCGACTTCGGACTGGACATCCGCGTGCTGGAGGGCGGAGTTGGTCAGGCCTCTGGACTCAAGATGTGCTACGCGGCGATGACCAAGGGCGTCCAGGCGCTCGGCGCGGAATTGCTCGTGGCCGCGCGACTGCTCGGCGTGGAGGACAACCTGCGGGAAGAGCAGAATCTGGGAGCGGAGCTGGCCGGGGTGCGGCGTTTTGTGGAGCGCGGGCTTTCGACGATGCCGCCCAAGGCGTATCGCTGGATCGGCGAGATGGAGGAGATTTCGCGCTGTTTCGAGGAGCTCGGGTTACCGGGGCGATTGATGCTTGGCGCGGCCGACGTCTACACCAACGTGCGTGACGGTGGCTTGTTGGCGACGGAGCTGCCACGAGCGCCGGCGGCGCAGAGACCGGCTTCGTAGTCGCCGGCTGGCCGGCTACGTGTAAATCAGGGCGCGGTGCCAGAGGCGGCGCCAGCGCCAGTCGTGCCACCGGTCGTGCCGCCGGTGCTCGACCCGCCGGCGCCAGCTGCGCCAGTTCCGCCGCCGCCCGCGCCGCCACCGCTACCGCCGCCGGTCGCGCCGGCGGGTCCTGGTGCGACACCCGCCGGGCCGGGCGCGACTCCGGCGGGCCCGATTCCACCAGCGGCTCCCGCCGCACCACTCGTGCCAGTGCCGCCAGTTGTGCCAGCGGCGGAGCCGGTGCCCGCGCCAGCGCTCGTGCCGGTGCCGGTCGTCGTGCCACTGGTGGTGCCGGTGGTCGTGCCGCTGGTGGTGCCGGTGATGCCGCTCGAGGTCCCGCCACCAACGGTGCTGCCGCCGGTGGTGCCGGCGCCCGTCGTGCTGCTGCCGGTGCCCGTCGACCCGGTGCCGGTCGTGCCGCTGCCGGTGCCCGTCGCCCCGGTGCCGGTGCTCGAGGTGGTGCCGCCAGTCGTGCCCGTGCCGGTACCGGTCCCCGTGCTCGAAGTGGTGCCGCCAGCCGTGCCAGTGCCGGTGCTCGAGCCGGTCGCGCCCGTGCCCGTCACGCTGGAGGTTGTGCCCGTCCCCGTGGTGCCGCTAGTCGTGCCAGTACCGGTGCCAGCGCCGGTTCCGCTGCCGATGGTGCTGGTGCTGGCACCGCCGGCTCCGCTTGTGCCCGTAGTGCCGCTGCCGGTTGTCCCAGTGCTGCCAGTTGTGCCAGTGCTGCCAGTCGTGCCGGTGGTGCTGCCAGTTGTGCCAGTGCTGCCAGTCGTGCCAGTGCTGCCAGTTGTGCCAGTGCTGCCAGTCGTGCCGGTGGTGCTGCCACTTGTGCCAGTGCTGCCGCCCGCCGAACTCGTCGTGCCGCCCGTCGAAGTCGTGCTGCCCGCGCCACTGCTCGAGCCCGCCGACGTGCCACCCGTCGACGACGTGCTCCCGCCCGCGCCGCCGGTCGCCGCGCCCGCGCCGCCTCCGCCGGCGGCGGTGCCACCGGTCGCCGTGCCCGGGCCAGGTGGCGTGGAGCCACCCGTCGGCTCGACGATACCCAGCGTCAACCCGACCGGATTATGTCCAACGGGAATCGTTTGCGAGATCGTGTTGGAGTCGAGATCCCAGTAGATCAGGTTGCCATCGCCGGTGGTCGCGTACGCGCGCGTGATCTCCGCCCCAGTTGCCAGCGCCAGGACTCCGCTCGGCACCCCAAGCTGGCGAACCGAGGTGCTGTTGTCGCTGCCGATCATGCTGCCGACGAGGTCCACCGCGTACAGCGCCGCGTCCGGATTGCTGGAGGCGAGCACCAGGTAGCGCCCGTCGGGTGTGGCCGCCACGCCGGTCAGGTTCGGGCCGATCTGCATGGTGTCCAGCTTGTCACCGGTCGTGGCGTCGAAGACGGTGACAGCGCCAGAATCGCCATCGGCGACCCACAGCCGGCCGTCCACGGTGCGGACCACGCCGACTGGTCGGCCGCCGACCTGGATGGTGTTCTGGACGCTGGTGACCTTCTGGTCGAGGACCGTGACGGTGCCGTCACCGGCATTGGTCACGTACACCTGGGGGGTCATCATCGAGTTACCGGGCGCAACCGCCACGCTATGTGGTCCCGCGCCGAGCGGCAGCGCAGTGCCGAGGGCCTGCGTGTCGGGATCGATGGATCGAATGCTGTTGTCGGTGTCGCTGACGACCAGGACGGGTCCGACCGGATCCGTCGGTGATGGCGAACCGACCGTGCCGGTCTGACTGCCGACGTCGATACTTCCCGACTGGCTGCTGGCGTTCAGGTGGGCGATTGCCACGGCGTGCGAGGCGTCCGTGCCGTCCGAGGCGAGCACCATGTCCGAGTTGGGAGCAGCGCCGATGGTTACCGGCGCCAGATCGAGAGACACGGTCGTCGCAACAGCTGCCGCGCCGATGGGCACCACTGACAGGGAATGATCGTCAGAGTTCGCGGTCACGGCGTATTCGCCGGCCAGCGGCAAGGGGGAGTGCTGGCCGAAGGCTTGCTGGGTGGGGTTGGCGGTCGGCGCGGGCGCGGCGGGCGTCGGCGCGGAGCCGGCGGCTCCAGAAGCTGGCGTGGCCTGGCCAGCAGGCGACGCGGCCCCTGACGAGCCCTGGCTACCCGCGGCGCCGCCAGCGCCGCCTTGGGCCGCGCTCGTCGGCTGTGCCGTCGCGGAAGCGCCTGGCGTCGAATTGGCCCCTGGCAAGCCTACCGCGCTGCAGGCTGTAGCCAGCACCAGCAGCAGACTGACGAGGGGGGCAACCAGCGCCCGCGGACGATGACGGTACATGGTCTGCGTCCCACGCGCACAACGTGTGCCACCAGTAGTGGTCGCGCTCGAGCTCACGATGCTCAGCCTGCCAGGAAACGCGAGCTTCCATCGAGAAAATCTCGAGTTCGGACGGCCGGACCGGCAAAAACCCTTAGCAGACACCTGACTCGAGCTTAGCTCGCTCTTAATGTCTGTAACACACACTGAATTCATGAGTACTCAGATGACCGCGCCGACCGTGGCCCGCCGCGTGGTCGCACGGCTGGGCGTCGGCCTCTGGCGGCAGCGGGGTGGGCTCCTGATCGGGCTCGCGGTGATTGCTGGAATCACCGGTTACATGGCTCTCGGTGGGACGGCGCAGGGCACGTCGGCATCGGGAGCGGCCACGTCGGCCGCTGTGAGTACGGCCTGTGCGGATACTGCGATGACCGCGATTGCCAACAAATCCTCGGGCGCCGCGCAGCAGGCGTACCAGTGCATGGATCCGACCTTCCAGCAGCAGGTCCCGGAAGCCACATTCGTGCAGCAGATTCAGACCCAGGCCCCGGCCGACGTCAGCAACATTGCTCGGGTCGGGGACTACCGCACCGAAAGCGGTGGTTCGATGGTCTACTACGCCGTCAACGCCAACGGGCAGAGTGTCGGGTACATCGTGTACCTCGGTCAGGACGGCAAGATTCTCAAGATCGAATAGCGCTCTTGTTCGCTGGAAGACGCGGAAACGCCCCGAGGCCAGAAACGGCTCGGGGCGTTTGTCATGTGCTGAAAAGCGGGTCTGGTTACCCAGTTCGCTGAGCGTCGCCTTTCAGTTTGTCGGCGGTGCCGCGCGCACGCGTTTCCTCGTCGCCGGTGACTTTGCCGAGCCCTTCCTTGACGCTGCCCTTGACCTGATTGGCCGCGCCCTTGACCTGGCGCTTGGCGGCAGCCGAGTCGTGCTCGGTTTTGCCTTCGGCTTCCATGTCAGGATTGCCGGTCACTTTGCCGACACCTTGCTTGACGTTGCCTTTGGCTTCGTCCATTCGGTCGCCCATGAACTAAATCCTCCTTGATCATACTCTAAAGCAAGAACTGGACCGTCGTGCGCATCAGGCAGGAGGCGTGTGGGAGTGGCGGTGCTCCTCGAGGGCGCCGAGCACGTCTTCGAACGTGAGCCCGCCCATCAGCCGACCGTCGCCGTCGGCGACCAGCACTTTGCGAGCGCCGGTCTCGATCATGTGGTGGGCCATCTCCTGCACGCCGATGTTGGGTCGATACGTCGACGGGCCCGGGTCCATCACCTCCTCGACGCACCTGTGCGGGTCGGCTTGCAACGCTTTGCCGCGCAGGTCGCCGAGAACGACACACTCGTCGTTGACCACGACGTACAGGTCGTTTTCGACCTGCAGCTCGCCGACGTGCTGACCAGGCCGGCAGGTCGATACGTCGCGGTGGGCGATCGCGCCGATGCGCGCTTCGCTGGCCAGTTTGCCCTCACTCGGCAGGCCGCAGCTCAGCCAGTCCGCTTTGCCCGCCGTGTACCGATACTCGTTGACAAACCCGAAGCTTTCGAGCCGCCACGCGGCCCGTGAGCTCAGGTCTCAATCGCCGGACTGACAATAGACGACGATGGGCCGCCGGCGATCCGTCCCGAGCAGGCTGTCGGCCAACTCGGGGCGGAGGTCCGTCAGGGGCAGGTTGATCGCCCGCGGCAGGTGCTCGTCCTCGAACTCTTCGCTGGGCAGCACCTCCACCGGCACCCCGCGCCTGAAGCTGCTGGACGCCCGCGCGCGATGTCTTGTGGCATGCGGCGCTCCGGGGCGCACACCGCATGCCACTGCGCTCGACCTGAGGAAAACTGTTGCCGAGTTGGACGCCAGCGCGGACAATCTGAGAGTTATGGTGAGTTTCGGCGGGGGTGGTGGCGGCGCCGCGCTGGGCAGTCCGGCCGGCATCCTCGCGTTGCTGGTGATCATCGCGATCGTGGCCGGCGTCTACTGGCTATTCAATCGATAGCCCGTGCGCGGGAGGCTGACGGGCGTGCCAGCAGCAGGCCGACGATGAGCCAGAAGGCGACGCTGGTCGGCCAGAACCGCTCGAAATCGTCCAGCAGCGCGTGCACCAGCCACACGCTCAGGCACGCCAGCAGAGCGGCACGCCAGGCCCAATCCGCCCGTGCGTAGTGGACGCGCTGGACGGCCAGATGCATCAGACCAGCGATCAGCCAGCTGAAGGCCACCAGCCCCAGTAGGCCCGTGTCGGCGAGAACCTCGAGGTACTGATCGTGCGCGTGAATGCCAAGATTGTCGGCGGGCGTGGCCGAATAGGCTGAAAACAGCCAGCGAAAGTTGTCGGGTCCCACGCCGAGCAGGGGGTGGTCCTCGAACATGCCGATGCCAGCCGACCAGAACTCGGTCCTCGGTGGTTGCGCGGCGCTGGCTTCGTCGATGCCGGCGAGCAGTCGCCGATCGAGGCCAGGGTCCATCAGGGACGCCCACCCGAGCGCCAGCGGCAGCGCGAGGGCGACCGTGCCGAGCGTGATCAGTCGGCGTCGAGCCGATCGGCGGACGCAAAGCCCAGCCAGCAGAACGAGTGAGACGAGCGCGGCGATGATGCCGGCGCGACTGAACGTCAAAACGATGGCCAGCAGTGTCACCAGCGCGCCCAGGCCAAGCGGTCGGCGCCAGCGTGGCGCGGCGGTCCATGCCCAGGCGACGAGCAGTGGCAACGCCAATTCGAAGAGCATGGCGGCCTCGTTCGGATGCGACAGCGTGGCGGCGACGCGCGGCACGTCGCCGATGGGGACCTGGCCGTCGCGGATGGCGGCGAGCCCAACAGCGATTGGCGGGACGCGAGTCGCCTCCGCGACGGCGATGCAGGCGACGGCCAGACCGCCCAGCGCTAGCGCCTGAATGACTCGCTGCCAGCGCTGTTGGGTGCCGCAGACGTCGTAGACCGCCCAGGCCAGCAGGGCGCCGCTGGCGGGTCGCGCCAGCGCGGCGATCGCTTCGATCTGATACGCCGGCGCGGAGAGCGCGGAGGTGACCAGCACAGCGAGCCAGACGGAAAACGGCAGCGCCAGACTTGTGGGAAAGCGAGGCCAGCGGCGGGCGCACAGCGCGTTGAGCAACGCGAGCGAGATGACAAGGGGCATCAGTCCGTGCACGGCGGTCGAAACCAGGCTTGTGCCGGGGCTGAGCGTGGGAATGTCGCCGAGACCGACCGTCGCCGCGAGGCAGACCAGCGCGGCCGCGGCCAGGCCGTCGAGCTTCTGGCCTGGCGCGGAGGGTCGAGATCCCTGGTGCGGCGGCGCGCCCTGCGCGGTCCCGCGGTCAGGGGCATCCAGCAGGCCCGTCGCGGAGGACGGGAGGTTCATGCCCCGCTCAGCGTTGTGTAGAGCTCGCGAAAGCGGTTGGCGCAGGCATCCAGCCCGAAGCTGGCGCGTAGCTGTGTCGGCGAGATTAGCGCACTCGGCTCGGCGAGGGACCTGGCGACAGCTTCGCCGAGCGCTTCGGCATCGCCCACCGGTGACACCGCCTTCGTCAGCTCGGGAATCACTCCAACGCGCGTGCCGACGACCGGCAGCCCACACGCGGCGGCTTCGAGGGCGACCATGCACTGCGCCTCGTGTCGCGAGGACATGACGAAGGCATCCGCCGCGCGATACACCTCTGGCAGGTCGGCGTGGTCGATCTCGCCGCGGAAGGACACGCTGCAGTCGAGACCAGCTTCTTGCGCGAGGTGTTGGAGACGTGGACGCAGTGGACCGTCGCCGACGATCTCGAGTGTTGCGGGAATGCCGGCGCGGCGGACGCGGGCCAGCGCGCGCAGGAGCATGGCCTGATCCTTGACCGGCGTCAGGGTGCCGACGTGCAGCAGGCGCGCGCCGGAGGCAGGCGCGCGAGAGGCGGGGCGGAACAGGTCGAGGTCCACGCCGAGCGGCGCCAGGTGCACCGGCCGCCGGACTCTGGTTTCGGCCAGGCTCACGAGCTGACGCGAGCCCGCTGACACCCCGCTTGCCAGCCGCAGACTGACGGCGACCTTCAGGCGCTCCCAGGCAATGCGCTGGTCACCGTAGTCGATGTCCCGCAGCGCGACCAGCTCGCCGCCGGCCAGGCTGACGAGTGTCGGCACTCTCAGGAGTCGACCCGCCAGCGCCGCCAGCAGCCCGCTCTCGGTGGCCCAGAACGCGTGCAGGACGTCGAAGGGTTGGCGCCGGTGTTCGACGCGCAGCACCCTGAGGACGGTTTGCCACAGATCGAAAGTCGCTAGCCCGCGGCTCACGGCGCCGCCGAGGGCCAGCGTTTCGGCGCCGTCGATCACGTACCGCGCGGCACGGTATGGGTACCGAATGGCGATGACCCGCACCTGGTTGGTCGAAGCCAGACTTCGGGCCAGGTGACGGAGCGCCGGGATGCACCAGTCGACAGGGTCGGCGCTGAAGCCGGGAACGACGAGGCCAATCCTCATCGTGCAATCTGGTACAGCGTGTAGCCTTCGGCCGTCCCGAGCTCGGTCAGGCCCGCCTCGTCGCGCAGGAGGTGAAAATTCGTCGATGGCGCCTGGCCGAGCCACTGGGTCTCGACGCTGCCGATATCGACCAGCAGGTAGTGGGGGCGCTGGTCCGTCAGGATGCTGCGAACGTCGCCAGACGAGAGGTCGAACAGATCGAACGTCGGCGTACTCGAATAGTGGCGAAAGGCCAGCGTCGGGCCGAAGCTGAACAGCTCGGCGCTCGTGGGTGTTTGCGACTGGACCCAGTGGACGAGCGTCAATTCCTGGTCCTTGGTGTCGATGAAGCGCTCGACCAGGCGCACGGCGGCGCCGCCGCTGATCAGCAGTCCGATGCCCACGCAGCCAGCGACGACCACACGCAGGGGCCGTCGCGAGGCCTGGACCCAGCGCCACGCGAGCAGGATCCCGGCCGCGGCGAGGACGGCCAGCGGCGGCAGGTAGGCCAGCGTGAAGCGAAAGTTCTGCCATGGCGCGCCGGCGTGAAAGGCGTACACGATGGCCGCCCAGCCGACGATGAGGACGATGTTGCGGACGGGCCAGCGCCGGGCGGCCCACAACCCGGGCAAGATCCAGACTGCCAGCAGCGGACCGAAGTAGGCCGGGTTCACCGGCGCCACCGCGTAGTACACGCCGTTGGGCTGGGCATAGGCGAGGTGTCCGTCGGCGGTGAAGAAGTCGCGTCGCAGCGCGTTCAGAGGTGACCACGAGTAGACCTGGAAGTTGCCGGCGAAGGCCGCCGGCTGGCCCGGATTGCGAATGAGCCCGAAAAGCGGCTGGGCGACCGCAGGTACGAGGATGAGCCCGGCCACGGCAAGCGCCGCGCATGCATGCACCACGGCCCCGCGCGTCACCCGCCGACTCTCCAGCAACACCATCAGGGCGTACACACCCAGGGGCAGCGCGACCAGGCCGTAGATCCAGCGCGCGAGCGTGGCGTACGCGATCGCGGCGCTTGCGGCGAGCAGCCAGGCCCAGTGCCGCGCGCGGGCGTAGCGCACGAGGGCAAGCGCGCTGAAAGTAGCCAGCGCCAGACCCGTCGTGTCGGCCATGACCACGACGCTCGACTGCCACAACTGGCCACACACGGCGACCATGCCACCCGCAAGCAGCGCCCAGGCGAAGTCGTCAGGCCAGAGCTCGCGCACCAGGAGCGCGGTCAGGACGGGGACCAGCGCGCCCATGAGCAGGCTGACCAACTGCCCCGCCAGCGCGACCGGGCCAACGACGAGCGACGCGATCGCCACCAGCAGCGGGTAGCCAGGCGGCCAGAAGAATGGTTCCAGGGGCGCCAGGTGCAGGATCGACTGGCGCACCGAGCCAGTGCTGTAGTCGAAGTAGGCGTAGGCGTCCTGACCGTAGAGGCCGTCGAAGCCGCGGGAAGCGGCGATCGCTCCGGAAGCGACAGCCAGAAGCAGGCCGAGGCCAACGGCGACGAGGGGTACGGCGCTCTGGACAGTCAGGCGCGCGGCGCCGACCCGGTCCGACTGGGCTGAGGACAGCTGCACGTTCCCGCGGACATGCTAGACCCTTGCGCAGCGCGAACACGCAAAGTGGCAATGCCCCTCACCCCGACCCTCTCCCAGAGGGAGAGGGAGACGTGACGGCAGCGAACGCGCCCCTCGGCTACCCTCGGACCATCGCGCATTCGTTGACGGTTCGCCGCTGGGCGGTACTTTCAGACTGGACATCCACGCTGTACGTGGCGGCGCTGGTTGTCGGCTTCGTGCTGCCGTTCGAGGCGATCCCGCCCCTGATCAGCACGCCGCGGCTCGGCCTGACCGACGACAAGCTCGTGCTCATGTTGCTGGTAGTCGCCTGGGTCATCTCGGGAGCACTCAGCTCACGCGGCTGGAACCAGGTGCTGCCAACACGGACCGAGTGGCGGCTTCTGCTGGCCAGCCTGGTGTTCATTTGCGTCACGCTCAGCTCGGCAAGGCTCGCGGCACCCGAGTACGCGGACGAGGCGCTCAGATTCGTGGCGCGTTTGCTCGTCGCCGCCTTCCTCATGCTGGTCGCCATGCGACTCGGAGCCGACGCGCGGCACTTGACCGGGCTGTTGTGGTCGGTGGCGCTCGGCGCCGGCCTCAGCGCACTGCTGGGCATCGGCGAGTCCCTGCACTGGTCGGGGCTGGAACCGGCGCTGGCGCTGTTCAAGGTCGCCCCGACCCGGGTCGGCGGCGATCTGCGGGTCAGCGCTTCCTTCCAGTACGCGACGATCGCGGCGATGTACTTCGAGATGGTCGCACCCCTCGCCATCGTGCTCGGCGTAACGGCTCGCCGAGCCTGGACTCAGGTGCTCGGCGTGGCGATTGCCATCGCGTGTACGGCGAACGTCGTGCTGTCGCTGACCCGTGCGGGAATGTTGACCCTGGCCGCGATCTACGCGACGTTGATCCTGGTCGGCTGCGCCCGCTCCAGTCTGCGGCGCGTCTTGCCGCCAGCTCTGGCGAGCGGGCTGGTGCTGCTCGGCGGCGCCATCCTGCTGTTGGTGCACGATCCAGTCTTCGATCTCCGCCTGCAGACCGAAAGCGACGCCGACTGGTACGGCGCCGCGTATTCCGCGCCTGCCACGCTCAACCTTCAGGCGGACCACACCGCGATTGTCGCCGTAAGCGTGCGCAACGAGGGCCGGATTCCGTGGACGAACTCGGGCAATCACCCGTTCGCGCTGGGCTACCGCTGGCTGACCGACGACGGTAACGGCGTGCTCGACGTTCCCGCGGCAGAGGTGCCGCTGCCGCACGACGTGCAGCCGGGCGAGTCCATACAACTGCAGGCCAACCTGTCGGTGCCCGACCTGCCCGCCGGGACGTACCGGCTGGACTGGGGCATGCTGCAGCGCGACGTGCTCCAGTTCTATGAACGCGGCTGGGCGGACGCCCAAACGCGCGTGTCGATCACCCCCGGCGGAGTCCCAGCAACGCTGCCGGAGGTCAGCCCGCGCGACGACGACGAGGCGCCATGGGTTGTTGGACGCATGGACCTGTGGGGCGCGGCCGCGCGGCTGATCGCCGCACATCCGCTGCTAGGCGTAGGGCCTGACAATTTCCGCCACTACTACGGGGCGGAGCTGGGGCTCGAGGCGTGGGACGAGCGGGTTCAGGCCAACAACATCTATCTGGAGATCCTGGCGGACCTGGGCGTGCTCGGCCTGGCGGCGTTTGCGTGGGTGATTGGCGGACCGCTGGTCGCCGCGGCGCGCGGCGCACGGCGGGGCGCCTATCTTGGGCTTGGCGTGGGATTGGCCATCGTGGCCTTCCTCGTGCACGGCTGGCTGGATTCGTTTCTGGCGTTCAATCCCACGGCGTGGCTGCTGTGGCTGCTGCTGGGCGTGGCGTCGAGCGCGGCCGTGCGTCAGAAGCCGCAGGTTTCGGGGCGCTGATACGCCAGGATCCTCTGCAGCGGCCGCAACTCCAAGGGATAGCTGTAAAAGCCCAGGTGGTAGCGCCAGGCGCTCGCGGCGCGCAGGATCATGCGCCTGGCGCCGCGCAGGCTGGGGTTGGTGATGGTCGGGTAGTAGGCGCTCAGCACGCGCTCGAAGTCGCGCATGTGCCGACGGATCGGGTCGGCCAGCCACGGGATCGACGCGCTGCGGCGCTGGGCGAAGTCCTGCCAGTCGTCGCTGACCCATTCTTCAAGCGTGCGCGGGAAGGCGAAGCCCTCGGCCTTCGCCTCCTCGTACAGCTCACCCGCCAGTGGGACCGGCGTGTAGACGTACATGATGATCTCGGTGTTCGGATTGACGCGCTTGACTTTGCGGATGAACGCCAGCGTGTTGTCGACGTCGGCCTCGGGATCGGGTGGATTGCCGAGGACGAAGGAAAACTCCGGCACGATGTTGTAGGCGCGCATTTTCTCGGCGATGAACAGCGTCTTGTCCGTGGAGGCAGAGCCGCCCTTGTTCATGCGCTTGAGCGTCTCGTCGGAACCGGACTCGGCGCCCATGAACACCATGCGCAGGCCGCTGTCGCGCATCAGCTCCCAGGATTGATCGGAGTAGCGCAGCAACGTGTCGATGCGCGCGTCGCCCCACCAGCCGATGTCCAAGTCCATGATGCGTTCGGCGAAGTCGACCGTGCGCGCTTCATGGACAAAAAAGTTGTTGTCGTAGAACTCCACCGCGTCCGCGCCCCATTCCGTCACCAGCCGACGCGTGACATTGGCGGTCCGCTCGGCGGACTGCGCCAACCAGCGGCCACCCACCATGTTCACGACCGCGCAAAAATTGCAGAAGAACGGACAGCCGTAGCTGGAGTGGTGCGCCAGCGTGCGTTTGCCCATGAACGACGAGCGCGCGTAGCGACCGACGTCGATGCGGTGGTACGGAAACTCCGGCATCAAATTCGGATGCGGAATGGGCGCGGTCGGATTGGTGAACGGCATGCCGTCCGACTGGCAGTAGGCCAGACCCGCAAGGTCGGTGGGGTCCGCATCCGCCGCGAGGCGGTCGACCAGCGACTGGAAGACGACCTCGCCGTGACCCCGCACCACGTAGTCGACGTAGCCGGACTTCAGGCAGACGTCCCAGTGCTGAGTAGGGAAATAGCCACCCCAGATGATGCGCAGACGCGGGTGCCGCCGCTTGAGCTCGCGGCACAGCGGGACCGAGTCGGCCAGTTGCGGACCGGGCATGACGGTGACGCCGAGCATGTCCGCGCCGTCGCGGACCAGCCGGTCGATGGTGCCGAGCGCATCGCGATCCAGGTTACCGTCGACGATGACGTAGTCGTGGCGATCCTCCAGCAGCGCGCCAAGTGCAAGCAGGGCGAGCGGCATGACTGGCTTGCGGCGAGCGGAGCTGGGCGGGTTGTAGAGGACTAGCATGCCCGCACCCGGTAGACCGTCATTACCTCGTTGATGAAGTCGCGTCGCGCGGCGACCTGGTGCCGGAGGCCGTTGCGCCAGAGACACGCGAGGAACAGGTCGGGGTCGCCGTCGGAGGACAGCACGACCAGGGCACTTCCGTCGCGCGTGAGGTGCGCGGCGAGGCCCGCGGCAAAACGCTCGGGGACGTCGCACGAGCGCCACGCATGATCCAGGGCGTCGCGCGGCACGCCGCGGTAGTACGGCGGGTTGAACATGACCACGTCGAAACGCTCGTGCTCGACGGGAGCAAAAAGGTCGCCCTGACGCACGTCCAGCTCCAGCTTGTTGAGCAGGGCGTTGATGCGCGTGCAGCGCACCGCGCTGGGGTTGATGTCCACGGCGACCACCTGGCAGCCACGGCGGGCGGCGGCCAGACCGCACGCGCCCGAGCCACTGCCAAGGTCCAGGACTCGGTCAGCGGCGGATACGAGATCAGAGCGTCGAATCTGGGAAGCGAGAAAGGCGCCCGAGCGGAGAAGCTTCGGATTGAACACGTCTGGAAGGACCACCAGCTGGAGTCCGTCAACTTCTTCAAGGACCGTCCGGCGGTACTTGCGGGAGTCGACCAGGGCGAGTTTTACGCGCAGGACGTTGCGCCATAAACGACGTGGCAACTGATCCGGTTGCGCTAGTGCCACCGCGCTCACGCGCGTTCAACCTCGCGTTCGGTCAGCAGCATGCCCACCTGACCCAGTTTGGCGCTCAGGAAGGAACGGGCCATGCGCGGATAACTGGGCGCTTGACTGTGTCGCTGGCGATGGAGGGCTACTTCGCTCACCATCCAGCGCGTTGCGAACTGGTAATAGCGCGGCGAGTGGCGACCGGCGATCGTGTAGTCGCGATCGGAGCCGGTTTCCCAGGCTTTTCGCGCAATTACCTTGTCGGCGACCGTGGTGTAGTACGGCGTGCCTTTGATCGGATAGGCGACGGTCGTCAGGAACGTATCCGGACCCGCCTCTTTCAGGTGCTCGACGGTGGCTTGCAGGTCCGAGCGGTCCTCGCCATCGTAGCCGAGCATGATGAACATGCCCACCTCGATGCCATAGCGTTGCAGCAGGTGCACCATGTCGCGCACGCGTTCCGCGTTGGTGCGTCGTTTCATCGCATCCAGGACGCGCTGCGAACCGCTCTCGGCGCCGATCCACAGGCGGTAACAGCCCATCCGCGCAAGCGTCTGAACGACCTCTTCGTTCAGCCGGTCCTCACGTGAAATCGTTTCGAACGGCAGACGGAATCCACGCCGCTCCATCTCCGCCGCGTATTCGAAGAGCCACTTGTGGTTGATCGTGAACACGTCGGCCGCGTACCACAGCAAGTCCGGATGATAGTTGGCGACGATGTGTTCGACTTCCTCCACCACGTTGTGCGGAGAGCGCCGCCGGTGCGAGTAACCGAACACCGCATGGCTGCACCAGGTGCAGGTAAATGGGCAACCACGCGCGGTGATGAGCGATACTGAGCCCTGGCCGTGGTGCTGGCGCCAGACGTCCACGTATCTCGCCTGATCGATCGCCGCGCGAT